>NZ_CP023009.1:308889-617779 GCF_003515985.1 Lonsdalea britannica | reverse complement strand
GTGAAAAATATTACTCTTTTCACTATGCCATAATTTTTCGGGTCACCTCTCTAATAAATGACGCTTTTACCTGCGAACTCCTGAAATTTGTGTCGACGCAAACGCTAAATCACGCCTTTTCGACAACGTCTGCTTTATAATACGCGCACTTTTTAAAGCAACAGGCAATCAGACCATGACACAGGATGAACTGAAAAAAGCCGTCGGCTGGGCCGCGCTGGACTATGTCCGCCCCGGTACTATCGTCGGCGTTGGCACAGGCTCGACGGCGGCGCATTTTATTGATGCGTTGGGCTCCATGAAAGATCAGATCGAGGGCGCCGTCTCCAGTTCGGACGCCTCCACCGCCAAGCTGAAAAGCCTCGGTATTCCGGTGTTTGATTGCAATGAAGTGGATGTGCTGGACGTGTATGTGGACGGTGCGGACGAAATCAATGGCCATATGCAAATGATTAAAGGGGGCGGGGCTGCGTTAACGCGTGAGAAAATCGTCGCCGCCATCGCCCGGCAGTTCGTCTGTATCGTCGATGCCACCAAGCAGGTGGATATTCTGGGGCGTTTCCCGCTGCCGGTTGAGGTGATCCCAATGGCGCGATCTTATGTTGCGCGGGAACTGGTCAAACTGGGTGGGCAACCGGAGTATCGTCAGGGCGTCGTGACCGACAACGGGAATGTCATTCTGGATGTGCATAACCTGGATATCTCCGATGCGATTGCGATGGAAAATAGAATCAACGGCATCGCCGGGGTGGTGACGGTCGGTCTGTTTGCCAACCGTGGCGCGGATGTTGCGCTGGTGGGAACGCCGGAAGGCGTGAAAACGGTCAAACGAAGCTCGTGAGTCAGTCCCTTCGATAACCTCTCGTCGTCTCTCTCCGGCCTGTTTCGTCAGGCCGGATTTGTGGTAATCAGGCGCATTATTTTTTACCCCGCATTTTTGGTGCTTAATATCACTTTTTCTTATTTGGCATAGCCACTATATGGTCGGCCTCTTATTTAGCAGCATTTTTTGCCACAAATGTCGCCTTACGCTGCGGCTTCTGTGCGCCGACAAGCAATCGTTTGTATTGCCGCCCGCGTAATTTTTGTTATGTTTGCAGGCAATGGTTTTGCAAACCGTCACATCTGAAGTCTGAAAAATAAGGTCGGGAAATGGCAAAGGTATCACTCGAAAAAGATAAAATTAAATTTCTGTTATTAGAAGGCGTACACCAGAATGCGGTTGATAACCTGCGTTCCGCCGGATACACCAACATCGAATACCATAAAGGCGCGCTGGACCCGGAAACGCTGAAAGAGTCGATTCGCGACGCACATTTCGTCGGCATTCGTTCCCGCACGCACCTGACTGAAGAAATCTTCGCGGCTGCGGAGAAACTGGTTGCCGTAGGCTGTTTCTGCATTGGCACCAACCAGGTTGAATTGCCGTCCGCCACCAAGCGCGGTATCCCGGTCTTCAACGCACCTTTCTCCAATACCCGCTCCGTTGCTGAACTGGTCATCGGCGAATTGCTGCTGATGCTGCGCGGCGTCCCAGGGGCCAACGCGAAGGCACACCGCGGCGAATGGCACAAACAGGCCGTTGGCAGCTATGAAGCCCGCGGGAAAAATCTGGGCATTATCGGCTACGGTCATATCGGGACTCAGCTGGGTATTCTGGCGGAAAGCCTGGGTATGCACGTGTATTACTACGACATCGAAAGCAAACTGTCTCTGGGCAATGCGCAGCAGGTTAACCAGCTGTCTGATCTGCTGAAAATGAGCGATATTGTCAGCCTGCACGTTCCGGAAACCGACAGTACGCAAAACATGATCGCGGCCAACGAACTGGCTCAGATGAAGCCGGGCGCCATGCTGATTAACGCATCACGCGGTACCGTGGTGGATATTCCCGCGCTGTGTGAAGCCCTGAGTAGCAAACATCTGTCCGGCGCGGCAATCGACGTATTCCCGCAAGAACCCGCATCCAACAAAGAGCCGTTCCTGTCGCCGCTGTGCGAATTCGATAATGTGCTGCTGACGCCGCATATTGGGGGGTCTACTCAGGAAGCGCAGGAAAACATCGGTGGGGAAGTGGCCAGCAAACTGGTGAAATACTCCGACAACGGTTCTACGCTGTCTGCGGTGAACTTCCCTGAGGTGTCTTTGCCGACGCACAGCGCACGCGCCAGCCGTCTGCTGCACATTCATGAAAACCGTCCGGGTATCATGACTCAGCTGAACACCATTTTCGCCAACGAAGGCATCAACATCGCCGCACAGTATCTGCAGACCAGCGCTGATATTGGCTATGTCGTGATTGATGTGGTCACCGACAGCGCTGATACCGCGCTGCAGTTGATGAAATCGATTCCGGGCACCATTCGCGCTCGTCTGCTGTACTGATGGCTGTTGTTGTCATTAATGGTAGAAAACCGGCCCTGTGAGGGCCGGTTTTGTTTTTACTGGCAGTCGATCACGATCTTGCCCTGAGTATGTCCTTCCAGCACCGTGTTGTGCGCGGCGGAGAGCGTTTCCGTCGTTAATCCCTTCAGCACTTTGCTGGCGGTTCCTTTCAGTTTGCCTTCGTCGACCTCACGGGCTACCTGCTGCAAAATGTCTCCCTGACGAGCAATGTCCGGCGTGGTGTACATGCTGCGGGTAAACATGAATTCCCAGTGCAGGGCGGCGCTTTTGAGTTTGAGCTGGGTTTGGTCCAGCGGATGCGCGTTTTCTACGATGGTGCAAATCTGGCCCAAAGGCGCAATCAACTGCCCAATGGCGTCCCAGTGACCGTCGGTATCGTTAAGGCAGAAGATATAGTCCACCTGTTCGAAGCCTTGCTCTTTGACCGTGTCTACCAGATTACGGTAGTTTACCACGTGGTGCGCGCCACGCTGCTTGCACCATTCGACGGACTCCGGACGGGAGGCTGTGGTGATGATGGTGACCTTGCTATGTAATGCGGCGAGGGAGATAGCCATAGAGCCTACACCGCCGGCACCGCCGATAATCAGTAATGTTTTTCCCGCTTCCGCATCCTGAATACGCAGGTGTTCGAATAGCCCTTCCCAGGCAGTCAGTGAGGTCAGAGGCAGCGCCGCAGCGGAAGCCCAGTCCAGAGTCTTGGGTTTATGCGCCGCAATACGCGAGTCGATCAATTGATGGGTGGTGTTACTACCGGGACGGGTAATATCACCGGCATACCAGACTTCATCGCCTTCCTGAAAACCCGATACAGCCTTACCCACCTTCAGCACGACGCCGCTGGCGTCCCACCCCAGAATCCGCGGGGCTTTCAAGCCGTCGGCGCGCAGCATGGCATGCACTTTAGTATCGACCGGGTTAATAGAAACCGCTTTGACGGCAACCAAGAGATCGTGGTCGCCGGGAGCCGGAATGTCCTGAGTGATTTCGATAAAGTTTTCCGGTTGTTTAGGATCAACCGCAATTGCTGTTGCTGTCATAGTGAGCTCTCCCGTTCTGCAAAGTGTTGGAGTCGATTTATGCGTACAACACAGTGTAGAACGACAAAGAGATGCTGATAAGGTGTACAATAAATAACGCAGTGTTCGGATAAGAAGAACAATTATGTTTAACCAGCTTAAAGACATGGCGCTGTTTGCCTTGGTCGCTGAAAGCGGTAGCTTCACTCAGGCCGCGCAGCGGGCGGGTATGGCGAAGTCGAGCCTGAGTCAGCGCGTCAGTCTGTTAGAACAACGGCTCGGACTGCGATTAATGAACCGCACTACCCGAAAAGTTAATCTTACCTTCGCGGGCGAGCGCTACCTGATTCACTGTCAGGAGATGCTGCAGGCACAGGAGCGCGCGGATCTCACGATCCAGCATTTGCGGGATAATCCGAGTGGTCGATTACGCATCACTAGCCCGGCTGGCGTGGGGGCGACCCTTCTGGCGGAATTGACGGCGGAGTTTCAACAGCGTTTTCCTGCGGTCATGCTTGAAGTCTCGGTATCGGACACCGTGATCGATCTGGTGGCCGATGGGTTTGACATTGGCTTGCGTACCGGTAAACCACAGGATTCATCTCTGATAGGCCGAGCTCTGGGATTAACGCCGCGTTATCTGGTGGCGTCCGGCGGCTATCTCAAACATGCGGCTCCGCTGATGCACCCGCGCCAGTTGCAGGAGCACTGTTGCATTGCGCATCGTGCCTGGACCGAGTGGGTTTTGCATCGGGAAAAGGAGTATTACCAGTGTCTGCTGCCGCGTTCCCATGTCACGGATAATTTGCTCTACGCTCGCGCGTGTGCGATTGCCCATGGCGGCATTACTTTGCTTCCCGAGTTTCTGAGTCGGGAAGCTATCGCAGCGGGAACGTTGATGAGGGTGTTACCGCAATGGCAGGCCGAGCCTAACGATATGTACCTCGTCTATCCCAGTCGTAAACTGAATTCACCCGCGTTGGCTTGTTTCATTGATTTTGTATTGCAACATGAGGCTTTCTTTCCGAAGCTCTTAAAAAGTTAACGCCAAGGACGGGGCCCCATATCTGAGTCATGGAACGATATGGCGGGGAAGTCCCGTGGGACAGGGAGAATGGGGTTATTAGCGGCGTAGGGCAAGCCTATTAATCGGCGTCAATGCTATTTAGAAAACGTTATTTAGGAAAACAAAGGTGTAGATGAAAGAGGCCCGAACTGGGGCGAGCCTCTTAGCTTGCGCTTCGTCGAAACGTTACGCCATTTTCTTGTATTTAATACGGTGAGGTTCCAGCGCTTCCGCACCCAGGGTACGTTTCTTGTACTCTTCGTATTCGGTGAAGTTACCTTCGAAGAATTCAACTTTACCCTCATCCTGATAATCTATGATGTGGGTCGCGATACGGTCCAGGAACCAGCGGTCATGCGAGATAACCATCGCGCAGCCCGGGAATTCCAGCAGGGCGTTTTCCAACGCTCGCAGAGTTTCGATATCCAGGTCGTTGGTCGGTTCATCGAGCAGCAGCATGTTGCCGCCGACCTGTAGCAGTTTCGCGAGATGGAGACGCCCACGCTCACCGCCTGACAGTTCGCCGATGCGTTTGCCCTGATCCACGCCTTTGAAGTTGAAACGGCCGACATAGGCGCGGCTGGGCAGCTCGAAGTTGCCAATGCGCATAATGTCCTGTCCGCCGGAGACTTCTTCCCAGACGGTTTTGCTGTTGTCCATGTTGTCACGGAACTGATCGACGGAGGCCAATTTAACGGTTTCGCCCAAGCTGATCTCGCCGCCATCAGGCTGTTCCTGACCGGATAACATACGGAACAGCGTGGATTTACCCGCGCCGTTCGGACCGATGATCCCCACAATCGCGCCTTTCGGCAGAGTGAAAGAGAGATCGTCGATCAGGACGCGATCGCCATAGGATTTAGACAGGTTAGTGACTTCCAGCACTTTGTCGCCGAGGCGCTGACCGGCTGGAATAAACAGTTCGCTGGTTTCATTACGTTTCTGATACTCAACGCTGTTGAGCTCTTCAAAGCGGGCCAGACGCGCCTTGCCTTTTGACTGGCGGCCTTTAGCGCCTTGGCGAACCCACTCCAGTTCTTTCTCGATCGACTTGCGACGCGCCGCTTCGGAAGATGCTTCCTGAGCCAGACGCTGGTCTTTCTGTTCCAGCCAGGAGGAGTAGTTGCCTTCCC
This sequence comes from Lonsdalea britannica, assembly GCF_003515985.1. Taxonomy (GTDB): domain Bacteria; phylum Pseudomonadota; class Gammaproteobacteria; order Enterobacterales; family Enterobacteriaceae; genus Lonsdalea; species Lonsdalea britannica. The sequence continues at coordinate 612,155 of NZ_CP023009.1, read as the reverse complement.
ACGGAATCCCTTCTCCACGGTCAAGCTCCAGAATCCAACCCGCTACGTTGTCGAGGAAGTAACGGTCATGGGTGATCGCCACTACGGTGCCTTCGTAATCGTGGAGGAAACGTTCCAGCCAGGCGACGGACTCGGCATCCAGGTGGTTGGTCGGTTCATCCAGCAGCAGCATGTCCGGTTTTTCCAGCAAAAGCCGGCAGATGGCGACGCGGCGACGTTCCCCGCCCGAAAGTTTGCCAATTGTGGCATCCCACGGCGGCAGACGCAGGGCATCTGCGGCGCGCTCCAGCTGATTGTCCAGGTTGTGACCGTCGTGCGCCTGAATAATCGCTTCAAGCTCGCCCTGTTCTTTGGCGAGTTTATCGAAGTCCGCATCCGGTTCGGCATAGGCCGCGTAGACTTCGTCCAGACGAGTCAGCGCCTGTTTGACTTCACCGACCGCTTCTTCAATCGCTTCGCGTACGGTTTGCTCCAGATTCAACTGGGGTTCCTGCGGCAGATAACCGATCTTGATGCCGGGCTGCGGGCGTGCCTCGCCTTCGATGTCTTTATCGATGCCGGCCATAATGCGTAGCAGCGTTGATTTACCGGCCCCGTTCAGACCGAGTACGCCAATTTTGGCGCCCGGGAAAAAGCTGAGGGAGATATCTTTCAGAATATGGCGTTTCGGCGGAACAATTTTGCCGACGCGGTGCATGCTGTAAACGAATTGAGCCACGTTGCTCTGAGCCTCTCTCTGTCAATGTGGGTGCGGCGGCAGTTGATTTCACCGCACCGTAGGGGAATCGGTCGGATGCGGGCATAGCACGCAAATCCGGCCGATGAGTTCACTGTGACGAAGTTTAGCTGTTTTCAGCCAGTGATCCCAGCCGTCAGGCGTATTGGTGGTTTACTTTGCGTGACGCATTCCGGGAGTCATGCAACGGCAGAGTAAAGTTTCATTGAGAACTGGGAACCTGCTCGGAAATGGCATAAATACCGTTAATTTTCCGAGTGATGAATATTCCATGCTGGCGTATCGTTGTCTGACTGGATGTGCCACACTAAGTTGAAGTGGGAAGCATGACAGCTTTTTGGGCAGGATCACCGTTGCTTGGAGCATTGGCACCTGCGGGCAGATAAAACGATAACGAATGAGGTCAGCGTAGTGATGTTCAAAGCGGTTTATTGGCGCTATGCCTTGGTGGCAGTTTCTCTGGCCGGAGTCTCGATTGCCGCGCAGGCCGACTCTATTACCGAACAACGTGAACATTATCAGCAGGTTAAAGCCGCCTGGGATGCGAACCAGATGGACACCGTGGCGCAGTTGATGCCAACCTTGCGGGATTATCCGCTTTACCCCTATTTGGAATATCGTTCTTTGACGCAGGATCTTTCGCAACTGACCAGCATTCAGGCGAAACAGTTCATTACGTCGCATCCCACACTTCCTGTTTCTCATAATTTGCAGACCAGCTTCATTAACGAGCTGGCACGGCGTCAGGACTGGAGAGGATTGCTGGCGTTCAGCCCGACCATACCCAAGCCGATGGCTGCCCGTTGCAACTACCTCTATGCCAAGTGGATCACCGGGCAGCGTCAGGGAATATGGGAACAGAATCGCGATATCTGGCTGAATGGTCGCTCGCTGCCGGCAAGCTGCGACAACCTGCTGACGTCCTGGCAGCAGTCAGGAATTTTGACGTCTTCATTGATACTTGAACGCATTCTTCTGGCAATGGATTCGGGCAGCAGCGGTTTAGTGACGCATCTGGTACGACAACTGCCGCAGGATTATCAGACCATCGCAGATGCGTTAAGCACGCTGCAGCGCGATCCGATGACGCTGGAGCACTTCGCCCGTACCGTCGGGCCGACCGACTTCAGCCGTAAAGTCACGCTGGCGGCGTTTACCCGTGTGGCTCGCCAGGACCCCGATGAGGCGCGCTCCATGCTGCCTGTGATTGCGCGTTTGCAGGGGATGGGCAGTCTCGAACGCAGCAAGATGGAAGAGGACGTCGTCTGGCGTCTAATGGGGAAAGAGATTTCCAGTGAGCAGGCGGAATGGCGCGATGCGGTAATACAGCGTAGTCAGTCCACCGCGCTGTTGGAGCGTCGCGTCCGTATGGCGTTGGGAGAGGGCGACCGACGTGGACTGGCGACATGGTTGGCGCGTTTGCCCGCCGAGGTATTGCAAAAAGACGAGTGGCGATACTGGCGAGCCATGCTGACAATTGAAAGCGGGCAGCGTGAGGAAGGCGAAGGGCAACTGCGTGAATTGATGAAAGCCCGCGGCTTTTATCCCATGATCGCGGCGCAGCAGCTCAAGGCTCAATATCCGCTGACGATTAAGGTGGCTGCCAAGCCCGACCGCACGGTGGCGCAACTCGCTGAAGTCGCGCGTATTCGTGAGCTGATGTACTGGCATATGGATAATCTGGCGCGAGCCGAGTGGTCAGGCTTGGTGGCGAGTCGCGAAAGGTTGCAGCAGGAGGCGCTGGCTCGATATTCCTTCGAGCAAGGCTGGTATGATCTTAGCGTGCAGGCCACGATCATCGGCAAAATGTGGGATAACCTGGAAGAGCGTTTCCCACTCGCCTGGAACGATGAATTCCGTCGTGCCACTCAGGGCAAAGAGATCTCTCAAAGCTATGCGATGGCGATAGCGCGTCAGGAAAGCGCGTGGAATTCTCAGGCGAAGTCCGCTGTAGGCGCATCAGGCCTGATGCAGCTAATGCCAGCGACGGCGCAGCATACCGCGGCAAAATTTAATGTCTCGAGTTATTCCAATAGTGCGCAGCTCATGGATCCGCAGACCAACATTGAATTGGGCACGCTCTATTTAGAGTATGTCTATCAGTCGTTTGGGCAAAACCGCATTCTGGCGTCTGCCGCATATAACGCTGGGCCATCACGGGTGAATACCTGGCTGAGGAACAGCAATGGTCGTATCGACGCTGTCGCTTTTGTCGAAAGCATACCGTTTTCGGAAACGCGGAATTACGTCAAAAATGTGCTGGCCTATGACGCGTATTATCGCTATTTCTTGAAACATAACTCGCCCGTGTTGATGGACAGTGAATGGCATCACCGTTATTAATCTGGGAGCCAGGTCGCCCGTATTACGGGCGGCTATGGCCTGACAGTGAACGGATATGCGCCTTAAGTGGTAAATTCGTTTCTTAAAACATGCTATGCTTGCGTACTAGTTTATTAGTATGGCAAAGAGCTATGACGACTCCATCTCCTCACGATCCCGCACTTTCGGAAGAAGACAATGAAAACTGGTCGTACTTTCTGGCGCTCATGCGTCAGTCGGTGAAGGACGATCTGGCGTTACCATTACTGCAACTGCTTTTGACGGCGGACGAACGTACAGCGCTTGGAACTCGGGTACGTATCATTCAGGAGTTGATGCGCGGTAACCTAAGTCAGCGAGAGCTAAAAAACGAATTAGGTGCCGGAATTGCGACGATCACGCGTGGGTCGAATAGTCTGAAGGCTGCGCCGCCCGATTTGAAAGTTTGGCTCGAGGCGCAGCTTCTGGAAAAAAAGTAGGGCAGTCTTAAAGGTTACGTTCTACGCCTTGGAAACGGCCTGTTGGAACAAGGTGTTTTGAAACGGCACCAGTGCCAGCAACAGGGCCTGATGATAAACGCTGGTTCGGGTCAGTTTACCGTTGGTGAATACGCCAATCGCGCCACCTTTTTGTTTCACGTTCTGAATACCGCTCAGGCGCGCCATTTCATCGCCTAGCTCGCGGCCTTCACGGATCCCCTGCAGGACCGCTTCAGGGAGCATTAGACTGGCGGAACGGGACTCTCCGCGAATTGTCGCGTTTTCGACAACCATCCAGGCAAAGGTCATGTTGTCTTCAATACCGGCCTCAACGCCGACCCAAAAATCGGCCTCGGGACGTACCTGTCGAGCCATCATTACGCGGTTTCTTGCCCCCGTACGTGTTTCTGTGGAACCTAAGGGCTGTTGTGGAACGCCGCTGTCTACGTCGACTCCCTCAATGCGGCAATTTTCCGCACCAAAAACATCAGCAAATGCTAAAGTTACGGCGTTAATTTTTGCCGGGTTAGTCGTAGACGCTACAACGTAATACATAATGTTCTCTACTCTAGTCGTTAATTTGACGCAGTATAACGGAAAACAATCATGTTACAGGTATATCTTGTTCGCCACGGAGAGACCGAATGGAACGTGGCGCGGCGCATCCAGGGTCAATCAGATAGCAAGCTGACGTCGGCGGGGGAGCAACAGGCTCGTCGGGTGGCGGAACGGGTAAAACATCTGGGAATTACCCACATTATTGCCAGTGACCTGGGTCGGACGCGTCAAACGGCCGACATCATTTCAGAGGGCTGCGGCGGTTGTCCCATTCTGCTCGATCCCAACCTGCGTGAGCTCAACATGGGCGTTCTGGAAGAGCGTCTGATCGACTCGCTGAATAGCGAGGAAGAGGGATGGCGCAAGCAAATCGTGGATGGCACGCGGGAAGGTCGTATCCCTGAGGGGGAATCACTTTCAGAGCTGGCCGAACGGATGCACAAGGTGCTTGAGTTCTGCCTGACTCTGCCCCCGGGGAGCCGTCCGTTGCTGGTGAGTCACGGTATTGCGTTGGGCTGTTTGCTCGGAACGCTGCTGGGGTTACCTGCGTGGGCTGAGCGTCGCCTTCGTCTGCGTAATTGCTCACTGTCCCGTATCGACCATCAGCAGAGTCCGTGGCTGGCGTCTGGTTGGGTCGTCGAGACGGCCGGAGATGTATCCCATTTGGATTCTCCGGCACTGGACGAACTGCAGCGTTAGCGCAGCACCGGGATGAAGTATTCGCAGCGGATGACTGCTGGTGGCTCATCCTGCTTGACTCCCCCAGACAGATTAAACCGCTCGATGTCGCAACCTTTGCGTCGGGTCAGCTTGAAGGTCGGCAGGCATGTGTCATACAGACTGACAATAAAGTCCTGCAGCTCATCCTTCGGGCCTTCATAGTTGAACTTTGCATACTCACCGCCCGGCAGGGTGATGGGGTCGCCCGGTGCAGTGCCTTCCGGCACGTTATCGGGCTCCATCGCCGTGGTATAGAGCACTTCATGCTCGTCATCTTTTTCTTTGCTCGGCCGAGAGTGCGCCAATCCATACAACAGGTTGGGAATTTGCTTGGCGTCGCCAAGATACTGGCGCCAGAAATGCACCCGAAGTTCCATACGGAAATGACACAACTGTTCCAACGTACCGCTGTAAGTTTGCGTCACGCCAACCAGTTTTAATTCTGGCAGTGTGATGAACTCTGGCTGAGGCATAGTAAAAGCGCCCAGTCGGATGGGAGCCTGAATGCCGTGAGTGTTCCAGTCATCCGAGCGACGGTATGACGCGGGCGTTTGGGAAAACTGTTTCTTGAACGCGCGAGTGAAGGTTTGCTGAGAATCAAAGCGATACTGTAGAGCAATATCCAGAATGGGCCGACTTGTGAGGCATAGCGCCACGGCGGCTTTGGTCAGGCGTCTGGCCCGGATATAAGAACCGATGGCATGGCCTGTGACGTCCTTGAACATTCTCTGTAGATGCCATTTCGAATAACCCGCTTTTGCTGCGACTTTATCCAGCGACAGAGGCTGGTCCAGATGACCTTCCAGCCAGTTAAGCAGGTCATGTATGATACTGGCTTGATCCATAGCTCGTCCTCATAGAACACTCAGAGCGTTAAAGGTTATAAGACCTTGCATGATAGCAACTTTTTTCACCTACGACTGCCTGGAATTTCAGGTAAAACCTCAATGGCGCTCGTCGGTAGAGTGAGACCTCGCTACCGATGGGGGAAAAGTTTTCTTTGTCAGCTTTTACACGTCATGAGTGATGGCCACATATCAGGAAAATTGCAGAATGTTTAAAAAATCATTGTTGAGTCTTGGGCTCTTTCTAAGCGTTGCGGTTTCAGCGAGTGCTGAAGAGGTGGGCTCCGTCGATACGGTATTTAAGCTGTTTGGCCCCGACCATAAAATTGTGGTGGAGGCTTTTGACGACCCGGATGTCGCCAACGTCACGTGCTATTTGAGCCGGGCGAAAACGGGCGGCATCAAAGGGGGATTGGGGCTGGCTGAAGATACGGCGGATGCGGCTATCTCCTGTCAACAGGTGGGGCCGATCACGCTCAGTGAGAAAATCGCGAAGAGTAAAGGAAAGGGGAACGTTGTTTTTCAACAGCGCACATCGTTGATTTTCAAAAAGTTACAGGTGGTGAGGTTTTACGATGAGAAACGTAATGCGTTGATCTATCTGACTTACTCTGACCGCGTTATCGACGGTTCGCCCAAAAATGCGCTCAGCGCGGTGCCTATCATGGCATGGGGAACAACGCAGTAATGCAGTAGAGCGGGGCAAACCGGAGATTGACGCTCCGGTCTGCCCTATCGATCACTCTTCCAGATCGCCACAGAAGCGGTAACCCTCGCCATGGATGGTGGCGATGATTTCCGGCGTATCGGCGGTGGATTCAAAGTGTTTACGGATGCGGCGGATAGTCACGTCGACTGTACGGTCATGTGGCTTCAGCTCGCGGCCGGTCATTTTCTTCAACAGTTCTGCACGGGACTGAATTTTCCCCGGGTTTTCGCAGAAATGCAGCATGGCGCGGAATTCGCTGCGCGGCAGCTTGTACTGCTCGCCGTTAGGGCTGATCAGCGAGCGGCTGTTGATGTCCAGTTCCCAGCCGTTGAAACGATAGCTTTCAACCAGACGGCGTTCTTCGGTGCCTCCGCCCAAATTCATGGTGCGTGACAGCAGGTTGCGTGCCCGGATAGTCAGTTCGCGCGGGTTGAATGGCTTGGTGATGTAGTCATCAGCGCCAATTTCCAGGCCCAGAATCTTGTCGACTTCGTTGTCACGGCCTGTGAGGAACATCAGCGCTACGCTGGCTTGTTCACGCAGCTCGCGTGCCAACAGCAGGCCGTTTTTACCTGGCAGATTAATATCCATAATCACGAGGTTGATATCGTTCTCGGACAGGATCTGATGCATTTCAGCACCATCGGTGGCTTCGTGAACGATATATCCCTCAGCCTCGAAAATGCTTTTGAGGGTATTGCGAGTGACTAACTCGTCTTCGACAATGAGAATGTGCGGGGTCTGCATGTTTGCTACCTAAAATTGCCAACTGATAATTTGAGAAGTACAAAAGTCTGGGTTCTTCAGGCGCTCTAGAAATAATGTTCACCGTCTCACGCGCCAACTGACTCAAGTACGTAAATGCGTTTCGATGCACTTTTCCTCACCCGCAAAGTGTTTTAATGGCTGGTGAGAGGAGGCGCTAAACTCGGCCTCAAGTTTTAAAAGTGGCGCACAGTTTAACCTTATTAACAGCAACATAACAGTAAGCACTGATTTCGCCAGCCAGCAAATTTACGGTTCTGTTGACATATATCAAATTTGATTGTAGCACGTTAAAAATTTTGTGAAAAACAGATATAAAATTGTCAATTGAAATCACATTTTCGCGGCTTGTTGAATCGATTTAACCTATAAATTGTGTGGTTTTTTGGCATAAACAACACCAAGAATGACTGTAATAGGGTGATACAAATGGTTTTTTATTTTGGGCACTTTCTTTAAGTCGATTAACTGCGTCATCTGGGCAGCAAAAATAAATAAGCCAACTATTGTTGCTTTTATGTTTCGATAATGTTTGATTTCTAATTTTACCCCACTTTATTTCTCCGCTTCTGACACCGTTTTTGTTGAGAGCACAATTTTTCCTTCTTTTTACCGTATTTAGCTGGCGCCTTTCAGCGGGGTATTCGCCATGCCTTTGTCATCGCCATTAGGCTATCCGTGGTAAATTGTCTCCCCCATCGCGTTACACGATTTAGCGTGAAAGGGAGGACGTTTTTTTTGCGATGCAGGATCTCAAGAGGCAGTCATGCAGTTTTATATTATTTTGGTGGCTCCGGCGCGGGCTGAGAACGTGGGCGCGGCGGCGAGAGCGATGAAAACCATGGGGTTCACCCGGCTGCGCATCGTCGATAGCCATGCGCATCTGGAGCCCGCCGCACGGTGGGTCGCTCATGGCTCTGGGGATATCCTGGACGGCGTTAAAACCTTTAGCTCGCTCGCCGACGCAGTGGCTGACATTGATTTTACCGTTGCCACCACGGCGCGCAGCCGCGCCCGTTTTCACTATTACTGCACGCCGACCGAATTGCAGGGGGTGATGGAAGAGAAGCGCAGTTGGGTTTCTTCCGCCGCGCTGGTGTTTGGTCGTGAAGACTCCGGGCTGACCAATGAGGAGCTGGCGCTGGCCGATGTCCTGACCGGCGTGCCGATGCAGGCGGACTATCCTTCCTTAAACCTGGGACAGGCGGTCATGGTGTACTGCCATCAGCTGTCGTCGCTGATGAATGTGCAGCGGGAGAATGCGCCGGTAGCGCAAGCGGGGCAGTTGAACGCGCTGCGCCAGCGTATGGATCGCTTGCTGGTGGATATCGGGGCGGAACAGGATGCCAAACTCAAGGATTGGCTGCATCAGCGTTTAGGCATGCTCGAACAGCGGGACACCGCAATGCTGCATATGCTGCTGCATGACATCGAAAAAGCCCTCTCGAAAGAAAATCAGGGGAAATGAGTTTTTTGAAGTCAAATATAAGACTTGGTTATTTTTCATAAATCAATCTGTGGCGGTTTGTAAATTTACTGGTTTATCTGTCTGTCTGGCGATGTGGGGAACAGGGGCGAAAAATCAGAAATCCATTGACTTAGCGGTGTGATTGCCCTAACTAATAGGGCCAGAAAAAGTTTATTACGAACGAGACACGACTATTCCATGCGTCCATTTAGCCTGATCACCACGATTATTATTACCATCACCGATACGATGTATTGCGGTGCGGGCTGACGCGTAAAGAAGAATCCAAAAAGGCCCGCACTTCACAGTGCGGGTTTTTTTTTATGGCAGGCGAAATCCTGCCTGCCACAAGCGGCAATCAAGAATGCAGTAAGCGTTTTTGTTGACGGAAATTCAGGAGAACAGATAAAAATGCGAGTGTTGAAATTTGGCGGGACTTCGGTGGCAAATGCGGAACGGTTTGTTCGCGTTGCCGACATTATTGAAAGTAATGCACGGCAGGGACAGGTTGCCACCGTCTTGTCCGCCCCGGCAAAAATTACCAACCATCTGGTTGCGATGATCGAAAAAACCGTTGCCGGACACGACACTGAGACGCATTTTAACGAAGCACTGACGATTTTCTCTTCGCTGTTGTCCGGATTGGAAAAAGTGCAGCCGGGTTTCCCTTACGCCCGTTTGAACACGCTGCTCGATCAGGAATTCGCACTCATCAAGCAGGTACTTCATGGTATCTCCCTTCTGGGCCAGTGCCCGGACAGCGTGAACGCCGCCATGATTTGCCGCGGTGAAAAATTGTCCATCGCGATCATGGAAGGTTTGTTCCAGGCGCGCGGCTATCAGGTTTCGGTCATTAATCCGGTCGAAAAACTGTTGGCGCAGGGACACTATCTTGAGTCCACCGTCGATATCGCCGAGTCCACCCGCCGCATCAACGAACAGGCTATTCCCAAAGAGGACGTAATCCTGATGGCGGGCTTTACCGCCGGTAACGAGAAGGGTGAACTGGTGGTGCTGGGCCGCAACGGCTCGGATTACTCCGCCGCCGTGCTGGCCGCTTGCCTGCGCGCGGAATGTTGCGAAATCTGGACTGATGTCGACGGCGTTTACACCTGCGACCCGCGTCAGGTTCCGGACGCGAGGTTACTGAAGTCCATGTCGTATCAGGAGGCCATGGAGCTCTCCTACTTCGGCGCCAAAGTTCTCCACCCTCGCACCATCGCCCCCATCGCTCAGTTCCAGATCCCCTGCCTTATCAAAAACACGGAAAACCCCAAAGCGCCCGGCACCTTGATCGGACTCGACAGCTCCGACAAACAGTATCCCGTGAAGGGCATCACCAACCTCAGCAATATGGCGATGATTAACGTCTCAGGCCCGGGGATGAAAGGCATGATCGGGATGGCGGCCCGCGTATTCGCAGCCATGTCCCGCTCCGGGATATCCGTCGTGCTGATTACTCAGTCCTCTTCCGAATACAGCATTAGCTTCTGCGTTTCTCAGAATGAACTGCGTCACGCGTGCAAAACGCTGGAAAGCGAATTCTATCTGGAGCTGAAAGAGGGTGTGCTTGACCCGCTGGATGTGATTCAGCGACTGGCGATCATCTCTGTGGTCGGCGACGGTATGCGCACGCTGCGCGGCCTGTCGGCGCGTCTGTTCACCGCGCTGGCCAGCGCGAACATCAACATCGTCGCCATTGCGCAGGGGTCGTCCGAACGCTCCATCTCCGTTGTGGTGAACAACGATGTCGCCACCACCGGCGTGCGCGTGGCTCATCAGATGCTGTTCAACACCGAACAGGTGATCGATGTCTTCGTGATTGGCGTCGGCGGCGTCGGCGGCGCTCTGCTGGAACAGATTCATCGTCAGCAGCCTTGGCTCAAGCAGAAACATATCGACCTGCGCGTGTGCGGCATCGCCAACTCCAAAGCGCTGTTGACGAACATCAACGGTATCTCGATGGACAACTGGCGCGAAGATCTGGCGAAAGCCCGCGAGCCGTTCAATCTGGAAACGCTGAGCCGTCTGGTGAAAGAGTACCACTTGCTGAACCCGGTTATCGTGGACTGCACCTCCAATCAGGCTGTGGCCGATCAGTATGTGGATTTCCTGAAAGACGGTTTCCACGTCGTCACGCCGAACAAGAAAGCGAACACCGGCAGCCTGAACTATTACCATCAGCTGCGTGATGCGGCGGCCGCCTCTCGCCGCAAGTTCCTGTACGACACTAACGTGGGCGCGGGTCTGCCCGTGATTGAAAACATGCAGAACCTGCTTAATGCGGGCGATGAACTGGTTCAATTCAACGGGATTCTGTCCGGTTCGCTGTCCTTTATCTTCGGCAAGCTGGATGAGGGCATGACGCTGTCGCAGGCAACCCTGCTGGCGAAAGAAAAAGGGTATACCGAGCCGGATCCTCGTGACGATCTGTCCGGTATGGACGTTGCGCGTAAATTGCTGATTCTGGCGCGCGAAGCGGGCTATGAGCTGGAGCTGGACAACATTCTGGTCGAATCCGTATTGCCGGACAGCTTCGATGCGTCTGGCGATGTGGCGACCTTCATGTCCCGCCTGCCGGAACTGGACGGCGAATTTGAACGTCGGGTAGAGCAAGCGCGTGACGAGGGGAAAGTACTGCGTTATATCGGTATGATTGAAGACGGTCAGTGCAAAGTCGCCATCAGTGCGGTGGGCGGCAATGATCCGTTGTTCAAGGTTAAAGACGGTGAGAACGCCCTGGCCTTTTACAGCCGCTATTATCAGCCTCTGCCGCTGGTGCTGCGCGGTTATGGCGCGGGAAATGACGTGACGGCGGCGGGCGTGTTTGCCGATCTGTTACGTACCTTGTCATGGAAGGTGGGAGTGTAATCATGGTCAGAATTTATGCACCGGCCTCCATCGGGAATGTGAGCGTTGGCTTTGACGTGCTGGGCGCGGCGGTTTCGCCGATAGATGGCTCTTTGCTGGGAGACTGCGTCTCCGTCAGCGTGGCTGATGAATTCAGCCTGAAGAATGAAGGGCGCTTCGTCGGCAAACTGCCGACTGAGGCCCGCGAGAACATCGTTTATCAGTGCTGGGAACGTTTCTGTCAGGAAATCGGTAAAACCGTACCTGTGGCGATGACGCTGGAAAAAAATATGCCTATCGGCTCCGGTCTGGGCTCAAGTGCCTGCTCCGTGGTCGCCGGGCTGATGGCGATGAATGAATTTTGCGGTAAACCGCTGGATGACAATCGTCTGCTGACGCTGATGGGCGAGCTGGAAGGCCGCATTTCGGGCAGCGTTCACTACGATAACGTCGCGCCGTGTTTTCTGGGCGGCATTCAGCTGATGGTGGAAGAATGCGGGATCGTCAGTCAACCCGTGCCGGGGTTTGACGATTGGCTGTGGGTCATGGCTTATCCGGGCATCAAAGTGTCGACCGCCGAAGCGCGGGCGATTCTGCCTGATAGTTACAGCCGCCAGGACTGTATCCGTCACGGCCGCTACCTGTCCGGTTTTATTCACGCATGTCATACCGGCCAGGCTGAACTGGCGGCGACGCTGATGCACGATGTGATTGCGGAACCTTACCGCACCCAACTGCTGCCCGGTTTTGCCGAGGCACGGCAGGCGGCGCAGGAAATCGGCGCGCTTGCGACCGGGATTTCCGGTTCCGGTCCGACGCTCTTCTCAGTCTGCAACGATAAAGCGGTCGCGGAGCGTCTGGCGGACTGGCTGCGGGTAAACTATCTGCAAAATGACGAAGGTTTTGTTCATATTTGCCGTCTGGATACGTCCGGCGCGCGACAATTGGGATAACGCATGAAACTGTACAATCTGAAAGATCATAACGAACAGGTCGATTTCGCTCAGGCGATACGACAGGGATTGGGAAGCCAGCAAGGTCTGTTTTTCCCGCTGGATCTGCCGGAGTTTGATCTGACGGCGATCGATGAGCTGCTGGAGCAGGACTTCGTGACCCGCAGCAGCCGTATTCTGTCAGCCTTTATCGGTGACGAGCTGCCGCCTGAAACGGTCTACCAGCGGGTCAAAGCGGCGTTCGCTTTCCCTGCACCGGTCGTCCCGGTGAGCGACGATATCGCGGCGCTGGAGTTGTTCCACGGTCCGACGCTGGCCTTTAAAGACTTCGGCGGCCGCTTCATGGCGCAGATGCTGGCGGAAGTCGCCGGCGATCAGCAGATCACCATTCTGACCGCAACCTCCGGCGATACCGGTGCCGCAGTGGCGCATGCGTTCTACGGTCTGGAAAACGTACGCGTGGTTATCCTTTATCCACGCGGCAAAATTAGCCCGCTGCAGGAAAAACTGTTCTGTACGCTGGGCGGCAACATCCATACCATCGCCGTCGACAGCGATTTCGATGCCTGTCAGGCACTGGTGAAACAGGCGTTCGATGATCAGGAGCTGAAAGATACGATCGGTCTGAACTCAGCCAACTCCATCAACATCAGCCGCCTGCTGGCGCAGATCTGCTACTACTTCGAAGCTGTGGCGCAGCTGCCTCAGGAAGCGCGCAATCAGCTGGTGGTATCTGTACCAAGCGGCAACTTCGGCGATCTGACCGCGGGTTTGCTCGCCAAATCACTGGGCCTGCCGGTCAAACGTTTCATCGCCGCGACCAATGCGAACGACACCGTGCCGCGCTTCTTGCAGAACGGCGCATGGCAGCCTAAACAGACGGTCGCTACGCTGTCGAACGCAATGGATGTCAGCCAGCCGAACAACTGGCCGCGCGTTGAAGAGCTGTATCGCCGTAAAAACTGGCAGTTGAACACGCTGGGCTTTGGTGCGGTCAGCGACGAGACCACCAAAGAGACGATGCACGAGCTGGAAGCGCTGGGTTATACCTCTGAGCCTCATGCGGCCATCGCCTACCGTCTGCTGCGCGATCAGCTGCAGCCGGGCGAGTTCGGCCTGTTCCTGGGAACGGCGCATCCGGCGAAGTTCAAAGAGAGCGTGGAAGAGATTCTGGGTAAACCGCTGGAACTGCCGGCCGCCCTGGCTGAGCGCGCCGATCTGGAGCTGCTGTCTCACCACTTCGGTCCTGATTTCGCCCAGTTGCGCAAGTTCCTGATGGAACTGCCGCGTTAAACCACATCGCGATCCGTGAGGGGCTCCTTCTCCTCACGGCTCTGGCGATCGTCCGGCGGCGTTGCAGGCCTTAGACCAGCAAACTCGCGCCGTTGGACGGCTGGCTGATATACAGCGTAGGTTGCAGACCGGTGAGACGCGGGTACTCCCGCTCAATCATCGCGCCGATGTCCTGCGTCATATCGACGGGAACCAACGCCACCACACAGCCTCCGAATCCGCCTCCCGTCATTCTCGCGCCTCCCCGATCGCCGACCTCATCCTGAATCAGCTTTGCCAACGCATCGACGGGCGGGACTGTGATTTCAAAGTCATCGCGCATAGAAAGGTGTGACTGCCTCATCAGCGTCGATAGTCTTGGCACATCGCCTGCGGTCAGCGCTTCGGCGGCGGACAGCGTACGGGCATTTTCCGTAATGACGTGACGCGCGCGGCGCGCGGCAATATCGTCCAGCCCGGCTTTTTCCTGCTCGAACTGTTCCAAAGAAACATCCCGCAGCGCGGCGACCCCAAAATGACGGGCCGCGGTTTCGCACTGCTGCCTGCGCAGGTTGTATTCGCTGTCCACCAGACCTCGATGGACGTTGGAATGGACGATCATGACGGCGATGTCGGCGGGCATTTTCACCAGAGAGTGATCCAGCGAGCGGCAGTCGATCAGCAGAGCATGACCTGCGCGGCCCAGCGCTGAGATGTACTGGTCCATAATGCCGCAGCTACAGCCGACGAAGTCGTTCTCTGCCTGCTGTCCGTTCAGCGCCAGCTCAAGCTGGCTGAGCGACAGCCCATTCAACGCTTTAAAGGTTTGACCGATGGCGACTTCCAGCGACGCGGAGGAGCTTAATCCCGCGCCGGTGGGAACGTTGCCGACGATGACCATATCCATCCCCGTCAGATTCACGCCGCGCAGCCGCAGGCATTTCACCGTACCGCGCACGTAATTGGCCCAGCCGAAGGTGGGATGCGGCACAATATCCTGCGTCAGATCGAACTCATCCCGCTGACGATCGTAATTAATGGCGACGACCCGGATGCGGCCATCATGACGCGGGCGGGCGGCGATCATGGTTTGATAGTCGATCGCGCAGGGCAGGACAAACCCCTCGTTATAGTCGGTGTGTTCGCCGATCAGATTGACGCGCCCAGGCGCCTGAATGAAGGCGGCCGGCGCGTAGCCGAAAGACTCTTGGAATACCGCGCCTGCGGTCATTTTCAAATGGGTGATACGAGTGGTCATCAGTCAGCCTCAGGCGTGTTCGCGAAAGTGAATGTCGCTGACCGCGCGCAGGCGTTCCGCCGCCTGCTCCGCTGTCAGATCGCGCTGGCTTTCCGCCAGCATTTCATAGCCCACCATGAATTTTCGGATACTGGCGGAGCGCAGCAGCGGCGGGTAGAAGTGAGCGTGCAACTGCCAGTGGTCGTGGCTTTCCGCCGTGAAGGGCGCGCCGTGCCAGCCCATTGAATAGGGAAATGAGCACTGGAACAGGTTGTCGTAGCGGCTGGTCAGTTTTTTCAGGGCGAGCGCCAGATCGTCGCGCTGTCGGTCGTTCAACTGCGGTAATCGCCGGACGGCGAATTTCGGCAGCAGCAGTGTTTCAAACGGCCACGACGCCCAGTATGGGACGACCGCCAGCCAGTATTCGGTTTCCACTACCGTTCGTTCTCCCGCCTGTTGTTCGCGCTGCATATAGTCGAGCAGCAGCGGGGTTCCGTACCGCGTCAGATAGTCGCGCTGCTGCTGGTCTTCAATCTTTGCCTCATTGGGCAGAAAATCATTGGCCCAGATCTGCCCGTGCGGATGCGGGTTGGAACATCCCATCATCGCGCCCTTATTTTCAAACACCTGCACCCAGGGATAGTGGGCACCCAGTTCTGCGGTCTGATCGCTCCAGGTATCAATCACGTCGCGCAGCGCGGGGAGGGAGAGCCGCGGGATCGTTTTGCTGTGATCAGGAGAGAAGCAGATCACCCGGCTCAGCCCACGGGCGTTGCTCATCTGAAAGAGCGGATCCTCGCTCGGCGAGACGTCCGGGGTGTCCGGTAGCAGCGCTGAAAAATCATTGGCGAAGACAAACGTGCCGTTGTAGTTGGGATTAATCTCTCCGGAAATACGACGATTGCCCGCACACAAATAACAGCTTGGATCGTGGGCGGGCGGCATCGTGAGATCGGGGCGATCCTGCTGCCCTTGCCAGGGCCGTTTGGCCCGATGCGGCGAGACCAGCACCCAGTCGCCCCTGAGCGGGTTGAAGCGTCTGTGTGGGTGTTCTGTGGGTTCAAACAACATCATGGACGACTCCTGTGTCATCACTGGGACCGATGCCCCGTGTTGCAAAGCGTTGATCCGCTTTTGGCTCGGGGAAAATTGATGAATTGTGTAATCAGTTACATTGCATTTTATATAGGAATGTGGCCTAAAGTTGGCATGTCATTGAATGATGAGCTGTTGTTTTCTTGATTTTTGTGTAACCGATTACCCTATTTAAACAGCGGCGGATCATTTTGTGAAGTGCCGATAGAGGCCAGGACCGTCACCACGATCGCGTAAACGCATCGCGTCTGCGTTAGGTGTTGTAGAAGGTCGCAGGCTCAGGGTGAAAGCGGTATATTGAGCGGCATGGCGAGCGCTGTGTGCCGCCCCGTAATAGGCAATGACGTCAATGTGCGTGCCGCTGCACGCCGTGACGTATACAGGAATGTGATATGGCTACCATAAAGGATGTTGCCCGTTTGGCGGGTGTCTCAGTTGCGACAGTGTCCCGTGTGATTAATGAATCGCCCAAGGCCAGCGTGGCCTCACGCGAGGCTGTGACTCAGGCGATGGCGGCGCTGCAGTATCATCCTAACGCCAATGCTCGCGCGCTGGCGCAGCAAAGCGCCGAGACGATGGGACTAGTGGTGGCGGATGTCTCCGACCCCTTTTTCGGCACTATGGTTAAAGCGGTGGAGCAGGTGGCTCAAAGCGCGAAAAAGTTCTTGCTGATCGGCAATGGTTATCATGATGCCGAACAGGAAAGACAGGCGATCGAACAGCTCATTCGCCATCGCTGTAGCGGTTTGGTGGTGCATGCGAAAATGATCGCCGACGATGAGCTCGGCATGCTGATGGACCATATTCCGCACATGGTGCTAATCAATCGGGTACTGAAAGGTTATGAACGACGTTGCATCGCGCTGGACGATCGTCAGGGCGCATTTTTATCCACACAGCATTTGATTCAGTCGGGCCATCGGCGCATTGGTTTTCTGTGTTCAAACCATCCTATTTCCGACTCAGCCGACCGTCTGCAAGGGTATAAAGAGGCGCTGGCTAAACATCAAATCGCCTACGATGAGCGGTTGGTGGCGAGTTCTACCCCGGACGAAGCGGGCGGCGAGATGGCGATGACGATCCTGTTGAGTCGCGGAGGCGATATGACCGCCGTGGCTTGTTACAACGATTCGATGGCGGCGGGCGCGCTGTCGGTGCTGGATGATAACGGCATCACGGTGCCGCAGGCGATGTCGCTGGTGGGATTCGACGATGTCCTGATCGCCCGTTATTTACGTCCTCGCCTCACCACGATCCACTATCCGGTTTCGGCGATGGCGGTACAGGCAGCGGAGCTGGCATTGGCGCTGTTCGAAGGTAGAGAACCCGCGGAGTCGACGCATCTGTTTCACCCCACGCTGGTGAGACGTCAATCGGTCGCAGGGCCGTCCGAGGCCCGCTGATGTCATCGGCTGTCCATGCGCGATAAAGGGAGGCGTCCTCTATCCCCGAGCGCTATACCGCGGCAGCCTCTTCATACCGATATGCGCTTCTGTGCGCTAAACGCCTTATTAGAGGTGTTGGTCCAGAAAGGCCCGGATGACCGGAATCATTTCCTGTCCATGCGTCTCCAGCGCAAAGTGGCCGGTATCGTAAAAACGGATGTCGGCAGTCGGAATATCGCGCTTCCAGGCCTCAGCGCCAGCAGGCAGAAAATAAGGGTCATTTTTGCCCCAGACGGCAAGCAGTGGGGGCTGCTTCTCGCGGAAGTAGGCTTGAAAACGCGGGTAACTCCGTACGTTAGACGCATAATCCAGCACCAGGTCGAGCTGAATATCGGCATTACCCGGGCGTGATATGTGCAGCCCCTCTAACGTATAGCCATCCGGCGATACGAGGTCAGTATTCGGCACGCCTTCCAGATACTGCCATTTGACGGCGGCAGGCGTCGGAAAATCGCTCAACGCTGCGCGGTTTTCCGGCGTCGGCGAGTCCCAATACCTTCTGATGGCGTCCCAGCCCTGAGCCAGACCTTCTTCGTACGCATTGCCATTCTGAGAAATAATCGCCGTAATCCGCTCCGGATGCGCCGCCGCCAGGCGCCAGCCGACCGGTGCGCCATAGTCATGCACCATGATCGCATAGCGCTCCAGCTTCAATTGCTCCGTGAATTGGCCGATCGTTTCCGCAATATTATCAAACTTATAGGCATACTCACCCCTCGCCGGTGCTTCGGTGAAGCCAAAGGACGGCAGGTCCGGCGCAATCACATGATATTTCTCCGCCAGCGCGGGGATGAGATCCCGGAACATATACGACGACGCGGCGAAGCCGTGCAGCAGGAGAACGCAGGGTGATGAGGGATTCCCCGCTTCTCGATAGAACATGTTGACCTGTCCCACCTGCTCATAGCGATAGTGGACCTGCGATGGTGCTTTCACGGTGCTGGTAGTATTCATCGCTTTTCCTTTGTAACCCTTAAAGTGGTAATTTGAAGGTTACTGATATCTCGTGTAACCTGTCAATTATTTTTTAAAGGTTACATTGATGACGACATCCTCTTCTTCGCAGCCCCACTTTCTCGCGAACCATCTGGTTCTGGACTTCATTAACAGCGCTTATGGCGTCGGTGAGGCGTTTCAGGACTGTCTGACCGATGATGCCAGCGTCGTCTCCTGGCTTAAGGCCGCCGGGCAACTTCCCGACGATTTTTCGGATATTCCGTCCGGCCTCGCTGAAAGGGCCAGAGCGTTAAGAGAGGCGGCAGGGCGGATGATTGCATCGGGCCGAGCCGGGGTGGCCTGTTGCCCGGATACGGTCAATCAGGTCTTGGATCAAGGACGGCCGACGAGACGTTTGGAGTGGGACGAACAGGCGTCAGCTTTCAAACTGATTGAGCGCCGCAGAGATGACCAGATTGATAGCTTGCTTGAACCGATAGCCTCAGCGCTGGCGGTGCTGCTGTCTGGAGAGTCGTTGAAGTATGTGCGCCGGTGCGAGGCTCACGACTGCACGCTGATGTTTCTGGACACCACAAAGTCGCATCGACGCCGCTGGTGCAGCATGGCGCTCTGCGGTAACCGAATGAAAGTGGCGGCGTTTCGCTCACGGAAACAAGATGTCAGATGAGCGGGTTTCGAGCCGTCACCTGAATCGCAGCCAGGTGACGGCATCAATAGAACATCAGCGCGGTGAAGGGGGATGTCGCCGAGCAGGCTAAACGAGTGAGGCCTCTGTATCGCCTTCCATACCTAGAGGCCGAACGGCAACGAAGCGTGAATCGTCGCCGTCGCTTCACTACGGCTCATACGCGTTCAGCGCGTTTGAATACCAGCTCGTCCGCTGACGATTCGGCGGCGGCGAAGCTATATCCCTCAAGGTCAAACCCTTTCAGCTGTTCCGGTTGCGTGAGCTGATTCTGGATAATGAAACGGCTCATCAGTCCACGGGCTTTTTTGGCATAGAAACTGATGACTTTGTATTTGCCGTTTTTCTCATCCAGAAAGACCGGCTTGATGATGCGCGCGTTTAGCGCCTTAGACTTCACCGACTTGAAGTATTCATCAGAAGCAAGGTTAATCAAGATGTCGTCACCCTGCGCTGCCAGCGCCTGATTCAGCGTGTGAGTGATGGTATCCCCCCAGAACTGGTACAGGTTATCTCCCGCCTGATTCTTGAGTTTGATCCCCATTTCCAGACGATAGGGCTGCATCAAGTCCAGCGGGCGCAGCACGCCGTACAGGCCTGAAAGAATACGCATGTGCTTCTGGGCGAATGAAAAATCACGATCGCTGAAATCCTCGGCCGCGAGGCCGGTATATACGTCGCCCTTAAATGCGAGCAGCGCCTGACGAGCGTTATCCGGCGTGAAGTGGGGCTGCCAGTCGTTGAAGCGCGCCGCGTTCAGCCCGGCGAGTTTGTCGCTGATGCCCATCAGCGAAGAGATCTCCGCAGGCGTCAGTTGTTTACAGCGTTCGATGAGCTGGGACGAGCGCTCCAGCAGTGCTGGCTGAGAGTGACGGTGAGTCGGGAGCGGGCTGGTGTAGTCCAGCGTTTTAGCCGGAGAGATCGTAATAAGCATGAGCGAGTTCCCTTTGATTTCGATGCGCAATTTTTATAGCACTAATGTAGCAAAAAACGGGCTAATACCGGGGAAGGAAAGGGCGATGGTTGCGACAGGGAAGGGTAATCGACGCGGTGGCCAGGAGATCTTTTTTCTCCTTCATATCCACATGAACAAAAATGTTATTGGCGGTGATTTTCGATTTTCTTATTGATTTTAAAAGTGAAAAACATAAAGAAAGCATGATGGCAGTGATTTGTCAGGCCATCTTGCGTGGGGTTTCGCGCATGCTATTATCAATTTCTGGCGACGGCACCCTGCCACCAGTTCATGTACTAACAATGAGAAAGGCCAACATGACGGATAAACTGACTTCCCTACGCCAATACACTACGGTAGTGGCTGATACCGGTGATATCGCGGCAATGAAACTGTACAAGCCGCAGGATGCCACGACTAACCCTTCTTTGATTCTGAATGCGGCCCAGATCCCGGAATATCGCAAACTGATTGATGACGCCGTGAACTGGGCGCGTCAGCAGAGCAACGATCCTGCTCAGCAGGTGACCGACGCCTCCGACAAACTGGCCGTGAATATCGGGCTGGAAATTTTGAAGCTGGTTCCCGGCCGTGTTTCCACCGAAGTGGATGCTCGCCTGTCCTATGACACCGACGCCAGCGTGGCGAAAGCGAAGCGCCTGATCAAACTCTACAACGATGCCGGGATCGACAATGATCGTATCCTGATCAAATTAGCCTCCACCTGGCAGGGCATCCGAGCAGCGGCGCAGCTGGAAAAGGAAGGCATCAACTGTAACCTGACTTTGCTGTTCTCCTTCGCTCAGGCCCGCGCCTGTGCGGAAGCGGGCGTGTATCTGATCTCCCCGTTCGTGGGCCGTATCCTTGACTGGCACAAAGCCAACGGCGAACAGCAGACGTTTGAACCACAGGAAGATCCGGGCGTTATCTCGGTGAGTGAAATTTACGATTACTACAAGTCTCACGGTTACGAGACGGTGGTCATGGGCGCAAGCTTCCGTAACAGCGGTGAAATTCTGGCGCTGGCGGGCTGCGACCGTCTGACTATCGCGCCGGCTCTGCTGAAAGAGCTGGCGGAAGCGAAAGGCAGCGTTGAACGCAAACTGTCTTACAGCGGCGATATCCAGGCGCGTCCTGCTCCGCTCATGGAGTCCGAGTTCTATTGGGAACACAACCAGGATCCGATGGCCGTCGATAAACTGGCGGAAGGGATCCGTAAGTTTGCCGTCGATCAGGGCAAACTGGAAAAAATGATTGCCGATCTGCTGTAAGGGCGGCAAAGACAGGAAGCATCGCCATACGGCCAGCCATCGCTGGCCGTTTATTTTTCAACGCGGTTACGGCTTTTCTTCGCAGCGTAGAGCTTGATATCGGCCCGATTGATCACTTGTTCCAGCGTCTCTTCGCCAGCCGCGTATTCCACTAAACCAATACTGACGGAAAGATGGCGTTTGGAGAGTTTGTCGTAGGTCATTTCGTGGATCGCAAGGCGGATGCGTTCCGAGACTCTGTAGGCGTTATCCAACGTCGTATTTGGTAATATCACGGCGAACTCGTCGCCTCCCAAACGTCCCAAGATGTCGCCTCTGCGGAAGTAGTGTCGGGTCACATCAGCAACATCCTTCAGCGTTTCATCCCCCGCGGCATGCCCCAGCGTATCATTAATTTTCTTGAAGTGATCGAGGTCGATCAGCAGGACGCACAGCGGTTGATGTTGCTGGGTGGCGTTGCGCATGACTTTGTTGGCGGCATGGTAAAAAGCATCTCTGCGCAGGCAACCGGTCAGATCGTCGAAGCGGGCGATGGCCGGTAGCTCAATCAGGTATTTTTTTATCAGCAGCGCCAGGAGGGTGCCAAGAAATGCGCCGAACAGGCTGATGCTCAGCAGCGCCACCAACGAACTGAGAGAGGAAAATACGGAACTGAAAATCGGCGGTCCACTCAACGTGGCGAACCGGATACGAATACCCACCAGGTCATCCGACGAAGACAGGAGAGGAAGCACGGACGTTAACTGATCTTTCTTATTCAGCTCCCCAACGGTAGGCAGCTTGCTCTGGCAGACGCGAGCGATCGACTTTTCGCTCATCGTGATATCGAATGACGACAGTCGGTGAATACACTCTTTAACGACATCGTTGCTGCGGAACGAGAGAATAATCACTCTTGAAAAGAGCGAATCGCCATTTTTATAGCTATGGTCGCTTTCTACGAGTGCATTACCATTATTGAATGATTCATAGATCTGAATGATATTATCGAAATAGCGTTTTTCTTCCTGCCAATTATTTCGCTGTGTGTTCAGCAGAATACAGGCAGTAATGACAAATGAGACTATACCAAACAGGACAAACGCGACCGGCGTATGCGACAAAATTTTTAATATATTGCGTTGAATTATATTCATTCAGACATCTTATTCGAATTAAATCATTCACCTAAAATATTTATGCAGGATAACCATAAGTAATACTGATGAAAAACAGGGTGACCAGAACCACGCACCAGCGCGGTATAGCAAAGGCACTATTTTGGCGATTTTATTCTCGGGTGTCAGCAGTTGACGATAATATATTATCGAATTCCTAAATTCGTTTTTATCCTGAGCGTTCACCCGCCTGCGCTTTCATTGTCGACAAAAATGAAAAGCAAAGAAGGCACAGCGGGATATTCTCTCGATTCGCCTCCAAATTTATTTCCGGAGGTGCTATTTACGTCGGCCTGATAAAATGGGCTTTCCGAGATAATTAGATAGGCACGAGGTCATTATGAACAGTCTGCGTATTGGATTAGTGTCGATTTCCGACAGAGCGTCCAGCGGCATTTATCAGGATAAGGGGATCCCTGCGTTGGAGACCTGGCTCTCACAAGCGCTGACGACGCCGTTCGAGATACAGTCGCGTCTGGTGCCCGATGAACAAGCGATGATCGAACAAACGCTGTGCGAGCTGGTGGATGAATTTGGCTGTCATCTGGTGCTGACTACCGGCGGTACCGGTCCGGCCCGACGTGACGTTACCCCTGATGCGACGCTGGCGGTCGCCGATCGTGAGATGCCGGGATTCGGCGAACAGATGCGTCAAATCAGCCTGCGATTTGTGCCGACGGCGATTTTGTCCCGTCAGGTGGGCGTGATTCGTAAACAGGCGTTGATTCTGAACTTGCCGGGCCAGCCCAAATCGATTCAAGAGACGCTAACCGGTCTGAAAGATGAGGCGGGGCAGGTGATCGTTCCCGGCATTTTCGCCAGCGTCCCCTACTGCATTCAGCTCCTGGAAGGGCCGTACGTTGAGACCGATCCCAACGTGGTTGCCGCTTTTCGTCCTAAAAGCGCGTTGCGCGAACTTCAAAACTGAAGTCGGCGTTCACGCGTCATAATATTTAGATTTGTCTGTCTGGCTGAAATTTGTCGGTATAGTCATGTTTTCGCAAGGATACTACAGCGCCCCGACTCAATGGCGCATAGCGCGGTCATTATGGATAACAAATCCCATCAGCAGTTGAATCGACAAGACTACAAAACCCTCTCTCTGGCGGCGCTGGGCGGCGCTCTGGAATTTTACGATTTCATCGTGTTCGTCTTCTTCGCGCCGGTGATCGGCCAACTTTTTTTCCCATCCGACAGCCCTGAGTGGCTGCGTCAGCTGCAAACGTTCGGCATTTTCGCCGCAGGCTATCTGGCCCGACCGTTGGGCGGAATCGTCATGGCTCACTTCGGCGATCTGGTAGGGCGTAAAAAAATGTTCAGCCTGAGCATTTTGATGATGGCGCTGCCGACGCTGGGCATGGGACTGCTCCCTACCTACGCGACCATCGGAATAGCCGCCCCGTTGTTGCTATTGCTACTGCGTTTACTGCAGGGGGCGGCCATTGGCGGGGAAGTGCCCGGCGCTTGGGTCTTCGTTGCCGAACATGTGCCGGCGAAGCGTCTCGGCATTGCCTGCGGCATTCTCACGTCGGGTCTGACGCTGGGCATTTTGGTGGGGTCGATGCTGGCTACGCTGTTGAACATGCTGCTGTCCCAGGATCAAATTCTCTCCGGCGGTTGGCGTATCCCTTTTTTCATCGGCGGTCTGTTCGGCTTTATCGCGATGTATCTGCGGCGTTGGCTGAAAGAAACCCCCGTGTTCGTCGATATGCAGGCGCGTAAAGCGCTGGCGAAAGAACTTCCGCTCAAATCGGTCATTCAGGCGCACAAAAAGTCGGTCGTGCTATCGATGATGTTGACCTGGCTGCTGTCGGCGGGGGTGGTGGTGGTCGTGCTGATGTCGCCCACCTATCTGCAGAAGGTTTACGGCATCGCCCCTGCGCTGACCTTGCAGGCAAACAGTCTGGCGACCGTCATGCTGATGTTGGGCTGTATCGTTGCAGGCGGTATTGCGGACCGGCTGGGGGTGGGCAAAACGTTTATCGGCGGCAGTTTGCTGCTGGCCGCCAGCAGCGGATTCTTTTATACCCACGCGGCGGACAGCACGACAACCCTGTTTGTGAGCTATGCGCTGGCCGGTTTTAGCGTCGGTGTGACGGGATTAGTGCCGTGCGTGATGGTGCGGGCTTTCCCGCCCGTCGTGCGATTTTCCGGTATTTCATTATCCTACAATATCGCCTACGCAATCTTTGGCGGACTCACGCCGGTTTTGGTGACATTTTTGATGACATTGACGCCGTTGGCGCCCGCGTATTACGTCTTGTTCTTGTCGTTAGGCGGCGTCCTGATGGGCGGCTATCTCATACGTTATCTGCTCGAAAAAGAGCAGGGTGATGTGTCCTCTGAAAGTGAAGCGTCCCCTTCCTCCTTCTCCGGGCGCGGGTAAAACGCCCCCTCTTGGCTTAACCCGCATCGTCGACGCCCATTGGTCCTATCTCTGACGGGGAATCCCTCCCCGTCGGCGACAACATCGCGGGCAAAAAGGGTTCATGCGGGGTATAAGAAGCCGGCTGAGCGCCTTTCTTCTGTACACAGAAAAAGCAAAATAGCAAAAGAATGGTTTTTTTTACCCAGTAGCCCTTGATGCTGGCATTGTCGTCCCCATCTATGAGTCATCAGAACAGTTTGACCGAACACGGCATAGTATGGCGAGGAGTTGAAAACTCATTTGCCGCCCACATAGTAGGTTGAACGATACAACCGAATATGACTTTTTAGTGGAGATGTTTAGATGGGTAAGATCATTGGTATCGACTTGGGTACAACCAACTCTTGTGTTGCGATTATGGATGGTACGAAGGTTAAGGTACTGGAAAACAGCGAGGGCGATCGCACCACGCCTTCCATCATTGCTTATACGCAAGACGGTGAAACTCTGGTTGGCCAACCGGCTAAACGTCAGGCGGTGACCAACCCGAAAAACACGCTGTTTGCTATCAAGCGTCTGATTGGTCGTCGTTTCCAGGACGAAGAAGTTCAGCGTGACGCCAACATCATGCCGTACAAAATCATCGGTGCTGACAACGGCGATGCTTGGCTGGAAGTGAAAGACCAGAAACTGGCTCCGCCGCAGATTTCCGCCGAAGTTCTGAAGAAGATGAAGAAAACGGCTGAAGATTACCTGGGCGAAGCCGTCACTGAAGCGGTTATCACCGTACCGGCATACTTCAATGATGCTCAGCGTCAGGCCACCAAAGACGCCGGCCGTATCGCGGGTCTGGAAGTCAAACGTATCATCAACGAACCGACCGCGGCTGCCCTGGCCTACGGCCTGGATAAAGAAGTCGGCAACCGTACTATCGCGGTTTACGACCTGGGTGGTGGTACGTTCGATATCTCCATCATCGAAATCGATGAAGTGGAAGGCGAAAAAACCTTCGAAGTATTGGCAACCAATGGTGATACCCACCTGGGTGGTGAAGACTTCGACAGCCGTCTGATCAACTACCTGGTTGACGAGTTCAAGAAAGAGCAGAACTTCGATCTGCGTAACGATCCGCTGGCAATGCAGCGTCTGAAAGAAGCGGCAGAAAAAGCGAAAATCGAACTGTCTTCCGCGCAGCAGACCGACGTTAACCTGCCGTACATCACGGCTGACGCTTCTGGCCCGAAACACCTGAACATCAAAGTGACTCGCGCCAAACTGGAATCTCTGGTTGAAGAACTGGTCACCCGCTCTCTGGAGCCGCTGAAAGTCGCGCTGCAGGATGCGAAACTGTCCGTATCCGACATCAACGATGTCATCCTGGTCGGTGGTCAGACGCGTATGCCAATGGTTCAGAAGAAAGTCGCTGACTTCTTCGGCAAAGAGCCGCGTAAAGACGTTAACCCGGACGAAGCCGTGGCTATCGGTGCTGCCGTACAGGGCGGCGTACTGTCTGGCGATGTCAAAGACGTACTGCTGCTGGACGTTACCCCGCTGTCTCTGGGTATCGAAACCATGGGCGGCGTGATGACGGCGCTGATTGCCAAGAACACCACGATCCCGACCAAACACAGCCAGGTATTCTCCACCGCGGAAGACAATCAGTCCGCAGTGACGATCCACGTGCTGCAGGGCGAGCGTAAACGCGCTCAGGACAACAAATCTTTGGGGCAGTTTAACCTGGACGGCATTCAGCCGGCTCAGCGTGGCATGCCGCAGATCGAAGTCACCTTCGACATTGATGCCGACGGTATCCTGCACGTGTCTGCGAAAGATAAGAACAGCGGTCGCGAACAGAACATCACCATCAAGGCGTCTTCCGGTCTGAACGAAGACGAAATCCAGAAGATGGTGCGTGAAGCCGAAGCGAATGCTGAATCTGACCGTAAGTTCGAAGAGCTGGTTCAGACTCGTAACCAGGGCGACCACCTGCTGCACAGCACGCGTAAGCAGCTGGAAGAACTGGGCGACAAACTGGCCGCTGACGACAAAACGGCGATCGAAGACGCGCTGAAAGCGCTGGAAGCGTCTCTGAAGTCTGAAGATAAAGCGGACATCGAAGCGAAAATCCAGGCGCTGGCTGAAGCATCGACCAAACTGCTGGAAGCTTCTCAGCAGCAGCAGGCTCAGCCGGAAGCGGGCGCCGCTGGCGGCGAAAGCGCTGACCGTAAAGACGACGATGTCGTTGATGCGGAATTCGAAGAAGTCAAAGACAAAAAATAATCGCCCTTGAGCGGGCGCGGCAGCGGTAAGTTATCGTTGTCGGCAAGGCAATCAGCACGGGCGTCGGGGAAACTCTGCGCCCGTGCACGCATGTTGAGGGCAGATAACAAGCATGGCTAAGCAAGACTACTACGAAACGTTAGGCGTTGCGAAAAGCGCGGATGAACGTGAAATCAAGAAGGCGTACAAGCGCCTGGCGATGAAGTTTCACCCGGACCGTAACCCCGGTGACAGCAGTGCTGAAGCCAAATTTAAAGAAGTCAAAGAAGCCTACGAAGTGCTGAGCGATTCGCAGAAACGTGCTGCATATGACCAGTACGGTCATGCTGCGTTCGAACAAGGCGGCATGGGTGGTGGCGGCGGCGGCGGTTTCGGCGGCGGCGCAGACTTCAGCGATATCTTTGGCGACGTTTTCGGCGACATTTTTGGCGGTGGACGCCGTCAACGCGCGAGCCGTGGCTCAGACCTGCGTTACAACATGGATCTGACTCTGGAAGAGGCCGTGCGTGGCGTCACCAAAGAGATCCGTATTCCGACGCTGGAAGAGTGTGATGTTTGTCATGGCAACGGCTCCCGTCCGGGCAGCTCGCCGGCGACCTGTCCAACCTGCCATGGTAACGGTCAGGTGCAGATGCGTCAGGGCTTCTTCACCGTGCAGCAGGCGTGTCCGCACTGTCATGGCCGCGGCAAAATCATCAAAGATCCGTGCGTGAAATGTCACGGTCACGGTCGTATGGAAAAAAGCAAAACGCTGTCGGTTAAAATTCCGGCTGGCGTGGATACGGGCGACCGCATTCGTCTTTCCGGTGAAGGTGAAGCCGGTGAGATGGGCGCGCCGGCAGGCGATCTGTACGTACAGGTTCAGGTGAAACAGCACCCGATCTTCCAGCGTGAAGAAAACAACCTGTACTGCGAAGTGCCGATCAACTTCGCGATGGCGGCGTTGGGTGGCGAAATCGAAGTGCCGACCCTGGATGGCCGCGTGAAGCTTAAAGTCCCGGCGGAAACGCAGACCGGCAAGCTGTTCAGAATGCGCGGCAGGGGCGTGAAGTCCGTTCGCGGCGGCGCACAGGGCGACCTGTTGTGTCGCGTGGTGGTAGAAACGCCGGTCAGCCTGAACGAGCGTCAGAAAGAGCTGCTGCAAGAACTGGAACAGAGCTTTGGCGGACCTTCCGGTGAGCGCAACAGCCCGCGTTCGAAAAGCTTCTTCGATGGCGTGAAGAAATTCTTTGACGACTTGACCCGTTAAGATCAGATCATTCGACGTGTCGATCCCCATCAACGGCCCGCTTTGCGGGCCGTTTTTTATGGTGCGTGGATGCCTCATTTTCCCTGTCTTGCTGACAATCTTGCGTAAGCCGGTTTTCCCGGCCAATACGGCGCGCTGTTACAAAAACGTCATATCGCGACGATATGCTTAGGCCCCTCATTGATTGTTCAAACAGGGGCTTGGCATGCAACGATTTTTCCACGATTTCTGTGTGTTTCTGTGTTTGGCGGCGGCGTCCGGCACGGCGTATTCCGCGAGTGCGCCCCAGGTGATTGCACATCGGGGTGGGACCGGCGATGCGCCGGAAAATACGGTGATAGCGGTTGATACCGCGCTGAAGAATGGCGCGGATGCGGTTTGGATCACGTTGCAGGAGGCGAAAGATGGCGTGATTGTGCTGTATAGACCGACGGATCTTAAGGCGTTGACCGATAAACAAGGGCCGATTTCTGCGTACACCAGTGCTGAATTGGCGAACGTAGATGCGGGATGGGCTTTCGGTGATGCCACGCATCATCCCTTCCGTGGCAAAGGCATCGGCATTCCCCGACTGGATGCGGTCTTGCGGATGTTTCCTCAGGTGACGTTCTATCTGGATATCAAATCGCCCGATACCGATCCGGTCCGCTTCGGTCAGGCGCTGCTGAAAACGCTGCAGGACACTGGAAGCCTGGCGCGTACGCGTGTTTACTCCACGGATGCGCGCTATCTCGACGCGTTGCCGCCGCCGATTTCTCGCTTCGAAAGCCGTGACCGTACCAGAACCTTATTGGCGAATGTCTCCATGGCGCATCAATGTGATCCGCTTCCGGCTTCGCAGACGATGCATTGGTATGGATTGGAGTTACGTCGCGAGGTTGAGGTCGTTGAGCGCTTCACATTGGGGGAAGGGCGTTCCAAATCCTTACTGACCTGGGATAAAGAAGCGATGGACTGCTTTCGGTCTGCCGGAACGGCGCAGGTTATTCTGTTTGGCGTTAATACGCCAGCCGATTACGCGCGTGCGCGGGAGTTGGGGGCGGATGGCGTGCTGGTGGATTCTCCGCGCGACGCGCGGGCTTTTCGTCAGGGTAACGCGAAATAGCGTTGTCGAACGTCATGAGGCGCCGTGGTTGGTGCGTAGGTGACACGCGTTTGCCGTCCCTATAACGCTCATCATTTTGCTGTGATTCGTTTTTACCGAAGGTTATCTGGTTTTTGTTGAATGCTGCGGCATTTTCAACGAGAGTGATGGCTTCTGATCCCGCCTTCCTGACTACACAAGAAGGCGGTGTGCTGATGCCGTTTTGAGAGAGAGTCCTGATGATAAGGCTATTGCGCCGGTTTGCCCGGCTGGATGCAGCGGCGGGAATAACGCTGATTGTTGCTACGCTGCTGGCGTTGCTGATGGCGAATATTCCGCTGACGGCGATGGGATATGACAAGGTACTGACAACGCCGTTCCACGTGGCGTGGGGAGAAATACGCATTCATGCCTCGCTGCTGCATGTGATTAACGATGGCCTGATGACGCTGTTTTTCCTGATGGTGGGGCTTGAGGTCAAACGCGAGCTGATGGTCGGCGCATTGGCCAGCCGGCGTCAGGCGCTGTTACCCGTTGCGGCAGCGCTGGGAGGAATGGTGGTCCCTGCGCTGATCTATCTGGCGATCAACGCCGCAGATGCGCACACTCGGGTGGGGTGGGCAATCCCGACCGCGACGGACATCGCCTTCGCCGTGGGTATTCTGGTGCTGCTGGGTAAGCGGGTGCCGCTGGGACTGAAAGTTTTCCTGTTGGCGCTAGCGATCATTGACGATCTCGGGGCGATTCTGGTGATCGCGCTGTTTTATACGCAGCAACTGCATGGATGGGCTCTGCTGGGGGCGGCGCTGTCGGCGTTGATCCTGGCGTATTTGAATTGGCGACAGGTGATGAACACGCCCGCTTATTTATTGGTAGGCGTCGTTGTATGGTTCTGCGTGCTGCTGTCGGGCGTGCATGCCACGCTGGCGGGGGTGGTGGTGGGATTCCTCATCCCGCTGCGCGCGCCAGCTGGACAACCATCGCCTGCGAAAGCGCTGGAACACCGGTTAAGCGGCTGGGTCGCCTTTCTGATTATTCCGCTCTTTGCCTTCGCCAATGCGGGTATCGCGCTACAGGGGGTAGACGCAACGCAGATGCTCTCGCCGCTCACGGTGGGCATCGCCGCCGGTCTGCTGATAGGAAAACCGCTGGGTATTATGTTGTTCAGCGGGGCAGTGACCGCGCTGGGGCTTGCGGCATTACCGGCAGGCGTGAACTTTCGTCAGCTTAGTGCGGTATCGGTGCTGTGCGGTATAGGCTTCACGATGTCTATTTTCATCACGTTGCTCTCTTTCGGCGGTGAAGCGGATGCGGCGACGGTGCTGTATGCCAAGCTCGCGATCCTGGTGACCTCGTTGGCGGCTGGGGTGTTGGGTTTTATCGCTTTGCGTATGGCCTTGCCTGCAGTGTCTTGTCACACGACATTACCCAGAGAAGAGTAACCTGCGCAGTCATCAGACGATGGGGCGACGATCGTGTGGGCATGTGACAGCCTCTACGCGATCAAGACCACACTCAGTCAGGTAAGATCATCGTTTGCTGTTTCAGGATCTGCAGACATAAAAAAACCGGCCTAGGCCGGTTTTTTCTAGCAATGCTCGCAAAAAGCGATTATTGCAAAGCGTTGATCTGAGCGATCAGGTTTGACTTATGACGTGCAGCCTTGTTCTTGTGAATCAGGCCTTTGCTAGCCTGACGATCCACGATCGGTTGCATTTCATTAAACGCTTTCAGTGCTGCTTCTTTATCGCCAGTGGCGATCGCCGCGTATACTTTCTTGATGAAAGTGCGCATCATGGAGCGACGGCTTGCGTTATGCTTGCGACGCTTTTCAGACTGTACGGCGCGTTTCTTAGCTGATTTGATATTAGCCAAGGTCCAACTCCCAAATATATTCTATCGAGGACAATTCAAAGGCCGAGGAATATGCCCGGTTAGCCTTCTTTTGTCAATGGATTTGTGCAAATAAGCGCCGTTTGTACGTCAGCGCTTGTTACGTTGTGATGGCGCAGGATTTTAACAGCTTCACGTCGGGGAATACAGCCTTTCACACCATAAATCGGTATTAAAACGCGCAACCCGTGTTAACCGACTGATCTTGGCAATCCCATGCCTTACTGAGCGCGAGATACTACCTCATGGGAGGCAATTCTGCTCATTTTAAGCTGCCTTCCTGTGCTGAAATCAGCAGGGCTGGCGACAAAAGGCACGCATCCCGGGTTAACCTTACTCGCTGTACAAGGTATAATCCGCCGATTTCCACTGTTTTGAGCCAGTTATGCAGCTAATACGCGGTATACACAATCTTCAGGCACACCATCATGGCTGTGTGCTTACTATTGGTAACTTTGACGGTGTCCACCGCGGGCATCATGTGCTGCTCGAACGCCTGAAACAGGAAGGGCAGAAGCGCGGACTGCCGGTGATGGTGATGATTTTTGAACCCCAACCGCAGGAACTGTTCGGCGGCGACAACGCGCCTGCCCGACTGACCCGGTTGCGCGACAAGGTCAAATACCTGTCGCAGGCGGGGGTGGATTACCTCTTGTGCGTGAAGTTCGACGCGGCTTTCGCCGCCCACAACGCCCATACCTTTATTTCCGATCTGCTGGTCAACAAGCTGGGGGTGAAATTCCTGGTGGTGGGGGATGACTTCCGCTTCGGCGCTGGTCGCAAAGGGGATTTCCTGTTATTACAGAAAGCGGGCGTTGAGCTGGACTTTGAGGTCATTAGCACCGATTCGTTCTGCAACGGTGGAAAACGAGTGAGCAGTACCGCGGTGCGGGAAGCGCTCAGCCAGGACGATTTGGCGCAGGCCGAAGCGTTACTGGGGCATCCGTTCAGTATCTCGGGACGCGTGGTACACGGTAATGCGCTGGGCCGCACGATCGGTTTCCCTACGGCGAACGTGCCGTTAAAACGCAAGGTCTCGCCGGTCAGCGGCGTGTACGCCGTCAGCGTTTACGGATTGGGCGATGAGCCTATTCCCGGCGTGGCTAACATCGGAACGCGCCCGACGGTCACCGGCGACAAACGTCAGCAGTTGGAAGTGCATTTGCTTGACGTCACGCTGGATCTGTATGGCCGCCATATAGAAGTGGTCATGCGCAAAAAACTACGTAATGAACAGCGATTTGCTTCGCTTGATGCGCTGAAGCAGCAGATTGCTAATGATGAGGTGGCGGCCCGTGAATTCTTTGGGCTAAAGGCACCGGTTTAATTTTTCTAGCCGAAAACGAAATCGAGAATCTAATGAGTGACTATAAAACTACCCTGAATTTGCCGGAAACAGGGTTCCCGATGCGTGGCGATCTCGCCAAGCGCGAACCCGATATGCTGAAACGTTGGTACGATCAGGATCTGTACGGGATTATTCGTAGCGCCAAGCAGGGTAAAAAAACCTTTATCCTGCACGATGGCCCCCCGTACGCCAACGGCAACATTCACATTGGTCACTCGGTTAACAAGATTCTTAAAGACATTATTATCAAGTCCAAGGGGCTTTCCGGCTATGACTCGCCCTATGTTCCGGGCTGGGACTGTCATGGTCTGCCTATCGAGCTGAAAGTTGAACAGTTGGTCGGCAAGCCGGGCGAAAAAGTCAGCGCGGCAGAATTCCGTCAGGAGTGCCGTAAGTACGCGGCAGAGCAGGTTGCCGGACAGAAAAAAGACTTCATTCGACTGGGCGTACTGGGCGAGTGGGATCATCCTTACCTGACGATGGACTTCGACACCGAAGCCAACATCATCCGCGCGTTGGGCAAAATCATCGCTAACGGTCATCTGCACAAAGGCGCGAAGCCGGTGCACTGGTGCGCCGACTGTGGTTCCGCACTGGCGGAAGCGGAAGTCGAATACTATGACAAAACGTCGCCTTCCATTGATGTCGCTTTCAGCGCGGTAGACCCTTCCGCCGTGGCGGCGAAGTTTGGCGTTTCAGCCGATGCGGTAGTCGGTTCCATCTCTCTGGTGATTTGGACGACGACCCCGTGGACCCTGCCGGCTAACCGCGCTATCTCCCTGAATGCGGAATTCATTTACCAGCTGGTGCAGGTTGATGGTCAGGCGCTGATTCTGGCGGCGGATCTGGTTGAAAGCGTGATGCAGCGTCTGGGCGTTTCCGAATGGAAGGTGCTGGGCGAGTGCGAGGGTAACGCGCTGGAACTGATGCGCTTCAATCACCCGTTCATGGGCTTCGATGTCCCGGCGATTCTGGGCGACCACGTTACGCTGGATGCCGGTACGGGCGCGGTCCATACCGCGGGCGGACATGGTCCGGACGATTACGTCATCAGTCAGAAATATCAGCTGGAAATCGCCAACCCGGTAGGTCCAAACGGTTGCTATCTGCCGGGTACATTCCCGGGACTGGACGGTCTGTTCGTCTTCAAGGCTAACGATACTGTTGTTGAAATGCTGCGCGAACGCGGCGTGCTGCTGCACGTTGAAAAACTGCTGCACAGCTATCCTTGCTGCTGGCGTCACAAAACGCCGATTATCTTCCGCGCGACGCCGCAGTGGTTTATCAGCATGGATCAGAAAGGGCTGCGTAAGCAGTCGCTGTCGGAAATCAAAGATGTGCAGTGGATCCCGGACTGGGGCCAGGCGCGTATCGAAACCATGGTCACGAACCGCCCAGACTGGTGTATTTCCCGTCAGCGTACCTGGGGCGTGCCGATGTCGCTGTTCGTGCACAAAGACACCGAAGAACTGCATCCGCGCAGCGTGGAGCTGATGGAAGCCGTCGCTAAACGCGTTGAGCAGGATGGCATTCAGGCATGGTGGGATCTGGACCCGGCGGAGCTGCTGGGCGAAGACGCCGCCAACTACGTCAAAGTGCCTGATACGCTGGACGTGTGGTTTGATTCCGGTTCTACCCATGCTTCAGTGGTCGACGTGCGTCCGGAGTTCGGCGGCCACGAGGCGGATATGTATCTGGAAGGCTCCGACCAGCATCGCGGCTGGTTCATGTCTTCTCTGATGATCTCTACCGCTATCAAAGGTAAAGCGCCGTACCGTCAGGTACTGACTCACGGTTTCACCGTGGATGGACAGGGCCGCAAAATGTCCAAGTCCATCGGTAACACAGTCAGCCCGCAGGACGTCATGGATAAACTGGGCGCCGACATTCTGCGCCTGTGGATCGGTTCCACCGACTACTCCGGCGAGATCGCGGTGTCCGATGAAATCCTGAAACGTTCCGCCGATGCTTACCGCCGTATCCGTAACACCGCCCGCTTCCTGCTGGCGAACCTGAACGGTTTCGATCCGGCTCAGCATAGCGTGGCACCTCAGGATATGGTCGTGCTGGATCGCTGGGCGGTCGGTTGCGCGAAAGCGGCGCAGGAAGAGATTCTGGATGCGTACGAAAACTACGACTTCCACCGCGTAGTACAGCGCCTGATGCAGTTCTGCTCGATCGAAATGGGATCGTTCTACCTCGATATCATCAAAGATCGCCAGTACACCGCGAAGAGCGACAGCGTCGCGCGTCGCAGCTGTCAGACGGCCCTGTTCCACATCGCCGAAGCGCTGGTGCGCTGGATGGCGCCGATCCTCTCCTTTACTGCGGATGAAATCTGGGCTTACCTGCCGGGCGAGCGCGCGCAGTACGTCTTTACCGAAGAGTGGTATGACGGCCTGTTCGGTCTTGACGGCGATGAAAGCATGAATGAGGCTTTCTGGGCCGATATGCTGCAAATCCGCAGCGAAGTGAACAAGGTCATCGAGCAGGCGCGTAACGACAAGCACATCCGTGGTTCTCTGGAAGCGGCTGTTACGCTGTATGCGGATAGCGCGTTGACTGAGAAGCTGAATCAGCTGCAGCCTGAGCTGCATTTCGCGCTGCTGACCTCGAAAGCGACCATCGCCTCTTACGACGATGCGCCTGCGGACGCTCAGCAGACGGAATTATCAGGGCTGAAAATTGTCCTTGATAAGGCTGACGGCGAGAAATGTCCGCGCTGCTGGCATTTTGAAACGGATATCGGGACTGACTCCGAGCATCCTGAAGTGTGCGGTCGCTGTGCCACCAATGTCGGTGGTGCGGGCGAAGTGCGTAAATTCGTCTAATGAGACACGCTATGAAATCAACGGGACTGCGCTGGCTTTGGCTGGCGCTGGTAGTGCTGGTAGTCGATCTGGGCAGCAAGCAGTGGGTCATGACTCACTTTCAGTTGGGTGAGTCGCTGCCGCTGATCCCATTCTTTAATCTGACGTATGCCCATAATCCGGGCGCAGCGTTCAGTTTCCTGGCTGATAAAGATGGTTGGCAGCGTTGGTTCTTTGCGGTGATCGCGCTGGCGATCACCGCGGCTCTGCTGGTACTAATGTATCGCTCCAGCGCCAGTCAGAAGCTGAATAACATGGCTTACGCCATGATTATCGGCGGCGCGGTGGGTAACCTGACCGATCGCATAGTTCATGGCTATGTGATTGACTTTGTTGATTTCTATATCAATGACTGGCACTACCCCATCTTCAATATCGCCGATGCGGGCATCTGTATCGGAGCATTGTTGATTGTGCTCGAAGGCTTTTTCGTGTCCTCTGAGAAGAAAAAAGCCGAAGGTAAATAACGCATGTCTGAACGTGTTGAGAACCACAGTACCGTACTGGTGCATTTCACGTTGACCCTGGAAGACGGATCGGTGGCGGAAAATACTCAGCGCAGCGGAAAACCGGCTCGGTTTCGGCTGGGGGACGGCAGTTTGTCCCCCGAGCTGGAGCAGCAGCTGTTAGGGCTTCAGGTAGGCGATAAGCGTCGCTTCAGCCTGCCGCCCGAATCCGCCTTTGGCGATGCCAATCCCGATTTGATTCAGTTCTTCCTGCGACGCGACTTCGCTGAAACCGGCGTGCCCGACGTGGGAACGATTATGCTGTTCAGCGGCGTTGGCGGTCAGGATATGCCGGGCATTATTCAGGAAGTGGCGGAAGAGTCTGTCACCGTCGATTTCAATCATCCGCTGGCCGGACACACCATCACGTTCGACATCGACGTGCAGGCTATCGATCCCCCGTTACAGGAGGAGAAGCATGAAAATCTTGCTGGCTAACCCCCGCGGGTTCTGTGCGGGCGTTGACCGCGCCATCAGCATCGTGGAACGCGCGTTGGAGATTTACGGCGCGCCGATTTACGTGCGTCATGAGGTGGTGCATAACCGCTTTGTCGTTAACGGTCTGCGGGAACGCGGCGCTATTTTTATCGAGCAAATTGATGAAGTGCCGGACGGCGCTATCCTGATTTTCTCGGCGCACGGCGTTTCACAGGCGGTGCGCGCAGAGGCCAAAAGCCGTGATTTGAGCGTGTTTGACGCGACCTGTCCGCTGGTCACCAAGGTGCATATGGAAGTCGCGCGCGCCAGTCGGAAAGGGATGGAAGCGATTCTGATTGGCCACGCGGGGCATCCCGAAGTCGAAGGCACCATGGGGCAGTACAACAACCCTGAGGGCGGGATGTATCTGGTCGAAAGCCCGAAGGACGTGTATGCGTTGCAGGTGAAGCACGAAGACCATTTGTGTTTCATGACGCAAACGACTCTATCCGTTGATGACACCTATGCGGTGATTGATGCCCTGAGGGCGCGTTTCCCCAAAATCATCGGGCCGCGTAAGGACGATATCTGCTATGCGACGACGAATCGGCAGGAAGCTGTGCGTAATTTATCCAGTGAAGCTGATGTCGTGCTGGTGGTCGGATCGAAAAACTCCTCCAACTCAAACCGTCTGGCGGAGCTGGCTCAGCGCGTCGGCAAGCGCTCTTATCTCATTGACTCGGCGGACGACATTCAGGAAGCCTGGTTCAACAATGCGGCCTGTGTCGGCGTCACGGCCGGAGCCTCCGCGCCTGACGTTCTGGTGCAGGAGGTCGTACAGCGTCTCCAGTCGTTGGGCGGCGAAGTGGCGCACGAGATGGTCGGACGCGAGGAAAACATCGTGTTCGAAGTGCCGAAAGAACTGCGTGTTGAAATTAAACAGGTCGACTGACGATCTGACTGAGCGACAGCCCGTTCGGTGCTGTCGTTTCCCCCTTCCCGAAAATATTTCCCTGCGTTGAAACTGCATGTTTATGCGTTATAGTGGTGAATCTGCATGATGCCTCGAATACCGCAAAAAAGGGCATATAACGACTCTCAATGAGTGGTGGCGCGGGTTGCAGAGGCGGGATACGTGCTCATTTTCGCCGGTCGGCACATCGCTTCATTTTCTGCCGTTCGGTTTGGTTACCCTGAATGCATTTTTTATGCACGACATGAATAAGAGAGAGAAGACATGAAGGATTCATCAATCCGTATTGCGATCGCCGGTGCTGGCGGGCGCATGGGGCGTCAGCTCATACAGGCCGTTGATCATGTTGATGGCGCGGTGCTGGGCGCGGCGTTGGAGCGAGCGGGCTCCACGCTGGTCGGCAGTGATGCCGGCGAACTGGCCGGGCTGGGGAAACGGAATGTGGTTGTTTCTGACTCCCTTGATGCCGTAAAGAACGACTTCGATGTTTTAATCGATTTCACGCGTCCTGAAGGCACATTGGCGCATCTGGCATTTTGTCGTCAGCACGCTAAATCTATGATTATCGGAACCACGGGCTTTGATGATGCGGGCAAAGCCGCGATTTCTCAGGCAGCGGCCGACATCGGCATCGTGTTCGCTGCCAACTTCAGCGTGGGTGTGAACGTGATGCTGAAGCTGCTGGAGAAAGCCGCGAAGGTTATGGGCGATTATACCGACATTGAAATCATCGAAGCGCATCACCGCCACAAAGTGGATGCCCCTTCGGGGACGGCGCTGGCCATGGGCGAATCCATCGCCGGCGCGCTGGGGCGCGATCTCAAAAGCTGCGCCGTCTATGCGCGTGAAGGCTATACCGGCGAGCGTGACCCGAAAAGCATTGGTTTCGCGACCGTTCGTGCGGGCGATATCGTCGGTGAACACACGGCCATGTTTGCGGATATCGGCGAACGCGTAGAGATAACCCACAAGGCTTCAAGTCGTATGACTTTTGCCAATGGCGCAGTCAGGGCTGCCATTTGGTTAAGGGCGCATAAATCAGGTCTTTATGACATGAAAGATGTGCTTGGTCTCGATGATTTGTGATTTTATGGTCTGGTGATTTAAATGTAACTATATGATTTAAATGGCACCTTTTGGGTGTCATTTTTGTTTTGTGCATAAAATATGTGTTTGATTGTTATATTTTAATTAACTCTTCTTATTTCGTTGTTTTCTTTTGTTTTATGGCTTGTTTTTGACTTCTGCGCTCTCTGTTTGGCGCAGTTGATGCGATATCAACCACATTTTTCGTCATCTTGGTGAGCAACCGTTTTCTTAAGCCATTTTATGTGTGTTTTTATGGCTATCGACTGGGATTATTGACTGAATACGTATAAACACAAGAAAAAATCCTGTTTTGGATGGACAATTGACCGGCCCGTCATTAAAATGCGCCCAATTTGCCGAAAATTTACCTTACAGGTGGTTTTTGCATTGATTTAGATCGGCGAATCTGAATTAATATGCAAATAACGTGATTGTTTATTCCTTGGAGGGTGTTTTGATTAAGTCAGCGCTATTGGTTCTGGAAGACGGAACCCAATTCCATGGCCGGGCCATTGGGGCAGAGGGATCGGCTGTGGGGGAAGTGGTCTTCAATACGTCGATGACCGGTTATCAAGAAATCCTCACTGATCCTTCCTATTCCCGCCAGATTGTTACTCTTACGTATCCTCACATTGGTAATGTCGGCGTCAACGCCAGCGACGAAGAATCCTCATCCATTCAGGCACAAGGCCTGATTATTCGCGACCTTCCCCTCATTGCCAGCAACTACCGCAGCCAGGAAAGCCTCTCCCACTACCTTCAGCGCAATAACATTGTGGCGATTGCGGATATCGATACCCGTAAGCTCACGCGTCTGCTGAGAGAAAAAGGCGCGCAAAATGGCTGCATCATTGTGGGCGATGCGGCGGATGCCGCGCTGGCGCTGGAAAAAGCGCGCTCATTCCCGGGCCTGAAAGGCATGGATTTGGCGAAAGAGGTGACGACTGCCGCCAGCTACGAGTGGCGTCAGGGGAGTTGGACGCTGCAAGGCGATCTGCCGACGCCGAAAGACGACAGCGAGCTGCCTTATCATGTGGTGGCCTACGACTACGGCGCCAAACGCAATATTCTGCGCATGCTGGTGGATCGCGGCTGCCGTCTGACGGTCGTTCCGGCCCAGACTTCCGCTGAAGATGTCTTGAAACTCAATCCAGATGGCGTGTTCCTGTCCAACGGTCCCGGCGACCCGGCGCCCTGCGATTACGCTATCGACGCCATCAAAACGCTATTGGACACCGAGATCCCGATCTTCGGCATTTGCCTGGGTCACCAACTGCTGGCGTTGGCCAGCGGCGCCGACACTATCAAAATGAAATTCGGCCACCACGGCGGCAACCACCCGGTGAAAGATCTGGATGCGGACTGCGTGATGATCACCGCTCAAAACCATGGCTTTGCGGTGGACGGAGCCTCACTCCCGGCGAATTTGCGCGTCACTCATACATCGCTGTTCGATGGCTCGCTGCAGGGCATTCACCGCACTGATAAACCGGCTTTCAGCTTCCAGGGACACCCTGAAGCCAGCCCGGGTCCGCACGATGCCGCGCCGCTGTTCGACCACTTTATCGAGCTGATTGAGTCTTACCGTAACACCCAATAACCAGAAGACGCTGAGTCGCGCCGCGCCGGGGAATCACCCTCGCACGGCGGCGAGTTAGCGGGTTCTCAGGAGCGAGAAATGCCAAAACGTACCGACATAAAAAGTATCCTCATTCTGGGCGCCGGCCCGATCGTCATCGGTCAGGCGTGCGAGTTCGACTACTCTGGGGCGCAGGCATGTAAGGCGCTGCGTGAAGAGGGCTACCGCGTCATTCTGGTGAACTCCAACCCGGCGACGATCATGACTGACCCGGAGATGGCCGACGCCACCTACATCGAGCCGATTCACTGGGAAGTGGTGCGCAAAATCATCGATAAAGAGCGTCCGGATGCGGTGCTGCCGACGATGGGCGGGCAGACGGCGTTGAACTGCGCGCTGGAGCTGGAGCGTCGCGGCGTACTGGAAGAGTTCGGCGTCACGATGATCGGCGCGACCGCCGATGCCATCGACAAAGCGGAAGATCGTCGTCGTTTCGATATCGCCATGAAGAAAATCGGGCTGGATACCGCCCGCTCCGGCATTGCGCATACGATGGAAGAAGCGCTGGCCGTGGCGGCTGACGTGGGCTTCCCCTGCATTATCCGTCCGTCCTTTACGATGGGCGGCACTGGCGGCGGCATCGCCTACAACCGCGAAGAGTTCGAAGAGATCTGTACTCGCGGTCTGGACCTTTCTCCGACCAATGAGCTGCTGATTGATGAGTCGCTGATTGGCTGGAAAGAGTATGAGATGGAAGTGGTGCGGGACAAGAATGATAACTGCATCATCGTCTGCTCTATCGAGAACCTCGACGCGATGGGGATCCACACCGGTGACTCCATCACCGTGGCTCCGGCACAAACGCTGACGGACAAGGAATACCAGATCATGCGTAACGCTTCGATGGCGGTGCTGCGTGAAATCGGCGTTGAAACCGGCGGCTCCAACGTGCAGTTCTCGGTTAACCCGAAAAATGGCCGTCTCATCGTCATTGAGATGAACCCGCGCGTCTCCCGTTCATCGGCGCTGGCCTCTAAAGCCACCGGTTTCCCGATCGCGAAAATCGCCGCAAAGCTGGCGGTGGGCTACACGCTGGACGAACTGATGAACGATATCACCGGCGGGCGGACGCCGGCGTCGTTCGAACCG
This sequence comes from Lonsdalea britannica, assembly GCF_003515985.1. Classification (GTDB taxonomy): domain Bacteria; phylum Pseudomonadota; class Gammaproteobacteria; order Enterobacterales; family Enterobacteriaceae; genus Lonsdalea; species Lonsdalea britannica. The sequence goes on along the minus strand of NZ_CP023009.1, from coordinate 570,871 downwards.
TCTATCGACTATGTCGTCACCAAGATCCCGCGCTTCAACTTCGAAAAATTCGCGGGCTCGAACGATCGCCTGACGACGCAGATGAAGTCGGTGGGCGAAGTGATGGCGATTGGCCGCACGCAGCAGGAGTCGCTGCAAAAAGCGTTGCGCGGACTGGAAGTGGGCGCGACCGGGTTTGACCCGAAAGTGGATCTGGACGATCCCGAGGCGCTGACCACCATTCGCCGCGAGCTGAAAGACGCGGGCGGCGATCGCATCTGGTATCTGGCCGATGCTTTCCGCGCCGGGATGTCGGTAGACGGCGTTTTCAACCTGACCAATATCGATCGCTGGTTCCTGGTACAGATTGAAGAGCTGGTGCGTTTGGAAGAGCAGGTGGCGGAAGAAGGGGCGAACAGCCTGACGCCGGAGTTCCTGCGGATGCTGAAGCGTAAAGGCTTTGCCGATGCGCGTCTGGCGACGCTGGCGGGCGTCTCTGAAGGCGAAATTCGTAAGCTGCGCGACAAGTACAACCTGCACCCGGTCTACAAACGCGTGGATACCTGCGCCGCCGAATTCTCGACGGATACGGCTTATCTGTACTCGACTTATGAAGACGAGTGCGAAGCCAACCCGAACACCGACCGCGATAAAATCATGGTGCTGGGCGGCGGGCCGAACCGTATCGGTCAGGGTATCGAGTTCGACTACTGCTGCGTACATGCCTCGCTGGCGCTGCGGGAAGACGGCTACGAAACCATCATGGTCAACTGCAACCCGGAAACCGTCTCTACAGACTATGACACTTCCGATCGTCTCTACTTCGAGCCGGTCACGCTGGAAGACGTACTGGAAATCGTCCGCATCGAAAAACCGAAGGGCGTGATCGTCCAGTACGGCGGCCAGACGCCGCTGAAGCTGGCGCGTGAGCTGGAAGCGGCCGGCGTACCGGTGATTGGCACCAGTCCGGATGCTATTGACCGTGCGGAAGACCGCGAACGTTTCCAGCAGGCGGTTGACCGTCTGGGCCTGAAACAGCCTGCGAACGCCACGGTTGTCGCCATCGACCAGGCGGTAGAAAAAGCGGCGGGCCTCGGTTATCCGTTGGTAGTGCGTCCTTCGTATGTTCTGGGTGGTCGTGCGATGGAAATCGTCTACGACGAAACGGACCTGCGCCGTTACTTCCAGACGGCGGTCAGCGTCTCCAACGATGCGCCGGTACTGCTGGACCGCTTCCTGGACGACGCAGTGGAAGTGGATGTGGACGCCATCTGCGACGGCGAACAGGTGTTGATCGGCGGCATCATGGAACACATCGAGCAGGCTGGGGTTCACTCCGGCGACTCCGCGTGTTCGCTGCCGGCGTACACCCTGAGCAAAGAGATTCAGGATGTGATGCGTCAGCAGGTCGAAAAACTGGCGTTCGAACTGGCGGTACGCGGGTTGATGAACGTGCAGTTCGCGGTCAAGAACAACGAAGTGTATCTGATTGAGGTGAACCCGCGTGCGGCGCGTACCGTGCCATTCGTCTCCAAGGCGACCGGCGTGCCGTTGGCGAAAGTGGCGGCGCGCGTCATGGCGGGCAAAACGCTGGCCGAGCAGGGCGTCACCCAAGAAGTGATTCCGCCTTATTACTCGGTCAAAGAAGTGGTGTTGCCGTTTAATAAATTCCCGGGCGTCGACCCTATTTTGGGGCCGGAAATGCGTTCGACCGGCGAAGTCATGGGCGTAGGCCGCACGTTTGCGGAAGCGTTCGCCAAAGCCATGCTGGGCAGTAGCTCCGCCATGAAGAAAAATGGCCGGGCGCTGCTGTCGGTACGTGAAGGCGACAAAGGACGCGTTGTAGATCTGGCGGCCAAGCTGCTGAAGCATGGGTTTGAGCTGGATGCGACTCACGGCACCGCGGTGGTGCTGGGTGAGGCGGGTATCAATCCGCGTCTGGTCAACAAGGTGCACGAAGGCCGTCCGCACATTCAGGATCGCATCAAGAACGGCGAGTACGCTTATATCGTGAATACGACGGCGGGTCGTCAGGCGATTGAGGACTCCAAGCTGATCCGTCGCAGCGCGCTGCAGTACAAAGTGCACTACGACACCACTATGAACGGAGGATTTGCTACCGCGATGTCGCTGAATGCCGATCCGACGGAACAGGTGACTTCCGTGCAGGAAATGCACGCGAAAATCAGCCAATAACGCTCGCTATACGGGGCGTAGATGACGGGCCGATCGGCCCGTTTTTTTATTGATATTTCATTGTGTTGAATCTCTATTTGGCAGCATAAATGACTCCTTTTCCTGAAAAAGACGCATTTAGCGTCTACGCTTAAAGGGTGACCCAAACGTGTGCGGATGAGCATTTTTTATCCGTCTGAACATCCTTTATCAGGAGATAAGTATGGCTTCGCATGAGAAAGAAGGTCAGTCCTCACATTCCGCTTTGACCGGCAAAAATCCGGTCGACGCTTATCCCCAGCCTCCGTTTCCCAGTCAGCCGCAAACCCCGCCGGGGCTGGCAAGTAAAATGCAGCCGCTGCCGGATCATGGCGAGAAAAGCTATCGCGGAACAGGTCGCCTGCAGGGCCGCAAAGCGTTGGTGACCGGCGGCGATTCCGGTATTGGCCGCGCGGTGGCGATCGCCTATGCGCGAGAAGGGGCCGATGTCGCGATCAACTATCTGCCGGAAGAAGAGTCTGACGCGAAAGAAGTCATTGAGCTGATTCGCGCCGAAGGGCGCACGGCGGTGGCGATACCGGGCGATATTCGCGACGAAGCGTTCTGCCATAAGCTGGTGGACGAAGCGGTACATAAGCTGGGCGGACTGGATATTCTGGTCAACAACGCCGGACGCCAGCAGTACGTAGAATCCATCGCACAGCTGACGACCGAAGCGTTCGACGCCACGTTCAAAACCAATGTCTATGCGCCGTTCTGGATCAGCAAAGCCGCGTTGCAACACATGAAACCCGGCTCGGCGATCATCAACACGACCTCGGTGCAGGCCTTCAACCCCAGCGCCATTCTGCTGGATTACGCGCAGACCAAAGCCTGTAATGTGGCGTTCACCAAGGCGCTGGCGAAGCAGGTCACCGGCAAAGGGATTCGCGTGAATGCGGTCGCGCCGGGACCTTACTGGACGGCGCTACAGTCCAGCGGCGGTCAGCCGATGGAGATGGTGCAGCAGTTTGCCGCGAGTTCGCCGATGGGGCGTCCCGGTCAGCCGGTGGAAATCGCGCCGCTGTATGTCACGCTGGCGTCGGCGGAAGCCAGTTATACGTCCGGTCAGGTATGGTGTGCGGACGGCGGCACCGGCACGCTGTAGTCTTCAAGCTGTTTTGGTGCGTGGCGCGGCGATGCGCCGTTCCACGCTGTTTCATTGAAGTCAGGTCATCACGGCACCGCCGCCCTGATTGTCACGCCAGATTTACGCCGATCCTGCTTTACGCTTCCTCCGTTTCATCTCCCTGATTAGCTGCCATAATCCCTATCGTCATCAAAGCCATTGCGTCAAATCCGTGCATAATGTTGTCAAATCACGCTGTGGCTTTAGCCCATAGGGCCGAAAGCCGTGAGTGACTGTCGCTGCCTGGGTGACGTGCGTCAGCGTGAATTCTCGGGACTTTTGAGGTCGGGTCGGAGCATCAACATGATCAGTTCAGATATCGCCCAACGGGACATCACCCGGTTGTGTATTCAATGTGCGCTGATGCTGCTACAGCACGGCGCGGAAAGTACGGTCGTCGAGCAGCTACCGTCGCGTCTGGGAAAAGCGCTGGGCGTCGATAGCGTGGAGAGTTCCATTTCCGCTAACGCCGTGGTGCTGAGCACCATCGTCAATGGACACTGTTTGACGACCACGCGCAGAAACGAAGATCGCGGCATCAATATGCACGTCGTCACGGAGGTGCAGCATGTCGTGATTATGGCTGAACATCATCTGCTGGGCGTTGAGGAGGTGGCGAAACGGCTCAATAACATCAAGCCGCTGCGCTATCCGCGCTGGATTGTCGTGAGCATCGTCGCGCTCTCTTGCGGCTGTTTCAGCCGATTGAACGGCGGCGGCTGGGATGCATTCCTCATCGCGCTGCTCGCCAGCGGGCTTGCGATGTATGTGCGCCAACTGCTGACAGCCCGCAGTTTTAATCCGCTGATCAACTTCTGCATCACCGCCTTTGTTGCCACCTCTGCCTCCGGTTTGCTGATGCGCGTACCGGGCCTGGAGAACTCCGCCACGGTGGCGATGGCGGCCAGCGTGCTGCTGTTGGTGCCTGGCTTCCCTTTGATTAACGCGGTGGCTGATATGTTTAAAGGACACGTCAATACCGGGCTGGCGCGCTGGGCGATCGCCAGTTTGTTGACGCTCTCCACCTGCATCGGCGTGGTGTCGGCAATGGCGATATGGGGGCTACGCGGATGGGCCTAGATCTTCTCTGGTTACTGTTGCAGGATATGGCGCTGGCCGCCGTGCCGGCGCTCGGTTTCGCCATCGTGTTCAACGTACCGGTCAGGGCGCTGCACTATTGCGCCGCGCTCGGGGCGCTGGGACATGGCTCCCGCTTTCTGATGATCCATTTCGGCCTGCATATCGAATGGGCTTCCATGCTGGCCGCGATTCTGATTGGTGCGCTGGGGATTCACTGGTCGCGCTGGCTGCTGGCGCACCCCAAAGTGTTTACCGTTGCGGCGGTGATCCCGATGTTCCCCGGCATCTCCGCCTATACCGCGATGATCTCGGTGGTGGAGCTGTCGCATCAGGGCTACAGCGAAGCGTTGATGCAGCAGTTGATTACCCAATTTCTCAAGGCCAGCTTCATTGTCGGCGCGCTCTCCATTGGACTGTCGCTGCCCGGATTGTGGGTTTATCACCGGCGTCCGGGGGTATGACAAATCAGAGACCTCTGAGAACAAATTTGGATACCGTTCATTTATCGACGCCCGAACCGGCTTTCCGTATAGTGGCAACAATTTTTTTGCCTACAGGGTTCTACCATGGTTATTAGTTTGATTGCGGCGATGGCGGTGGATCGGGTTATTGGGATGGAAAATGCCATGCCCTGGCATCTCCCTGCCGATCTGGCGTGGTTCAAGCGTAATACGCTCGATAAGCCGATTGTGATGGGACGCAACACGTTCCGCTCCATCGGTCAGCCGCTGCCGGGACGGCGTAATATCGTGATCAGCAGTCAGCCGGGCGACGATGACCGCGTAATTTGGGTGACGTCACCGGAGGCCGCACTGGCGGAGGCGGGCGATGTCGAAGAGATCATGGTCATCGGCGGGGGCAGTATCTACCGACAGATGTTGCCTCTGGCGCAACGGCTTTATCTGACGCACATTGATGCCGAGGTCGAAGGAGACACTCACTTCCCGGACTATGAGCCGGATGAGTGGCGCTCCACGTTCAGCGAGTTTCACGAAGCGGATGAACGTAACTCTCATCACTACTGCTTCGAAATACTGGAACGTCGCTAACCCCCCATCTTCTCAAACCCGCCTGTCGGCGGGTTTTTTTATCTCCCGAATCATGCCTCTCATGCCGCCCGTGGTCAGATTTCTTACACTCAGATGAATGTCACTTTTCGGTAATATTATTCACCTATCTTTATCCGCTACCGTAAGTCCGTTTTCATGCCGTACGTTCGCCGTGCGGCTCGCCTATCCGAAATGAGGAAATAGAACGATGACGAGCAATGTGGATAACGTGAAGGCCGAAAATCAGGTTGATGCAGGTCGCCGCCGACTGGTGTTTGGCGGAGCAGGGGCGTTGGGAATGGCCAGTTTTCTGGGTGGCGGCGTTTTGTCGTTCGGCGTCCGTGCGCAGAGTACGCCATCGGGCAGTGCGTTACTCGGTTTTAAAGGGATAGCGGCTTCCGCCGCGGATGAGGTGATCGTCCCGCCGGGCTATCGTGCCGAGGTGCTGATTTCGTGGGGCGATCCGCTGGTGGATGGCGCGGCGGCGTTCGATCCTCATGGGCGTAACACCGCGGCGGAGCAAGCCCTGCAATTCGGGGATAACAATGACGGCATGAGTTTCTTTCCGATAGACGAACGCCACGGCGTCATGGCGATCAACAACGAATACGTCAATGAACCCTACCTTTTTGCCCACGGCGGCAAGAAGGCCGCCAGTCTCGAAGATGTGCGCAAATCTCAGGCCGCGCACGGGGTTTCTATCGTCGCCGTGCAGCGCGTCGGCGACTCCGTAAGCTGGCAGGTCATGCGCCCGTCGCGCTACAACCGCCGCATCACCGCGACCACGCCCATGACGTTCAGCGGGCCGGCCGCCGGTCACGCCTTACTGCAAACCGCGGCGGATCCGACCGGTACCCGCGTGCTGGGTACGTTCGGCAACTGCGCTAACGGCAAAACGCCGTGGGGCACCTACCTCACCTGTGAAGAAAACTTCGATACCTATTTTGGTACGCGTGACGCCAACTATCGCACGACGCCGGATCAGGAGCGCTATACGCTGGAGGTGAACGAGCCGGAGCGTAACTGGGTCGACTTCGACGAACGCTTCGACGTGAGCCGTCATCCAAATGAGTTCAACCGACACGGCTGGATTGTGGAGATTGATCCGTTGGATCCGACGTCGACGCCCATCAAGCGTACGGCGCTGGGGCGCTTTAAACATGAAAATGCGGCGGTCACCGTGGCGCAGGATGGGCGGCTGGTGGTGTATATGGGGGACGATGAGCGCGGCGAATTCATCTACAAATATGTGTCCCATGCGAAGGTGGATCACGTCAATCCGGCGAACAACCATCGCCTGCTGGATGAAGGCACGCTGTATGTGGCCCAGTTTGACGGCGATGCGGCAGGCACGCCGCTGAAAGGGACAGGGCGTTGGATTGCGTTGACGTTCGGAGAGAACGGACTGACGCCGGACAATGGTTTTCACAGTCAGGCGGAAGTCGTGACCTTCGCTCGTAAAGCGGCATCGCAGGTGGGCGCGACCCGCATGGATCGTCCCGAGTGGATCGCGGTTAATCCGCACGATGGTCGTGCTTACTGCACGCTGACTAACAACAGTAAGCGTGGTGAGACTGGCATGCCGGTAAATCCCGCCAACCCGCGTCCGAAGAACATCTATGGACAGATTATTCGCTGGGACGAACACGGCGACGCCACGGCCAGAGCATTCGAGTGGGATATGTATGCGCTGTGCGGCAACCCGATCGCGCACCCGGAAGGCGTCAATCGCGGGACGCCTAACATCACGGCGGAGAATACCTTTAATAGTCCAGATGGGCTGGGATTCGACAGGGAAGGGCGGCTGTGGATTTTGACGGACGGCAATTACAGCAACACGGGTGAGTTCGTTGGGCAGGGCAATAATCAGATGTTGGCGGGCGATCCTCTCAGCGGTGAAATCAAACGTTTCATGGTGGGACCGAAATCCTGCGAATTAACCGGTATCACCTTCACGCAGGATTATCGAACGATGTTCGTCAATGTGCAGCATCCGGGCGAAGAGGGCGATTCGCACTTCCCGCACAACAGCGTGCGGCCCCGCTCTTCGGTAGTGATGGTGACGCGGCGGGACGGCGGCGTGATTGGCGCGTAGGACCATGATTCGAACGTTGAGGTCAACGATAGTCTGCTTAATGATGACCTGGGAGCATTGAAACGCGCTCTCACGTGAGCAAAAAAAGAGATGCCGAATGGCATCTCTTTTTACTTTTCAGCAGTCATCGTTAACGATGAGCGCCGCTTAGACTTTGGCTCGTTACTCGGCGTTTGGCGCGTTGTCATCCCGCCGAACGAACTGAGACGGCTGGCGGTAATAGCGCTGCGTTTCCCAGTGAAGCAGCGTTAGCGAGCCGCCCCAGCAGCAGCCGGTATCCAGCGCGAAAATGCCTTCCGGCGTGCCTTTGCCTTCCAGCGATGCCCAGTGCCCGAAGGCGATGGCGTATTCGCTCGGCACCGGTCCAGGTAAATTGAACCACGGTTTAAGCAGGGAAGGTGCCTGCGCCGGCGGCGTTTTGCACATCATATCCAGCTGTCCGCCGTTAAAGCAGTAGCGCATGCGGGTGAAGACATTGGTGCTGAAGCGCAGGCGCGGCAGTCCGCTAAGCTCCGGCAGCCAGTTATTCGGCATGTCGCCGTACATCGCATCCAGAAACAACGGATAGCTGTCGCTGCTCAGGATGGACTCGACTTCGTGCGCGCACATCTGCGCCGTGTCCAGATCCCACTGCGGCGTGATCCCGGCGTGGGCCATCACCAGCTTGAGATCTTCATCGACCTGCAGCACCGGCTGACGACGCAGCCAGTTGATGAGATCGTCGATATCCGGCGCGGCGAGCAACGCTTCCAGCCGGTCTTTGGTTTTGGGACGGCTGATGCCGGCGTAAACCGCCAGCAGATGCAGGTCGTGATTGCCTAAAACCATGCGCACCGAGGAGCCTAGCGAACGTACGAAACGCAGCACCCGCAATGAATCGGGGCCGCGGGCGACGAGGTCGCCGGTCAGCCACAGCGTATCCCGCGCGGGATCGAAAGAAACTTGCGCCAATAGCGCTTCCAGTTCAACGAAACAGCCGTGAACGTCGCCAACAAGATAGGTAGCCATAATTAGTGTATCAGTGAAGGGATTGCCAGACGGAATACCGGGATAGATTCCTGGAAAGTCTCACCCTGATGGTCGAGCATCTGGTAGTGGCCTTCCATCGTTCCCAACGGCGTTTCGAGAATGGCGCCGCTGGTGTATTGGAATTCACTGCCGGGATGAATGACGGGCTGAACGCCGATGACGCCTTCGCCCTGAACTTCAGTCTGACGCCCGTTGCTGTTGGTGATGAGCCAGTAACGGCTCATCAGTTTGACGTCGTGGCGTCCCAGATTGCGGATCGTGATGGTGTAAGCAAAGACGTAGCGATCTTCTTCCGGCGCAGACTGTGCTTCTACGTAGAAACTCTGAACCTGTATGCAAACTCGGGGCGCGTTGATCATGACGACAACTCCAGTTTATTCCTGCGCCGTAGGATGATTGCTAAGCCAGTTAGCGAGCTTGCAATACTGCTCTACGGTCACGTTTTCCGCGCGATCGTTGGCATTGATGCCCTGTTCCGCCAACTGCTCTTGCGTGAACAGGTTGCCCAAACTGTTGCGCAGCGTTTTACGGCGCTGATTGAAGGCTTCAGTGGTGATCCTGCTCAGCACGCGGGTGTCGACCTGAGGATAAGGCGACGTCGTGTGAGGCACCAGCCGCACGACCGCCGACTCGACTTTCGGCGCAGGTCTGAACGCGGTGGGAGGAACTTCGAGTACCGGGATAACCTGACAGTAGTATTGCGCCATCACGCTCAAACGGCCATAGGCTTTACTGTTCGGCCCTGCCACCAACCGGTTGACTACCTCTTTCTGCAACATAAAGTGCATGTCGCGGATAGCCTGAGTATAGCTGAACAGATGAAACATCAATGGTGTGGAAATATTATACGGCAGGTTGCCAAAGACCCGCAGAGGCTGGCCGATTTGCTGCGCCAACTCGGCGAAGTCCACTTTCATGGCATCCTGCTGAATGATAGTGAGCTTATCTTTCAACGTGGGGTGGACTTCCAGCCGTGCGGCCAGATCGCGGTCCAGCTCGACGACGGTAAAGTGATTCAGTCGTTCTCCCACCGGCGCGGTCAGAGCACCCAGGCCAGGGCCGATTTCCACCAGCGCCTGATCCGGCAGCGGGTGAATGGCAGAGACAATGCTGTCGATCACAAAGTGATCGTGTAAAAAGTTTTGCCCGAAACGCTTACGGGCGAAGTGGCCTTGGTGTACTCGATTATTCATTACGATTAGCAATCATTTTAATAGCAAGAGTTAGGGCGGTGCTGAAGCTGCCGGGATCGGCCTGGCCAGTGGCGGCCAGCTCCAGCGCCGTGCCGTGGTCGACCGAGGTACGGATAAACGGTAGACCCAGCGTGATGTTGACTGCCCGGCCGAAGCCCAGATACTTCAGAACCGGCAATCCCTGGTCGTGATACATCGCCAGCACGGCATCCGCCGGCTGTAAATATTTGGGTTGGAACAAGGTATCTGCCGGCAGCGGGCCGACCAGCTGAATGCCTTTCGCCCGCAGCTCATCAAGCGCCGGAATGATAACGTCCAGCTCTTCCCGACCCATGTGGCCGCCTTCGCCCGCGTGGGGGTTCAGGCCGCACACGTAGATCGACGGGTTCGCAATACCGAACTTGGTCCGCAAATCGTGATCGAGAATGGTGATGACTTCGTGCAGACATTGGCGGTCAACGGCGTCGGCCACGTCTCTCAGCGGCAGATGCGTTGTCGCCAGCGCGACGCGCAGCTCCTCGGTCGCCAGCATCATGACGACCCGTTCGCAATGGCTGCGTTCGGCAAAGAATTCGGTATGCCCGGTGAACGGCACGCCCGCTTCGTTGATGATGCCTTTGTGGACCGGACCGGTGACTAGCGCGGCAAATTCGCCCCGCAGGCAGCCGTCGCAGGCCTGCGTCAGCGTCTCGACGACGTAGCGACTGTTCTCAACGTTTAACTGGCCGGGAACGACGGTCGCCGCAAGTTTGACCGGGAGGACGGTCAGCGTACCGGCCTGTTGAGGTTGCGCGGGCTGAGCAGGAAGATACTCCCGCACCGTCAGCGGGATATTCAGCGTCCGCGCCCGGCTCTCGAGCAGCGCGGGATCGGCGCAGACCACCAGCTCGACCGGCCATGCCTGTTGGGCCAGCGAGACGATCAGATCGGGACCAATCCCGGCGGGGTCGCCGGGCGTGATCACGATGCGTGGAATGCTGAGTTCACTCGACATTAGTTACTTTGTCCATCCATGACTTTAACGTAGGCGGCAGCGCGTTTTTCCTGCATCCAGGTCTGCGCTTCTTCCGCGAATTTACGGTTAAACAGCATACGGTAAGCGCGCTCTTTTTGCGCCGCGTCGGTTTTATCGACCTGACGGGTGTCCATCAGCTGGATCAGATGCCAGCCAAAGGAGGAGTGAACCGGCGGGCTCATTTCGCCTTTATGCAGTTTCAGCAGCGCGTCGCGGAATACCGGATCGTAGACGTCCGGAGAGGACCAACCCAGATCGCCGCCCTGATTGGCGGAACCCGGATCCTGCGACAGCTGACGCGCCTGCGCGGCGAAGCTGGTGCTGCCGCTCTTGATCTGCTGAGCGACGTCCAGCAGTTTGGCGCGGGCCTGATCGTCCGTCATCATGACCGACGGTCTGAGCAGGATGTGGCGGGCGTGCATTTCCGTGACGGATACCGTTTTGTCTTCGCCGCGGATGTCATTGACGCGCAGAATGTGGAAGCCGACGCCGGAACGGATCGGGCCGACGATCTGGCCTTTCTGTGCCTGCACCAGGCTTTCTGCGAACAGCGTTGGCAGTTCTTGCAGTTTGCCCCAGCCCATCTGACCGCCTTTCAACGCCTGTTGATCGGCGGAGTAGGTGATGGCGAGCTTGCCGAAGTCCGCGCCTTGATTCGCCTCTTTCACCAGACGTTTCGCCAGATCTTCAGCCTGATCGACTTCCTGCTGCGTCGGGTTTTCCGACAGCGGCAGCAAGATGTGGCTCAGATTGACTTCGGTATCGCCGGTATTCTGATTGGAAACCTGCTTGGCCAGCGCATCGACTTCCTGCGGGAGGATGGTGATGCGACGACGCACTTCGTTATTGCGCACTTCGGCGATGGTCATGTCTTTGCGGATCTGACTGCGGTAGGTGTCGTAGCTGATGCCTTCCTGCGCCAGTCGGCCGCGCATCTGAGCGACCGTCATGCGGTTCTGCGCCGCGATGCCGCTGATGGCGCGATCCAGCTGCTCATCGGTGATCTGAACGCCCATCTTTTGGGCCATTTGCAGCACGATGCTGTCGACGATCAGGCGATCGAGGATCTGATGGCGCAGGGTGGCGTCATCGGGCAATTGCTGACCGGCGCCCTGTGCGTTCAGCTTGACCGATTGCAGTAATCCATTGACATCACTTTCCAGCACGACGCCGTTATCCACCACCGCGGCGACTTTATCAACGACCTGCGGCGCGGCAAACGCTGTCGAGACGCTCAGCGTCAGTCCCAGAATCAGTGCTTTCCAGTTGTTCATACCTTTCCCATTAAATGTCATCCGCCCGAAGGCGGGTTAAATGTTGATTTGCTACCGGTATTAGACGCTTATTGCGGCCAGAGTTCCCGGCGGTACACCATTAGAAAGAGCGTTGGTACGGCAAAATACCGTTAGCGAGCATTTTGTCCGTGCCCAAACTGTAGTTACTGCTCAGACCGCGCAGTTCAAACGACACGCCCACTTTGTTGTCGTAGACGCTGCTGTTGGAGGCAGTGTTCCAGGTGGTGATCTTTCTTTCGTAGCCGACATTCACCGCCCAGCAACAGGTGGAATACTGCAGACCAATCAGCTGATCGGCCGGCTGGTTCATCTTGGTGTCGTAGTAGTACGCGCCGACGACGGCCCAGCGCTCGGACAGCGGCCAGCTGCCGGTCATCCCCACCTGAGAGATCCCCTGCTGGTAGGCCGGAAGGGCGCTGCTGCTGTTTAGCATGGACTGGATGTACTCCGCGCTGGCGTAGCGGTAGTTCAACTGCAGCATCCGTTCGCCGCCGCCGCGGTATTCCAGCACGGCGTCGCCGACCGTGAAGTTATCCACGCGCGCGTCGTACTGCGCGCCGCCGCGGATGGCCCAGCTATCGGCGATCTTCCAGTAGGTATCGCCGGCCCAGGTCAGGCTGCCGTTGTGGTAGTTGTTGTCGAGCGACGAGTCGGTGTTGCCGGTACGCGGACGCTCGAAGTAGTAAATCTGACCGAGGGAGGCGTTGAAGCGTTCCACCAGCGCGTCGTCGTACAGGCGGGTAGTGACCCCGCTCGCCACCTGGTTAGCGGAGGCGATACGGTCCAGGCCGCCATAGGTGCGGTCGCGGAACAAACCGGCATAGTCGCTCTGCAGCAGAGTCGAGTCATAGCTCTTTATGCGGCTTTGGTCGCGGTACGGCACGTAGAGGTACATCGCCCGCGGTTCCAGCGTCTGGGTGTAGCCCTTCGCCCAATCCATATCCCGTTCAAAGACCAGCTTTCCGTCCATTTTGTACTGCGGCAATACTCGGTTGACCGAGTCATCCAGTTGGTTGTTCGGGTTAGCGCTGTTGTAGTTGGACAGGTTGGTCTGCTGATAGTGGGTCGCCATCAGTTTGGCTTCGGTATTCAGGCTCGCCCAGCCGTTGGACAGCGGCAGATTAAAGGTCGGCTCGGCGTGCAGGCGGGTCGCCGTCGGCATATCCGGGTTGACGTTGGTAAATTTCACCGCCTGCCCGTACAGGTGCATGTCGATTGGACCGATATCGTTGCGGTAGTAATTCATGTCGAGCTGCGGCTGCGCGCGGTAGACATCCGGGGTTCTGCTGAATATCTGATAGCTGCGCGTCGACAGCGTGGCGTCGAAGTTGCGGTCGGCGTAGGCAGCGCTGAACTTCTGGGTCGCGTAGCCATCGGTGGTAGAGCCGTATTTGGACTCTAAATCCGTGAAATAGTACGGGTCGCTGACCTTGGTGTAGTCGACGTTGAAACGCCAAACCTGATTGAATACACCACTGTGTTGCCAGTACGTCAGCCAGCGGGTGGTGTTGCTGTCTGCCTCATAGGTGCCCGCTTTGATCTGTTTGTCGTACTGTTTATCGTTCGGCAGCCAGTCCAGCTCGAACACACCGGCGCCTGCGCGGGTCAGGTAACGAAATTCGTTTTCCCATTGCAGTCCACGCTTGGTTTGCAGGTGTGGCGTAATGGTGGCGTCGAAGTTTGGAGCGATGTTCCAGTAGTACGGCGTAATCAGCTCAAAGCCGTTGTTTTTGCCATACTTGGCGTTCGGGATCAGAAAACCGGAGCGGCGGCGGTCGCCTACGGGGAGCTGAAGATACGGGCTGTAAAAAATCGGGACGCCGGCGATGCGGAATCGCGCGTTCCAAATTTCGGCCACTTCTTCTTGCCGGTCATGGATGACTTCTGAACCCACGACGCTCCAGCTGTCATCACCCGGCAGGCAGGACGTGAAGGTGCCGTTTTCCAGAATGGTGTAACGGTTGTCGTCGCGCAGCTTCATCTTGTTGGCATCGCCGCGGCCTTGACGTCCGACCATCTGGTAGTCGCCTTCGTAGACGTCGGTGTCTTTGGTGTTCAGGTTAGACCAGGCTTTAGGCCCTTTCAGGATCACCTGGTTGTCATCGTAATGAACATCGCCAGTGGCGGTTACCGTGCGGGTCGGGTCAGTTTTACCCGCCTGCTGTAACTGATTCAGCTCGACTTCCTTCGCGGTCATGACCCGATTGCCTTGCTCAATATTCACATTGCCTGTGAATACGGCGTTATCGGGGTAGTTCGCCTGGGAGTGATCTGCCTGAATGTGAACGGGCAACTGGCCGGTATCGCCGGTCACCAGCGGACGATTATACGTCGGTACGCCGAGCATACACTGAGAGGCGAGGTCCGCCATGGCTTGCTGGCTGTAGAGCGCTGACCACACTAACGAGGCCAGCAGAGTTGGGAAACTTTTTTTCATACGCGGTATCAGGTGTTCCGTCATCAAGGGCATCATGCCGGCAAACCGTCAGAGACTATATCACGCGCTGGCGCAGTGCCAGTGCTAAATCCCCGCCGTTTTCTACGCGCTGCCGTTAGGAGCAAAGATAAATGACGGGTATGATAAAGCAATTTTTAGCCGACGGCATGAGGATTTGAGGAGTATATGCGCTATTGGGGAAAGTTGCTGGGGCTAGCGATGGGCGCAGCGTCCAGCGGTGGCGTCAGTGCAGTGATTATCGGGCTGTTGGTGGGTCATTTATTTGACAAAGCCCGTTCGTCGCGTCGACGCACGGCTTTTTCCGCACACTCCTCTCGGCAGGCCTTGTTTTACATCACCACGTTTCAGGCGATGGGCCATCTCACCAAATCGAAAGGCCGGGTGACGGAGGCGGATATTGTCGCCGCGACCCACGTTATGGACCGGCTGGAGTTGCGTGGCGAAGCGCGCAACGCGGCTCAACAGGCATTCCGCGAAGGCAAGTCTCGTCAGTTCCCAGTGCGCGGCAAGCTGCGGAAACTGCGCGATGTCTGCATTGGCCGTTTTGATATGGTTCGCCTGTTTTTGGAAATTCAACTGCAGGTCGCCTTCATCGACGGCGCGCTGCATCCCAACGAGCGTCGGCTGCTGTATGTTTTCGCCGATGAGCTGGGCGTGACGCGGGCGCAATTCGAGCTTTTCCTGCGCACGATGGAACGCACGACGCAACAATCACATGCGCAGTCTCGGCACGGCACGGGGGGTTGGTCCCAGCAGGGCGGTAATGCGCATCAGCGTCGGGGGCAGTCATACGATGGACGCTCTCAGTATCAGCGGCCGCCGACATATCCGCGTGGGCCGACCGTGGAGAGCGCCTGCCGGACACTGGGGGTACGTTCCCATGATGATGCGGCGACGGTGAAGCGGGCTTATCGCAAGCTGATGAGCGAACATCATCCGGACAAGGTGGTGGGGAAGGGGCTGTCGCCTCGGATGATCGAACTGTCGAAGCGCAAAGCGCAGGACATTCAGGCGGCCTACGAATTCCTCAAGGTTCACAAGTTTACGCGTTAACGTTTCCTCGCCCCTCGTCTTCGTCGACGCCCTCTCTCCTGTTGCTACTCACACTTCGAACACTTCGTCAAAAATCCGGTTCGCAGCGAAAATGCATCGGCTCATGCGATGCCGGATGAGTGATAAACAGCTCCTGCGCGTGCAATTGCAAACGCGATGCCATCGCCCGTGCGGCGGGCGGTGCGTAGAAACCATCCCCCAGAATCGGGTGTTCGATAGCCAGCATGTGCACCCTCAGCTGATGGGAGCGGCCGGTGATCGGCATCAGTTTCACCCGGGTCGTGCCGTCGTCGTCGCGAGACAGCACCTCCCACAGGGTCTGCGCAGACTTGCCCTCGGTGAAGCAGACTTTTTGCTTGGGGCGGTTGGGCCAGTCGCAAATCAGCGGTAAATCGACCATCCCCTCGTCCTGCGCCATATGCCCCCAAACTCGGGCGATGTAGCTCTTTTTCGGCTCTCGTTCGCGGAACTGGCGTTTGAGCTCACGCTCGGCCGCTTTGGTCAGGGCAACGGCAATGACCCCGCTGGTCGCCATATCCAGGCGATGAACGGATTCAGCCGACGGATGTTCCGCCTGAATCCGACTCATGATGCTATCGCGATTTTCCGGCGCGCGGCCGGGAACGGACAGCAGGCCGCTGGGTTTGTTGACCACCATCAGATGGTCATCCTGATACAGCACCTGTAACCAGGGTTCTTGCGGCGGGTTATAGGGTTCCATGACTGGCTCCGAGCGGGCGGCAAGGGGGAACCCCTGCCGCGTGAGTGATAAGCGCCATCATGCCGCTGTTATTGGTGTGAAACCACGACCAGACGGATGGCGTCCAGACGCCAGTTTGCCTGTTCGAGATTCAGCAGCACCTGTTCCCGCTGGGTTTCCAGCGCCTGTAGCTCATCTTCGCGGATGTTGGGGTTGACCGCTTTGAGCGCCGTGAGGCGTTCCAGCTCGTGCCGCAGCGCTTTATCGGCGAACTGGGTGGCCGTCGCAATCACCTTCCGGGCCTGTTCGGCGACCAGCGGCTCCGCTTTTTGCAGCATGTCATGCACGTCAGGTTGGACGGCGTTCACCAGTTTGCTGGCGGTGTGGCGGTTGACCGCGGCCAGCTGGCGGTTGAAGCTTTCGAACTCCACCTGCGCGGCCAGATCGGTGCCTTTGCGATCCAGCAGGATGCGTACCGGCGTCGGCGGCAGGAAACGGGTGAGCTGCAGTTTTTTCGGCGCCTGCGCCTCTACCACATACACCAGTTCCGCCAGCAGCGTGCCGACCGGCAGCGCTTTGTTTTTCAGCAGCGATACGGCGCAGCTGCCGGTATCGCCGGACAGGATCAGATCCAGTCCGTTACGGATGAGCGGGTGCTCCCAACTGATGAACTGCGCATCCTCGCGGGACAACGCCTGCTCGCGATCAAAGGTGATCGTACAGCCGTCCTGAGACAAACCGGGGAAGTCCGGCACCAGCATATGTTCCGACGGACGCAATACGATCAGGTTGTCGCTGCGATCTTCCTGATGGATGCCGATGATGTCGAACAGGTTGAGCGCAAAGTTGACCAGCGTGACGTCGTCGTCCTGCGCGGCGATATCGGTGGACAGCTTTTTCGCCTGTTCGCCGCCGTTGGAATGCATTTCCAGCAGGCGGTCGCGACCCTGTTCCAACTGGGCTTTCAGCGCATCGTGCTGTTCACGGCATTCGCGAATAAAGTCGTCGACGCCGTCCTGCTCTTCCGGATGAGCGAGCAGACCGATCAGACGATCGTAATGGCTGTCGTAAATCGAGCGGCCGGTCGGGCAGGTATGTTCGAATGCGTCCAGACCTTCGTGATACCAACGGACCAGCAGCGCCTGCGCGGTCTGTTCCAAATAAGGCACCAGAATCTGGATGTCATTCTCCTGACCGATACGATCCAGACGCCCGATGCGCTGCTCCAGCAGGTCAGGGTTGAACGGCAGGTCAAACATCACCAGATGGCTGGCGAACTGGAAGTTGCGGCCTTCGGAGCCGATTTCGGAGCAGATCAGCACCTGAGCGCCTTCCTCTTCCGAGGCAAAGTAGGCGGCGGCGCGGTCGCGTTCCAGAATCGACAAACCTTCATGGAATACCGCGGCGCGGATGGCTTCCCGCGTGCGCAGCGCCTGTTCCAACTGCAGCGCCGAGGCGGCTTTGGCGCAGATCACCAGCACCTTCTCATCGCGATGGCTGGTCAGGTAGTCGAGCAGCCACTCTACGCGCGGATCGAAGCTCCACCAAGTGGCGTTTTCATCTTCGAACTGCTGATAAATTTGCTCGGGATACAGCATGTCCTGAGCGCGCTTCTCGGAGGTTTTGGCGCCGGACATGATGCCGGAAACCTTGATCGCCGTCTGATACTGAGAAGGCAGCGGCAGCGGGATGGTCTGTAGCTGACGTTCCGGGAAGCCCTGCACGCCCTGACGGGTGTTACGGAACAGCACGCGGCTGGTGCCGTGGCGGTCCATCAGCAGGGTGATGAGTTCTTCGCGTGCTGAACGCGCTGCATCCTCGTCCGAGGCGTTGATGGCTTGCAGCAGCTCGCTGATGTCCTGTCCGCCCAGCAGCGACGTCAGCGCCTGAAGATCCTCCGGGCTGGCCTCGTCGCCGGTCAGCAGCTGGGTCACCGCATCGGCCACCGGCTGATAGCGCTGCTGCTCGGCCACAAATTCGGCGTAGTCGTGGAAGCGGTTCGGATCCAACAGACGCAGGCGGGCGAAGTGACTTTCCTGACCCAGCTGTTCCGGGGTCGCGGTCAACAGCAGCACCGCCGGGGTGACACTCGCCAGTCGCTCGATAGCCTGATACTGCGGGCTCGGCTCGGCTTCGCTCCAGGTGAGGTGATGCGCTTCGTCGACCACCAGCAGATCCCAGTTGGCGTTGGCCAGCTGTTCAAAACGTTTCGGGTTGCGCTGGACAAAACTCAGCGAACAGATAATCAGCTGTTCGGTTTCGAACGGGTTGCTGCTATCCAGCAGTGCTTCGGCGTAGCGTTCGTCGTCGAACAGTGAGAACAGCAGGTTGAAGCGGCGCAGCATTTCCACCAGCCACTGGTGCTGCAAGGTTTCCGGCACCACGATCAGCACGCGCTCGGCACGGCCTGACAGCAGCTGTTGATGGATGATCATCCCGGCTTCGATGGTTTTTCCCAGACCCACTTCATCCGCCAGCAGAACGCGCGGCGCGTGGCGCTGGCCGACTTCGTGCGCGACATACAGCTGGTGGGGGATCAGGCTGGCGCGCATCCCGCGCAAACCGTTCCACGGCTGCAGGGCCTGAGCGTGCAGGTGCTGACGGGCGCGATAGCGCAGAGCAAAGCGATCCATCCGGTCAAGCTGGCCGGCGAACAGGCGATCCTGCGGCTTATTGAAAGTCAGTTTGCTGTCCAGAAACACTTCGCGCAGCAGGGCGGGCGTTTCATCGTCGAGCCGCAGGCCGATATACGTGCGCAGACCGTTTTCGTCGATGACTTCGTCGACCTGCATCTGCCAACCCTCATGGCTGGTGACGGTATCGCCCGGATTGAACATGACCCGGGTGATGGGGGCATCATTGCGGGAATAGAGGCGATTCTCGCCGCTGGCTGGGAACAGCAGGGTAACCATTCTGGCATCAACCGCCACTACCGTTCCCAATCCTAATTCGCTTTCTGTGTCGCTGATCCAGCGCTGACCAAGTGTAAAAGGCATATGTGCTTAGCTCGATACTCGTCGTTGTCGAAAATTGTCTGAATGACAGTCATTGTCGGCCGCCCTGCCGGGAAAAAGGCGTAAATGCCGCATTGCCCGTCGTGGTATGGCAGGCGCCCGGTCGGCATGACCCATGTTGTTATGTGTGAGTTAGCGATGTCCTGCCGTCATTTGCGAGCGCGCTGACGGCCTGTCGGCGCGATAGGCGAAAGTCGCCCCGCTACGTGTGCGCCGCTCGCGCATTCGATGACGTTGGCCTGAAAGGCCTGCGCCAGGCGCCGTCCTGCGCGGATACGGCCCGAATCTGAATGCATGGGCTGACGACAGCGCAAGGTCTTATCGAAAATACCGCCGGATTCGGAAAGGGCGTTATGGTACTGGATGGACGCGCGTTCGTCACCTGCCAAACCGCCGTCGGTGCATCAAAACAGCCCCATTTGTCCGGTGACCAGCATCGTGAAATCGTCGTGCAGGAAGGGCAGAATCCCATCCGCCACCGGTTGCAGCTGTTTCTCGACGTAGTGTGGGTAATCCAGCGGCGAATGGCGGGTTTCCAGCGGTTCAGGCCCGTTGACGGTCATGACATAGCTGATCCAGCCGCCGTTTTGATACTGGAGCGGACGCCCGTGCTCACGGTTGTACTCGTCGGCCATTCGGGCGGCCCGCACCTGCGGCGGAACATTGCGCTGGTATTCGCTGAGTTTGTGGCGTAGCCGCTTGCGGTAGACCAACTGGTCATCCCACTCGCCGTTCTGCGTTTTGCGCACATACTCGCGCACCCACTCCTGATAGTCCTCACGACGGAAAATCCGCGCGTAGAGCTGCTGCTGGAACTGCTGCGCGAGAGGCGTCCAGTCGCTGCGCACGGTCTCCAGCCCTTTGAACACCAGTTGCGGCTCGCCGCTGGCGTTCAACGTAAGTCCGGCATAGCGTTTTTTACTGCCCTGTTCCGCGCCGCGAATCGTGGGCATCAGGAAACGCTGATAATGGGTTTCGTACTCCAACTCCAGTGCGCATTCCAGGCCCTGAGTCTGCGCCAGATGTTCGCGCCACCATGCGTTTACATACTGCACCAGTTCCCGGCCGATGGCGTCCGCTTCCCGATCGTTGTGAGCGTGATTGAGCCAGACGAAGGTCGAGTCGGTATCGCCGTAGATCACCTGATAGCCGCGCGCTTCAATCAGCGCCTGCGTTTGCTGCATGATGTCATGCCCGCGCAGGGTGATGGAGGAGGCCAGTCGGGGATCGAAGAAGCGGCAGCCGCTTGAGCCCAGTACGCCGTAGAAGGCATTCATGATGATTTTCAGCGCCTGCGACAACGGCTTGTTGCCGCTGCGTTTCGCCGCCTCGCGCTCCTGCCAGATGCTGTCGACAATCGCGGGCAGACAGTGCTGCTCGCGGGAAAACCATGCACCACGGTAGCCCTCAACCGCATGCTGTTCGTCCGGGTGCCGCATCCCGACGGTCAGTCCGACGGGGTCGATCAGAAAGGTGCGAATGATGGAGGGGTACAGGCTTTTATAATCCAGTACCAGCACGGAGTCGTACAAGCCCGGACGGGAGTTCATGACGAAGCCGCCGGGACTGGCTTCCGGCGGGATCTCGCCAAGGTTGGGGGCAACGAAGCCTGCCCGGTGCATCCGGGGCAGATAGAGATGGGTGAACGCCGCCACGGAGCCGCCGCTGCGGTCTGCCGCCAGACCGGTGAGGCTGGCGCGTTCCAGCAGGAACGGCAGCAGTTCGGTCTTGTCGAAGATGCGCGTGACCAGCTCGCAGTCTTTCAGGTTGTAGTGGGCGAGGGCGGGTTTGTCTTCGGCGAAGCGGCGGTCAATCTCATCCATCCGCTGGTAGGGGTTATCCATCGCCTTGCCCTCGCCCAGCAGCGTCTGCGAGACAAACTCCAGGCTGAAGGAGGCGAAGTTCCAGGTGGCGGACTTGAGCGCTTCAATACCGTCGACAATCAG
Source organism: Lonsdalea britannica (assembly GCF_003515985.1). Lineage (GTDB taxonomy): Bacteria > Pseudomonadota > Gammaproteobacteria > Enterobacterales > Enterobacteriaceae > Lonsdalea > Lonsdalea britannica. Next base: position 549,622 of record NZ_CP023009.1, on the reverse strand, counting down.
TCGTCCGGGCGCGCTGGCGAAAAAGTGCCCCTGTTTGTAGCCATGTTCCCGCCACTCTAGCTCCGCCTGCTGACGGCCCAGCCGCAGCGGAATGCCGTAGCGTTCGGCGTGTTTTTGCAACACCCGCAGGTCGAACTGCACCAGATTCCAGCCGACGATCAGATCGGGATCGTACTGCTGGATCCAGTGGTTGAGCTGCTCTAGCAGCTGGGGGCGGCTGGTCGCATACGTCAGCGTGAGGTCGCCCGCGTCAGCCGGGTTGCCGTTGGGCGGACCCAGCATAAACACCTGCCGCTGGCCGCAGCCTTCAAGACCGATGCAGTACAGCTCGCCGTGGCGGTTAGTTTCGATATCCAGCGACACCATGCGCAGCGGCGGACGATAGTGCGGTTCGGGTTTCATTCTGGCATTGATGAGACGTCCTTCCGGCCCGGCGTCGCCATCGAACCAGACCGGCGCCGTAATGAAGCGCTCCATCAGAAAGCGCTCTGGCGGGCGAATGTCCGCTTCATAAACCGGTATGCCGACGTCTTGCAGCCGTTTCTCGATACGCTGTAACTGGCGGTATTGCGGGCAGTAGAGGCCGAGTAGATCTTCGTGGTGAAAACTTTTCATTCCCAGCGGGCGCAGTTCGGCCTTTCTCTCGCCGTTCAGCGCGGCGCGGACGTCCGCTTCATGACGGGCCGGAACAAAAGCCACGGCCTGTTGCAGAGGAAGACGCACCCGCTGCGGGCCGTCGTCGGTGGCGAGCCAGAACTCGACCTGAATGCCGGCCGGCGTATCTTGCCAATGACGGGTGAGCACAAAGCCCTGACGCGGGGAGGAAGCAGTCATAACCTCAGGCCGTATGAAGAAGAAAGTCGTCATTAAGTGTGGTTATTCATACAGTGGTTGTCCAGCCTTTTTCGCCTGCCACCTGGTGAGGCAATGCTGACAATCGCGGTGCGCCCGGCGTCCGAATGATTGATTTGTCTTATGAAAGCCGGGGCAATATTCGCACCATGCGAAAGCAGCGCGGGGTCCTTGTGGTGCAACTGATGCCTGTCGCCGCCGTTTAAGGCAATCACTTCCGGTTATGTCTGATTTATTAATTGATTAATAACGTGTTTATCCGGCCCGGCTTATTGGCATGGTAATTGCTGATTTTTCCATTGTGGTGCGGGTTGTGCCCGTGCGCATTTTTGCTGGCTATAGTCCTATACACAGCTTCATTTCACGATGGGAACGTAAACCACTATTCATTGACGAGGCGGAACATGAAGAGAAGAGTTTTCAAAACAACGATAGCGGCAGTCTGTGTGTCCTCTGCGCTGGCGGCCGCGAATGTCATGGCGGACGAAGTCAAAATCGGTGTTGTGCTGCCCTTGAGCGGCGCGTTGAGCGGTTATGGCCAGCCTTCTCAGAAAGGGGTGGATCTGATTAATGCCATGGAGCCGAAGCTGGCGAACGGCGACACCGTCAAGCTGATTATCATCGATGACAAGAGCGACAAGGTGGAAGCCGCCAACGCCATGCAGCGTTTAGTCTCCAGCGACAAAGTGGATGCGGTGATTGGCGAGGTGACGTCGACCAATACGCTGGCGATGACCAAGATGGCGGAAGACACCAAAACGCCGCTGATCTCTCCGACAGCGACCAACGACCGCGTCACCCGTAATCGCGAGTACGTCAGCCGGGTGTGCTTCTCCGATAGCTTCCAAGGGGTGGTCGGCGCCAACCTGGCCAGCCGCGATCTGAAGGCCAAGAAAGCGGCCATCATGTTCGACAGCAGCAACGACTACTCGGTCGGTCTGGCGCGCGCTTTCCGCAATCAGTTTGTGAAAAACGGCGGCACTATCGCTGTCGAAGTGCAGGCGCCGGGCGGCAGCAAAGATTTCAAAGCGCAGCTCTCGACGGTGAAATCGCACAACGTCGATATGATCTACATGCCGATTTACTACACCGAAGGCGCGCTGATTGCGGTACAGGCCAAGCAGCTGGGGCTGAAAGTGCCGGTGGTGGGCGGCGATGGTCTGGCGGCCGATCCGATCTTCTTCAAACTCGGTCAGGATGCGGTGGAAGGTTACATGACCACCGACTACTACTCGCCGAATGCGAAAGAGCAGACGCCGGACGGCGAGAAGTTCATTCAGGCGTGGACCGCCAAATATAAAGAACCGACCCATACCTGGGGCGCGATGACGGCAGACGCCTACAAGATGATTATTGCGGCGATGAATAAGTGTAGCGACCCGCACGACCGCGTCTGTGTGAACAAAAACCTGCGTGCGACCACCAACTTTACCGGCATTACAGGGACGCTGACCCTGAAAGGCGGCGATGCGATCCGTCCTGCGGTCATCAACGAAGTCAAGAACGGGCAGCTGGCGTTTAAAACGGTGGTCAATCCTTAATCGGCGGGATGTAGTAAGGAGCGCACAATGGATTTTGCCGTTTTTTTACAGCAGGTGGTCAATGGCATGAGCCTTGGCAGTATGTATGCGCTGATCGCGATTGGTTACACCATGGTGTATGGCGTACTACGGCTGATTAACTTCGCCCATGCGGATATCATGATGGTCGGCGCCTTTCTGGCGCTGATCGCCTTTACCTCCTTCGGGCTGCCTTTCGGGGCAGCGATTCTATTTTCGGTGCTGGTCTCGGCCCTGCTTGGGGTCGCCATCGATCGCATCGCCTATCGCCCGCTGCGGCAGGCGTCCAAAATTTCCATGCTGATCACCGCCATCGGCGTCAGCTTCTTTCTGGAGAACCTCTTCAACGTCGTGTTCGGCGGTAGCCCGCGTTTCTTTGAATCGCCGCCGTTTTTCAACAAAACCGTGACGATCGGCCACATCGTGATCACGCAGGTAGCGTGGATGGTGCCGCTGATCACCCTGGTGCTGCTGGCGATCATTCTGTTCATTCTGTACCGCACCCGACAAGGGATGGCGATCCGCGCGGTGGCGTTCGACGTCAATACCGTGCGCCTGATGGGGATTGATGCCAACCACATCATTTCGCTGGTGTTTGCGCTGGGGAGCGCGCTGGCGTCGCTGGGTGGGGTGTTCTATGCCATCAGCTACCCGACTATCGATCCGCTAATGGGGGTCTTGATCGGCCTGAAAGCTTTCGCCGCGGCGGTATTGGGCGGAATTGGCAGCGTGACCGGGGCGGTCATCGGCGGCTTTATTCTGGGCTTTACCGAAGTGGTGGCGGTCGCCGTTTTCCCGGAATTGGGCGGGTACAAAGATGCTTTCGCCTTCATGTTTCTTATTTTGGTGCTGCTGTTCAGACCGGTGGGCATCATGGGTGATGAACGACTGGAAAGGAGCCGCTTCTGATGAGAATGCCGCAGACCTCCTCTTCGCTGCTGTTGTGCTATATCGTCCTGTTCGCGCTGGCTTTTTTAGGGCTTTTTACCCTGCAAAACGCGTTCAATGATTATGTGCTTCGCATTATCTGCAACATCTTTATCTTCATGATCCTGGCGGTCAGCTACAACCTGATCAACGGGGTCACCGGCCAGCTGTCGTTGGAGCCGAACGGTTTTGTTGCCATCGGCGCTTACGTCACGGCGCTATTGTTGCTGACCGCAGACAACAAAACGGACATGTTCGAAATGGCGTCGCCCAGTCCGTTCATTCTGGCCCTGCACACGACGTTTCTGCCTGCGCTGGTCATCAGCGGCATCTGCGCCGCGGTGGTGGCCGTCTGTCTGTCGTTCCCGGTCTTTCGCGTACGGGGCGATTATCTGGCGATCGTCACACTGGGCTTTGGTTTCATTATCAAGATCCTGGCGATCAACAACCCGCAAATCACCAATGGCGCTATCGGACTGAATGAGATCCCGCAGGCGGATCATATTCTGTACTGGTGCGGGTTCATTGCGATCGTCGCCGTGCTGTTCGTCCTGCAGCTGGTCTACTCCAAGTATGGAAGGGCGATGAAGGCGGTGCGCGATGACGAAGATGCCGCGATTGCGATGGGCATCAATACCTTCCGCATCAAAACCTGCGCCTTTGCGACCAGCGCCTTTTTCGAAGGTATCGGCGGCGGCCTGTTGGCCTCGCTGCTCACCATCATCTCCCCGGATCTGTTCGACTTTATGCTGACCTTCCAGCTGTTGATCATCATCGTGCTGGGCGGATTGGGCAGCACCACCGGCGCGATCCTGGGGACGATCGTCGTGGTGGGGAGCGGCGAGTGGCTGCGCTTCCTAGATCAGCCGCTGACGCTGTTCGGTCAGGATCTGGGATCGCATCCCGGCCTGCGTATGGTGGTGTTCTCGCTGGTGCTGTTGATCATCATGCTGTTCGCACGCGAAGGGCTGCTGGGCAAACGGGAAATTTGGGAAATACGCGGGAGGCGTCAGAATGGCAAATGAGGCACTACTTCGCGTTGCGGACGTCACCATGCAATTTGGCGGACTGCGCGCCATTGACGGCGTTAGCTTTCACATTGCGCCTGCGGAGATCTTCGGTTTGATCGGACCGAACGGCGCGGGCAAAACCACGCTGTTCAACGTGATTACGGCCAACTACAAGCCAACCGGCGGCACGGTGGAACTGGAGTCTCAGGCGCTGACCGGGCTGAAACCGAATCAGGTGGTGAACCGGGGGATCGCCAGAACGTTCCAGAACATCCGGTTGTTCCCGTCCATGACGGTGCTCGACAACGTGTTGATCGGACTCGATCGCTTTATTCATTACTCTTTCCTCGAAGCCGCCCTGCGCTGTGGGCGTTTCTTCACGGCGGAGAAGCGTGCGCGGGAAAAGGCGATGCAGCTGCTGGACTATATCGGCATCGCCGAACACGCCCATTCGCTGGCGACCAACCTGAGTTACGGCAATCAGCGTAAGGTGGAAATTGCGCGGGCGCTGGCGACGTCGCCCAAGCTGCTGTTGCTTGACGAGCCTGCCGCAGGGATGAACCCCGCGAGACGGCGGAACTGGCGCAGCTGATTTTCAAAATGCGAAAGGATTTTGGACTGACGGTGTTGTTGATTGAACATGATATGTCGTTTGTGAACTCCCTGTGCGAGCGGGTGATGGTGCTGGACTACGGCAAGGCGTTGTTTAGCGGCACGCCGAACGAAGCCATCAACCATCCTGACGTCATCGCCGCGTATCTGGGGGACATCGATTATGCTTAAAGCGACCGATCTACGGGTTTTTTACGGTCTGATTCAGGGACTGAAAGGGATCGATATCGAGGTCAACAACAGCGAGATTGTGACGTTGATTGGCAGTAACGGCGCCGGGAAAACGTCGACGCTGAATGGCATCATCAATCTGGTGAAATCCACCGGCGCGGTCAATTTTCTCAACGAAGATATTTCCCACCGTCAGACGCATCAGATCGTGCGTCAGGGGCTGGCGTTGGTGCCGGAAGGGCGCAAGGTGTTCACCAACCTGACCATCGAAGAAAATCTGCGGATGGGGGCGTACAACAACCCGGTGAGGTTCAGCTATCTGCGCGACAAGATGTATGCGATGTTTCCCCGTCTGAAAGAACGGCGTGCGCAGCTGGCGGGCACGATGAGCGGCGGGGAACAGCAGATGCTGGCGATTGCCCGGGCGCTGATGAGTGAACCGGCGTTGCTGATGCTGGACGAGCCGAGTCTGGGCCTTGCGCCGAAGGTGGTGGGCGAGCTGTTCAACATCATTCGTCAACTGCGCGAGGAGAAGATTACGATCCTGCTGGTTGAGCAGAATGCGACCGCAGCGCTGAAAATCGCCGACCGGGCCTACGTGCTGGAAAACGGTAAGATCGTCCTGCATGGACCCGCACAGGAAGTGCTGGCGAATCCCGAGGTGAAGACCCTGTATCTCGGCGGTTGACGTAGTGCGGCGGCGTTGCCGTCGCCTGCTGCATCCGCAGGAATTGGTCTTTGCAATGTTTATATGGGGGGCGATCGCCAGGCCGTCGTGCCGTCGGCGAGGGAAGCGCTGTCGTCCGGCGGTTTTCTGCTATTATCCCGAAGTCCTGATTTTTAGCGCAGATAAGTAGGGATTTATGCAAGCCTGGCTTGAGCACTTGGTTACTCAATCGTTGGCCTATTCACTGCTGGCCGTTTTGCTGGTGGCTTTTCTTGAGTCGCTGGCGTTGGTGGGGCTGCTGCTACCGGGCACCTTAATGATGGCGTCGCTGGGCACTTTGATCGGCAGCGGACACCTGGGACTTTATCCGGCCTGGGGGGTTGGCATTATCGGCTGCCTGCTGGGGGACTGGATTTCCTATTACATCGGCTGGCGCTTCAAAGACCGGCTGCACGGTTGGTCATTTGTCCAGAAACACAGCGCCTATCTCTATCGCATCGAAAAAATGCTGCATCAGCACCATCTCGCGACCATTCTGGTCGGGCGCTTTATCGGTCCGACCCGGCCGCTCATCCCGATGGTCGCCGGTATGCTGGAACTGCCGCCGAAGCGATTTGCGTTACCCAATATCATCGGCTGCCTGACCTGGCCGCCGGTATATCTGATGCCGGGTATTTTGGCGGGGGTGGCGATCGATATCCCCGCGGCGGCGGACAGCGGCAGCTTCCGCTGGCTGTTGCTGACCGCTGCGGTGCTGACCTGGTCCGCCGGATGGTTGCTGTGGCGTGCATGGCGGACACGCCGAGCACCGTCGGAGGGATGGCTGACGCCAGCGCGGTTACGCTGGCTGGCGCCGACAGCGACGATCGTGGCGGCGATCAGTCTGGTGCTGCTGTGGCGGCACCCGCTGATGTCGGTTTACCTGCACCTGCTGTTGCAGATCTTCTACGGCTGATCAGCGGTAGAACTCCGCCACCTGCTCGAAAATGCGGGTGTCGTCGCCGTGGCGGCGCACCTGCAACACATCTTCCAGCTTTTCCACCTGACTGATCATCTGTGCCAGACGGTCGTCGTCGTTCACCAGCAGCCAGATGCGGCTTTGTTCACCGCCAGGCAGCGGCATACACATGATGCCTTCCACGTTGAACGCCCGGCGCGCGAACAGGCCGCAGACATGCGACATGACGCCGGGATGGTTGCGGACGGACAGCTCAAGCGTGACCTGGGTTGAAGAGGATGCGGTCTGCATAGAATTAATCTCCAATCATCTCAATGTTGGCGGCACCCGGCGGCACCATCGGATACACTTTTTCGTTCACGTCGATCAGCGCATGAATCAGCGCCGGACCCGGCTGCTTCATGATGTCGCGCAGCGCGGCCTGCGGATCTTTCGCCGCATTCAAATCACAGGTCGCCAGTCCGAAACCGGCGGCAATCGCCAGGAAATTGGCCTGATAGCTGTAGTCGGACGCCACGTAACGCTGTTCGTAAAACAGATCCTGCTGCTGGTGCACCATGCCCAGCGCCTGATTATTCATCAGCACGATTTTGACGTTAAGGCGCTGTTCGGCCAGCGTCGCCAATTCCTGAATATTCATCATCAGACTGCCGTCGCCGGAGAAGCATACGACCGTGCGATCGGGTTCCGCCAGCGCGGCGCCGATAGCGGCCGGTACGCCGAATCCCATCGTCCCTAAACCGCCCGATGTCAGCCATTGGCGCGTGCGGCGCAGCGGGTACGACTGAGCGACCCACATCTGATGCTGGCCGACGTCGGTGGAGATAATGGCGCTGTCGTCCAGCGATTCGGCGACGGCATGAACCAGTCCGTAGTGGCTCAGCGGATCGTCCTGCTGCAGATTGGCGGGATATTCCTGCTGCAATGCACTGACCTGCTGGCGCCATTCGGCGCGCGTCTGCGGCTCGATCAGCGGCAGCAGCTGCGTCAATCCTTTAGCGACATCGGCATGCAGCGCGACGTGCGGCTGACGGATTTTGCCCAGCTCGGCGGCATCGATGTCCATGTGAATAATGCTGGCGTTCGGGCAGAACTGCTCGGCTTTGCCGATAGCGCGATCGTCGAAACGCGCGCCCAGAACGATCAACAGATCGGACTGTTGCAGGATCATGTTGGTGGATCGTGCGCCGTGCATGCCCAACATACCCAGCGACAGCGGATGATCGGCGGGCATGGCGCCGAGCGCCATCAGGGTCATGGTGGTGGGGATCCCTGCGGACTCCGCTAACTGGATCGCCTGCTGATGCGCGCCGGCGCTGACGATCCCGCCGCCGAGATACAGCACGGGACGGCTGGCGGCGTTGATCATCGCGGCCGCCTGCTCGAGGGCCTGCGGTTCGGCGGCCACCGGTGCGTCGTTCGGCGCAGGCGCCGGCAGGGCGTCCAGCTCAATGGTGGCGGTCTGCACATCTTTCGGCACGTCGATCCACACCGGGCCGGGGCGACCTGACTGCGCGATGCGGAACGCCTCGTTCATCACGTGGGCCAGCTCGTTGATGTCGCGCACCAGATAGTTGTGTTTGGTGACGGGGATGGAGATGCCGTAGGTGTCCACTTCCTGAAAGGCGTCGCTGCCGATCATGTTGGAGGAGACCTGAGCGGTGATGCAGACCAGCGGAATGGAATCGAGTTTCGCATCCGCAATCGCGGTCAGCAGGTTGGTCGCGCCGGGGCCGCTGGAGGCCATGCAGACCGCCGCTTTGCCGCTGGCGCGCGCCATGCCCTGAGCGATGAAGCCCGCGCCTTGTTCGTGTCGCGCCAATACGTGGCGAATGGTTCGGCTTTGTCCCAGCGCATCGTACAGCGGCAGGGCGGCCCCGCCGGGAATACCCGTGACGGTCGTGATGCCTTGCTGCTCCAGCATGTGGACGATCAGCTCAGCTCCGGTATAACGCATAGTCATATCCTTTATCAGAGCCGGTGCAGTTTGGGAGCGGGGGGCAGAAAGAACAAACCCCGCTCGGCTGGCGCCGGCGGGGTTTGAGAATCTCTTCTGGATTCGAACCCGTTACGGCGCGTTGCCGACCACGACGACGACCACTAGGCGCACGACGACGACCGCATCGACAAGCGCGGTGTTGGATAGTGCTAGCGTGGAGGACGTGTGTTTCACGGAGAATCCTGTCATTGGTTTTTTTTAAACCATGTGTATGGACAAACCATTTTCACATGGGCTGTGGCAGACAATAACCCACAACCGTGAAAAGGTCAAAACCTGTTCGCCATCAGTTTTTATTCTGTTCAATGGGGGCGATCCCAAGGATACCGGCGGCGGCGACACGGCCCTGTTGGAGGGCATGTGTGGAGCCGTCGTAAGCCACGCGGCCGTCGACCACCAGCGCCGTGCGATCGGCGATACGGGCGGCATCGTCGAGATGGTGCGACACCATGAGCAGCGTCAGCTGGCGGTCGCGGCACACGCTGTCGACCAGCGTCAGCATCTCCGCGCGCAACGCCGGGTCGAGCGCGGAAAACGGTTCGTCCAGCAGCAGAATCGGCTGCTGACGCAACAGGCAACGGGCCAGCGCCGCCCGCTGGCGTTGGCCGCCGGACACCTGAGACGGCAGACGATCCAGCAGCGCAGTCAACCCGACGCGTTCAGCGATGCGAGCTAACTCCTCGCGCTGCGGCGGCGTCAGCTTGAGCCCGGGATGCAGTCCCAGCGCGATATTCTGCGACAGCGTCAGATGGGGAAAGAGATTATTTTCCTGAAACAGGATAGATACCGGTCTTTTGGCCGGTGGCGTCTGGCGATGGTCGACGCCGTTTAGCATAAGCTGGCCGCTCTCCGCCGGGAGAAAACCGGCGATCAGGCTGAGGAGCGAACTTTTTCCCGCGCCGCTGGGGCCAAGCACGGCCACGCGTTCACCGGCTTCTACATGCAAATCGAACTGCATCGGCTGGTGCTGGTAGAGATAGGTCAGTTTATCGAGAACGATCATGAGCGCCCGCCCGTTTTTCAATCAGAGTGAACAGAACAAAACACAGCAACAGCAAAAGTAGGGCGGTCACCGCGCCGTCGGCGCTGCGGTAAGCGCCGATTTGCTGGTACAGATAAAAGGGCAGCGTTCGGAACTGCTCATTGCCGAATAGCGCGATGATGCCGAAATCGCCCAGCGAGAGAATAGAGGCGAACGCCAGCGCCTGGGCGATCGGTGTCCGCAGCGCCCGTAACTCGATGGTTTGCAGTCGCCGCCAGCCGCGGATATCCAATGACTGACACAGCAGGTTGTAGCGTTCGGCGATGTCATACATGGGATTTTCCAGCACTTTGAGCGCATAGGGGATCGCCATCAGCGCATTCGTCGTCGCCACCAGCCACAGGGGAGATGTCGGTAGTCCGACGGTGCTGTTTAGCAGCAGGAAAAATCCGCTTGCCAGTACGATGCCGGGCATCGCCAGAATCAGCATGCCGCTGAGATCCAATAGCTGGCCGGAAAGATGGCGGCGGCGCAGCTTCAGTTCCCGGCTGCTCCACAGCAGCATCAGCGTCAGCAGTACGCACAACAGACCGGAGAGTATCGCGACCCTTAGCGAGGTCCACAGCGCATCCCACAGCGCGGGTTGACGGAGCACGGCAGGCAGGGAGGCGTTCAGTCCGTCCACCACCACGGCCAGTAATGGCGGCAGCAGGAGTAAGAGCGCGGCAACGATTAACATCGCGTCCGTTATGCGGTTGAACCGCGAGTCCTGAGGATTACGCCAGCGCGCTTGCTGGCTGTAGCCGACCGGCAGCAGTTTGGCCAGTCGCTGGCTGAGCAGAACCAGACCGAGGCAGCATACCATCTGAATCAGCGCCAACAGCGAAGCGCGCGCCGGATCGTAGTCGAAGCTTAGCGCCTGATAGATCGCCAGCTCGATAGTCGTGGCCTTGGGGCCACCGCCCAGCGACAGCACAACGGCGAAGCTGGCGAAACAGAGCATAAAGATCAGCGCGGCCGCAGGCAGGAGCTGTCGGCGCAGCCAGGGCCACTCCACGATGCGGAAGTGCTGCCACTCCCCCATGCCAAGCTGGGCGGCCATCTGCCGCTGTTCGGTGGCGATACCTTCCAGCGCCTGTAGCATCAGGCGCGTGGCCAGCGGCAGGTTGAAGAAAACGTGCGCCAGCAGTATCCCGCCGAGCCCGTAGGGAGAAAACGCGTAAGGCAGGCCGAAGGCCGCCGCCAGCTGCGAGAGCCAGCCTTGTCGCCCGTACACGCTCAACAGACCGAATACGGTCACCAACACCGGCAGCACCAGCGTCATGGCGTATAGCCTCAACAGCCAGCGATGCCCCGGAAAACGGCGGCGATACAGCGCACGCGCCAGAAAAATCGCCGGGAGGGTCGACAGCAGCGTCGAGAGCAACGCCTGCCAAAAGGTGAAGCGAACGACGTGCCACAGGTAGTCGTCCTGCCACAGCGCGCGCCACGGATTCTGCGGCGCCTGAAGCCACAAGGCGCCGAAGGCCAGCGCCGCGACCGCGATCAGCAGCAGGGCGGCGAGAGCGCCGGGCCAGAGCCAGCCGGGAATTAGCGGCTGACGGCGCGTTGCCATGCCTGAATCCAGTCATTACGTTGCGTGGCGACCTGCTCCGGCGTAAACGACAGCGTGGTCGCCGGTTTGTCCAGATGCTGGAACCCGGCGGGCAGCGGGGTGTCGATGACCGGGTACATCCAGTTGGTGGTCGGGATCAACTGCTGGAACGCCGGGCTGACCATGAACTTCAGGAAACGCTCAGCCAACTGGGGTTGTTGGCTACTCGCCAGACGACCGGCGACTTCCACCTGTAGGTAGTGGCCCTCGCTGAAGGGCGCCGCGACATAGTTGTCTTTCTTCTCTTCGATCATGTGATAAGCGGGCGAGGTGGTGTAACTCAGCACGAGATCGGCTTCGCCTTTCAGGAACAAGCCATAGGCTTCGCTCCAGCCCTTAGTCACGGTGACTGTCTTCGCTGCCAGCTTCTGCCAGGCTTGCGGGGCGTCGTCGCCATAGACTTTTTGCATCCAAAGCAGCAGCCCGAGGCCCGGCGTGCTGGTGCGCGGATCCTGATAAATGACTTTCCATGGCTCCGGGCTGTCGACCAGCTCGTGCAGGCTGCGCGGCGGGGTTTTGAGTTTGTCGCGATTGTAGATAAAGGCGAAGTAGCCGTAGTCATAGGGCACAAAGGTGTCGTTGTGCCAGCCGCCCGGCAGCGAGAGGGAGTCGGTATCGACCGTTCGTTTACTGAACAGACCGGTGCGTTCAGCCGCCTCTAGCAGGTTGTTGTCCAGACCCAGCACGATATCGGCCTGCGAACGCTTTCCTTCCATCCGCAGGCGATTGAGCAGCGCCACGCCGTCGGCCAGCGCCACGAATTTCAGTTCGCAGTCGCACTCTTTTTCGAACGCGGTTTTCACGCTGGGACCGGGTCCCCATTCCGAGGTGAAGGAGTCGTAGGTGTAGACGGTCAGCGTAGGCTTCGCCAACGCCGGAGCAGAGAGAATCAACAGGCAGGACAGTAATTTTTTTAACACTTTGCACTCCTGAGAAAAAGGGTGGCAAAGGTCTTTGAGCAAGCCGAAAAGCACTCCCAAATCCCTTCGCCGGTATTAACCGGATCAGGTTCGACGGGTATTTTCTCAGCGTAAAGCGGACGGTATGAAGGCTCCGGACTTTATCGCACCCCGTTGAGAACTCACGCATTGTAGAGACTTCATGCCCGGAGTCAAAGCGCGCGTCAGTTTTCCGGCGGCACGAACCAGGCGGATTTGAAATCGAACCATCCCAGCGTATTCATCCGAATGCCGCGCATGCTGCGCTGGCCTTGCAGTTGCAGCCAGTGGTGGAACAGCGGGTGGATCTGCTGCTGAGTCACGAGCGACTGGCTCCAATCCGCCAGCGACCCACTGCCTTGACGCCACAGGCTGGCGTCTTCGGCCAGATCCCGATCCAAACAGTGCTGCATCAGCGGCAGTTCATAGAGCAGGGCGAACAGAGAGAACTCCAGCGGCAGATAGAAGTTGGCGCTGCCGAGCCAGATGTCGCTCGGCTCGGCGCCCTGATACCACTCAGCATAGTCGATACGGCGGACCGACAGCGTGACGCCGTGGGCCGATAGCAGTCGACGAATGATGTCGCTGATGTCCTGATACTCGGCATGCTCATGATAAAAGGTGAGCGTCAGATGCGTGAGGTCGGCGGGTTTGTCCTGCGCCAGACGTGGCTGGGCGTGGTGCCAGCGCGGGAGCAGGCCGTAGGCCGGGGACCAGTTGCATTGATAGGTTTCGTCCGCGAGTCCGAGCAGGGCGACCGGGCTCAGAGCCTGACACAGCCAGTCCCTGATCTCCGGGCGTGAGGCCAGCGGCGAGCGCCGGTCAAACAGCAGAAAATAACAGCCTTCCTCTAACCGGTTCTCCAGCTCGTTGTTGGGCGAGTTGTCGTTTTGCAGTTGAAGCGAGCAGGAGGGCGCATCCAGTGCGTCCGGCAACACCCAAACGCTGACTTCGTCAATCAGCGCGCGATAGCCAAAATAGTCGTCGAACGCATTGATTTTCAACTGGGTATTGCTGTTGCGCAGCACGGCGTAAGGGCCGGTTCCCACCGGGTGGCGGGTAAAATCGGGCAGCGTTTTCCACTCCTGCGGCAAAATCATCGCGGACACGCTGCCTAGCAGCCAGGGCAACCAGATATCGGGTGTCGTCAGCCGCACATCCAGCACGGAAGGCATGGGCGATTCAATGGCGCAGAGATGAGAAAACAGCGGCATGGCGGTGATGCGTTGCAGAGAGGCGATCACATCTTCCATCGTCAGTTCCCGACCATGATGGAAACGTACGGCGGGGCGGAGATAAAAACGCCAGTGTAGGGGCGACACCTGCTGCCAATGGTGCGCTAAATCCGGCAGGAGTTCCCCATTTTCCTCATTTATGGTGGTTAACCCGCTAAAGATCTGGCGGGCCAGATGCGTTTCCGAGCGTCGCAACGCGGAGCCGGGCAGAAGATTGCGCATTGGCCGGTAGTAGGCGATGCGCAGCAAATGTTTGCCCTGTCGGAAACTGCGCCCGATGTGGGAAAGCAGCATCTGCCGCACCTGCGATTTGTCCCCCACCAACTGCACCAGTTGGTCAATCCGATCCTGCTCCAGCAGGTCTTCCGCCCGCTGTTGTTGGAGCGCCAGGCCGGTATAGAGGAAGCTGAGACGTGAGCGTTTTCCTCGTCCCGCTTCGGCTTCCCAGGTCAACCATCCCTCTTCCTGCATGGCTCGCAGCAGCGATCGAATATGTCGTCGCGAGCAGTTGAGTACGCCTGTCAGCTCCTGCAGCGTAGTGTCAGTAGGCTGACCTTGCAGGTGCTGCCAGAGCCGGATGAACTGTTGTTGCAGTCGAGATGAGGACATAAAGGGGAACTCCGCGGCCTAAAGTCATCAATATATTTTCCCCTATCTTACGTTGATACTTTGTCATAACGAAAGCGCAAATAATGAACGGTTGGAGGGTATGACGATGGCACTATCACGATTGTATCGGAGTTATCGCAACATCCTGTCATTGGGACACTCGGCGTGGGGGCGCTGGTTGTCGTCGTCTCAGCGTCTGGCGCTGCTGATGCAGGTGACGCAGTGGCAGACGGAGAAGATGTCTGATGAGGAGTACCGTCACTGGATCTGACTGTGACGAGGTTTCTGTTTTCTGAGTGATGGTGAAGCTTTCACCGGCCGGTGGTTATTCCGCCGGCTTTTTTTTGCCCGAAATAAGTGACGGTATCTTATGCTAATATGGACTATGGAAGTGAGTAAAGGAACGTCAAAGTCGATATAAACATTCAACCTATGGTAACATGCTAGTAAATGAAACTGGGTTAATCGGTTATAGCGAAATAAAAAACTATCTTGATGTGACCATCCTTCAGTGAGACGTTTCAATTCAGTCTATTACATTAAAACAGGTAAAATAATTCACTATGAAGTTACGCAGAAGAAAGGCACGGCCCATCGTTTTGGGCGATGTCACCATTATCGACGACACGCGTTTACGTAAAGCCATTACCGCAGCTGCGCTCGGCAATGCCATGGAATGGTTCGATTTCGGTGTGTATGGCTTTGTGGCTTACGCACTGGGTCAGGTCTTTTTCCCCGGCGCTAACCCCAGCGTCCAGATGATCGCCGCGCTGGCGACATTCTCCGTTCCCTTCCTGATTCGTCCTCTGGGCGGGCTGTTCTTTGGCTCGTTGGGCGACAAATATGGCCGTCAGAAAATATTGGCCATCACCATTATTATCATGTCGGTCAGTACCTTCTGTATCGGGTTGATACCGTCCTATAACTCCATTGGGATCTGGGCACCGATACTGTTGCTGCTGGCCAAAATGGCCCAGGGCTTCTCTGTGGGCGGCGAATATACCGGCGCGTCGATTTTCGTCGCTGAATATTCTCCGGACCGGAAACGTGGCTTCATGGGAAGCTGGCTGGACTTCGGCTCCATCGCCGGGTTTGTGCTGGGCGCGGGCGTCGTGGTGCTGATCTCCGCCATCATCGGCGAAGCGGCGTTCCTGGAATGGGGCTGGCGTATTCCGTTCTTCCTGGCGTTGCCGCTAGGCATCATCGGTCTCTACCTGCGTCATGCGCTGGAGGAAACGCCGGCGTTCCAGCAGCACGTTGAGAAGATGGAAAAAGACGATCGCGACGGCTTGAGCAGCGGACCGAGAGTCTCGTTCAAAGAGATCGCCACTAAGCATTGGAAAAGTCTGCTGTCCTGTACGGGTCTGGTCATTGCCACCAACGTCACCTACTACATGCTGTTGACGTATATGCCAAGCTACCTGTCGCATAACCTGCACTATTCCGAGAACCACGGTGTGCTGATTATCATCGCCATTATGATCGGGATGCTGTTCGTTCAGCCGGTGATGGGACTGTTGAGCGACCGATTCGGACGTAAACCGTTTGTCGTTATCGGCAGCGTGGCGATGTTCCTGCTGGCGATCCCTTGCTTCATGATGATCAACAGCGGCGCCATCGGCCTGATTTTCCTGGGTCTGCTGATACTGGCCATCATTCTGAACGCCTTTACCGGTGTCATGGCGTCTTCGCTGCCCGCGATGTTCCCAACGCACATCCGTTACAGTGCGCTGGCCAGTGCCTTTAACATCTCTATCCTGATTGCGGGTCTGACGCCGACGGCGACTGCGTGGCTGGTTGAAGCCAGCAACAACCTGTTTATGCCGGCCTACTACCTGATGGTGATTGCCGTGATTGGTCTGGTCACAGGTATCTTCATGAAGGAAACAGCTAACAAGCCGCTGAAAGGCGCGACGCCGGCCGCTTCCGACCTGAGCGAAGCCAAAGAGCTGCTGCGTGAGCATCACGATAATATCGAGCATAAAATCGAAGGTATTAACGAACAGATCACCGAGCTGGAGAAGAAACGCCAGTCGCTGATCGACCAGCATCCTCGCATCAACGAGTAATCGTTAGACGCTTTCAGGAAAGTGTTCTGCTTTCCTGATACTCAATCAGGCAGACGCCCACTGGGCCTCTGCCTGATTTTTTCTCCCCCGAAATCTTTTTTCTACTCAATCGCTGTCGAACACGGTGCTGTATCCCCGCACTGGCCGTTAAAACGCTCACCTTATAATAATCAATTAAGTGAAGTATTTAGGTGATCATATTATCACCACAAAATAGTTGAAGCTTAAATGGTGCCCGTTGTATTGTCCGCTGCGATTTATTTTGTCATATTTTGAAAGGAAAACTCACACATGGCCGAATATGGAAAAGCAGTACCAAGAGAAGTAAAAGGATGGAACTGGGGCGCATTTATGTTCAACGTCATCTGGGGCGTGGGCAACAAAACTTACCTGCCGCTGCTGTGCTTTGTTCCTCTGTTGAATATCGTTTGGGTGTTTGTGTGTGGCTTCAAGGGTAACGAGTGGGCCTGGCAGAACGCCGATTATGATGATGTCGAGACGTTTAAACGCGTACAGAATAGCTGGAACAGAGCTGGTCTGTTTGCCTTCGTTCTGGCTCTGATCTCGGTATTTTTCTCTATATTTGTTATGTCCGCATTGATGGCGTCGTTAGCGGGCGCAATGCTGCGCTAATTCCATCAAAACAATGGCATTGATCGCAACGTGATGAATGCCATTTCTTTAGTCATCTCCCCCATCAGACCCGTTTTGAACGCCCACATTTCTCACCTTCACCTCACGCTGCGAAGCCGTGACCACCTTCTGTAAATCCCTGTATCAATAATTGTTCTCATTATCAGTTGAATGCTAACATTCCTCGTTCGGACACGGTGAAAAACCAGAGGAATGAGCATGGCGGGATCGAAAGAGTACAAGATTTTCGAGGTGGCATTAGCGCGTAAACAGACGCTGAGCCCGTCGATGATGCGCTGTGTTTTCAGCGGTGAGTCGGTTCGCGAGATGACCACCGGCGCGCCCGATCAGCGCATCAAACTCCTGTTCCCCGCCATTGATGGTACGCCGTCTCAATTGCCGGATGTCGCTAACTGGTATGCCGAGCTACTGGCGTTGCCAAAACGCCAGCGTCCCATTGCGCGAACCTATACCCTCCGTCGTCTTAATGCGGCAGCGGGGGAGCTGGAGGTGGAGTTCGTCATCCACGGTACGGAAGGCCCGGCGTCATCGTGGGCGATGAGCGCCGAGCCGGGCGCTCGCCTTCAGGTAGTGGCGCCCTGCGCCGCCTCGGAGAACAGCCAAGGCGGTTATGAATGGTGTCCTACCGAACAGACCCGTCGGGTGCTGCTGATCGCCGATGAAACCGCATTTCCCGCCGTAAAGGGGATTCTGGAGCAGTTGGCCGGGCTGGCGTCGCCGCCACAGGTGCAGGCCTTTATCGAACTGCCTCTGCGCGCCGACTGTCTGGATTTCAGCCATTTCACCTTCGCCGACATCCATTGGTTGCCGCGCGAAGAAAGCGGAGCAAACCACGGCGAGCGTCTGTTGGATGCGGTGCGCGATGAGCTTCTCTTGTCGCAGACCCAAAACGAGCCTCCCGTCGTTGAGTTATCGGACGTCCCGGAAGACGAGCTGTTGTGGGAAAGGGCGGAGAGTCAGCACGGACAGTTTTTCGGCTGGGTGGCCGCTGAATCATCGGTGGTGAAAGCCTTACGGCGATATCTGGTGGGCGAGCGGGGCGTTGCGCGCGAGTCGATGGCGTTTATGGCTTACTGGTGTCAGGGGCCGCGTCGGGAGCGGTAAAAAAAAGGCCCGCCGAAGCGAGCCCTGAGCATCATGACACGGTGAGGCTTAGCGCAGGAATGTCGGCTGCGTTTCCTCGTAGCGGGCAATCGCCGCTTCGTGTTGCAGCGTCAGGCCGATGTTATCCAGACCGTTGATCATGCAGTGGCGGCGAAAACTATCGATTTCAAACGAATAGCTTTTATCGCCTGCTTTCACGATTTGAGCTTCCAGATCGACGGTGAAAGTCATGCCTTCATTGTTTTCCACCAGGGCAAACAGTTCGTCGACGTCGGCGTCGCTCAGCCGCACCGGCAGCAGCTGGTTATTCAAGGCGTTGCCGTAGAAAATATCGGCGAAGCTCGGCGCGATCACCACGCTGAAGCCGTAGTCGGTCAGCGCCCAAGGCGCATGTTCGCGGGATGAACCGCAGCCGAAGTTTTCACGGGTCAGCAGGATGCTGGCGCCTTTGTAACGAGGCTGGTTCAGCACAAATTCAGGATTAGGCTGCTGGCCTGCGTCATCCAGAAAACGCCAGTCATTGAACAGGTGCTGACCGAAACCGGTGCGGGTGACCTTCTGCAGAAACTGCTTGGGAATGATGGCATCGGTATCGACGTTGGCGTTGTCCAGCGGGACGACCAGACCAGTATGTTGAGTAAATTTAGTCATGGGTTATCCCTCTCAGTTCAGTTCACGAATGTCGGCGAAACGCCCGGTCACCGCAGCCGCGGCGGCCATTGCGGGGCTGACCAGATGAGTCCGTCCGGCACGACCCTGACGACCTTCGAAGTTGCGGTTGCTGGTGGAAGCACAACGCTCGCCCGGATTCAGACGGTCGTTGTTCATCGCCAGACACATTGAGCAGCCAGGCAGGCGCCATTCGAAGCCCGCTTCGATAAAGATCTTGTCCAGACCTTCCTCTTCTGCCTGCGCTTTTACCGGACCAGAGCCGGGAACGACCATTGCCTGCACGCCCGCAGCCACTTTGCGGCCTTTGGCAATAGCGGCCGCAGCGCGCAGATCTTCAATCCGCGAGTTGGTGCAGGAGCCGATGAAGACTTTGTCGATGGCGACGTCGGTCAGTTTGATACCCGCTTTCAGACCCATGTAATTCAGCGCTTTCTCGGCAGAGGCGCGCTCAACCGGATCGTTGAAGGATTCCGGTGCCGGGATGGCCTGATTCACGCCGATCACTTGACCGGGGTTGGTGCCCCAGGTGACCTGCGGGGCGATGTCGGCGGCGTTCAGCGTGACGACGCTGTCGAACTGCGCATCCGCGTCTGACTTCATGGTCTTCCAGTATTCGACGGCGTTTTCCCATTCTTCGCCTTTCGGCGAGAACTGACGACCTTTCAGGTAGGCAAACGTCGTTTCATCCGGGGCGACCAGACCGGCTTTCGCACCCATCTCAATCGCCATGTTGCACAGGGTCATACGGCCTTCCATGCTCAGCGCTTGGATAGCCTTGCCGCAAAACTCGACCACATGCCCGGTGCCGCCAGCGCTGCCGGTTTTGCCGATGATCGCCAATACGATGTCTTTGGCTGTGATGCCCGGAGCCGCATCGCCGGTCACTTCGATTTTCATGGTTTTCGCGCGGCCTTGTTTCAGGGTCTGCGTCGCCATGACGTGTTCAACTTCGGACGTCCCGATGCCGAATGCCAGCGAACCGAACGCGCCGTGGGTAGCCGTGTGGGAGTCGCCGCAGACGATGGTCATGCCCGGCAGCGTCATACCCTGCTCAGGACCGATCACGTGAACAATACCCTGATAAGGATGGTTCAGGTCGTACAGCTGAACGCCGAACGCCTGGCAGTTTTTGATCAGCTCCTGCATCTGAATACGGGCCATCTCGCCGCTCGCGTTGATGTCGCGAGTCTGGGTGGAGACGTTGTGATCCATCGTGGCGAAGGTTTTGCCGGGCTGACGCAGCTGACGTCCTTTCGCACGCAGACCGTCGAACGCCTGAGGCGAGGTCACTTCATGCACCAGATGACGGTCGATATACAGCAGCGGCGTTTCGTTTTCCGCTTCGTACACGACGTGCGCATCGAATAATTTCTGATATAACGTTTTACCCATGATTACACCCCTTCCGCGACATAACGGGCAATCACGTCACCCATTTCACTGGTGCCGATGGCTTTGCCGTCGCGAGCCAAATCGCCCGTACGGTAGCCAGCTTCCAGCGCATGATTGACCGCCTGCTCAATGGCGGAGGCGGCGGCATCTTCACCCAGGCTGTAACGCAGCAGCAGAGCGGCGGACAGGATTTGTGCAATCGGGTTGGCGATGTCTTTACCTGCGATATCCGGTGCGGAACCGCCAGCGGGTTCGTACAGCCCGAAACCAGATTCGTTCAGGCTGGCGGATGGCAGCATGCCCATGGAGCCGGTGATCATGGCGCATTCGTCGGACAGAATGTCACCGAAGATGTTGGAGCACAGCACCACGTCGAACTGCGCAGGATCTTTGATCATCTGCATCGTGGCGTTATCGATGTACATATGGTTCAGCTTCACATCCGGGTAATCTTTGGCGATTTCTGTGACGACTTCACGCCACAAAATGCTGCTCTGCAACACGTTGGCTTTGTCGATGGACGTCACGATATGGCGGCGTTTACGTGCGGATTCGAAGGCGATACGGGCGATGCGTTCGATTTCGAAACGGTGATAGATCTCGGTATCGAAAGCGCGTTCATCCTTGCCGCTGCCTTCGCGGCCTTTCGGCTGGCCGAAATAGATCCCGCCGGTCAGCTCGCGTACGCACAGAATGTCGAAGCCTTTCGCCGCGATATCTTCGCGCAGCGGACAGAACGCTTCCAGTCCCTGGTACAAACGCGCCGGGCGCAGGTTGCTGAACAGGCTGAAGTGTTTACGCAGCGGCAGCAATGCGCCGCGCTCAGGCTGTTCTGCCGGTGGCAAATGTTCCCATTTCGGACCGCCGACGGAGCCAAACAGAATCGCGCTCGCCTGCTCGCAGCCGGTAATGGTGTCTTTCGGCAGCGGCGTGCCCTGACGGTCAATAGCGGCGCCGCCGATGTCATATTCGCTGGTCGTTATGTTCAAACCAAAACGTTGGCGTACGGCTTCCAGCACTTTGTATGCCTGAGCCATGACTTCCGGGCCGATGCCGTCACCAGGCAGTACGGCGATATGGTAGCTTTTGTTCATCACACTGTTTCCTGACTATTTTGTTTGTTGTTCTGCTGCTGCAAACGCAGTAATTCCTTTTCAACCATCTGCGCACGCTGAATATTGTTCAACACGTTCACCATGGCGTTCGCGGAGGATTCGACGATATCCGTCGCCAGACCCACGCCGTGGAAGCGGCGGTTCTGATATTCGACGACGATGTCCACCTGGCCCAGCGCTTCTTTACCGTGACCTTTGGCGGACAGCTGGTACTGAACCAGACTGATATCGAAACCGGTGATACGGTTGATGGCTTTGTAGACGGCGTCGACCGGGCCGTTGCCGGTGGCGGCTTCAGATTTAATTTCTTCGCCGCAGGCCAGTTTGACCGAGGCGGTGGCCATGACGCTGGAGCCTGATTGTACGCTGAAATAATCCAGACGGTAGAGGGCGGCGTCTTCTTGCTTATTGTTAATAAACGCCAGCGCTTCCAGATCGTAATCAAACACCTGGCCTTTTTTGTCCGCCAGTTTCAGGAACGCGGTGTACAGATCGTCCAGGTTGTAGTCGCATTCCTTATAGCCCATCTCTTCCATGCGGTGCTTCACAGCGGCACGGCCTGAGCGCGACGTCAGGTTCAGTTGCACTTCCTTCAGGCCGATGGATTCCGGGGTCATGATTTCGTAGTTTTCACGATTCTTCAGAACGCCGTCCTGATGAATGCCAGAAGAGTGGGCGAAGGCGTTAGCGCCCACGACGGCTTTGTTAGCCGGGATCGGCATGTTGCAGATCTTACTGACCATCTGGCTGGTGCGGTAAATTTCCTGATGGTTGATGTTGGTGTGCAGATTCATCAGCTTCTGACGTACTTTGATCGCCATGATGACTTCTTCCAGCGCACAGTTACCGGCGCGTTCGCCGATGCCGTTCAGTGTCCCTTCGACCTGACGGGCGCCCGCGTTGACTGCCGCCATGGCATTGCCGACCGCCAGACCGAGATCGTCATGGGTATGCACGGAGATGATGGCTTTGTCGATGTTGGGAACGCGTTGATACAGAGAAGCGATGATGTTGCCGAATTCATGGGGCAGGGTGTAGCCGACGGTATCTGGAATGTTGATAGTGCGGGCGCCAGCGTTGATCGCGGCTTCCACCACACGGCTCAGATCGTCAATCGGCGTTCGTCCGGCATCTTCACAGGAGAACTCGACGTCGTCGGTGTAGTTACGAGCGCGTTTGATCATATAGGTCGCGCGCTCAACCACGTCGTCCAGCGTACTGCGCAGCTTGGTGGCGATATGCATCGGCGAGGTGGCGATGAAGGTATGAATTCGGAAGGCTTCAGCCACTTTCAGGGCTTCCGCCGCGACGTCGATATCCTTCTCTACACATCGGGCCAGCGCGCAGACGCGGCTGTTTTTGATCTGCCGGGCGATGGACTGAACGGAATCAAAGTCACCAGGCGAAGAGACCGGGAAGCCGACTTCCATCACATCGACACCCATGCGTTCCAGCGCCATGGCGATTTGAATCTTTTCCTTAACGCTCAGACTGGCCTGCAGCGCCTGCTCACCATCACGCAATGTGGTATCGAAAATAATCACTTCTTGGCTCATCGCTCTGGTTCCTTTGTCTTGTTAATTCTGACGCCCGGCGAGTAAAAAAAAACCCGCGCAACGGCGCGGGTTTCTTGAAGGTGTGGCGTGAAAATCAGCTGTGAATTTCGCCCACCGGCATACCGCGCATATTGGATGCGATGAGTAGTAGGCCTAGTAGTTTAGCGAAGTGAGACATGCTGATTATCTTCCAATGTTTGTTAGTCAATTGCTTCTCTATTATTGGTACTTGAATACTGTGGGTATGTCAACGTTTGATTTTTGCGGCAAAGCGGGATTTCTCGGCCTGATTTCGGCGATAAAATCGGTCTAAGTCGTCTTAAAAATAGACGACCCCATTGCTTGATATGCTGAATGCTTGAGCAGGTGGTATCGCCGCATCAAAGATAAAAACAGGGCATTTTCGAGCAGAAAAAGGGATAAGCGCCGATAATATTTTTTGCTGACCTGTTTCAAGGTCGTGGAATATTTTCAGACCAAGGCCAATTCTTTTGGAGTTTTAACGTAGTAAAAGTGCTTTTGGCAGAGAATTCCCCGAATGCGTGCAAGCGTGTGAAATGTGCGTGGTTTGCCTGCTGCATTAACTGACATTATGTTAATGCGTCCGCGTTTGTGAGGGGCAAAAATGCCCGGACGTTATCCCTCGAAAATCCGCGTTTAAAACGTCTTTTGACGCGAATAAAAAAATCGACCGAGCGGGGAATTTTGTCAGAAAAATGCGTTCGACGGTTTTTTCAGGCTGGCGACGTCGTTTTCACCTATGCATGAGGATGGATTGTTTCCGAGAATATCGTGGACAAGACATGAGTAGGGATTGATGCGCTCAATGCGTTGATCCGAAGGGAGGGCGTTGGGCTACCGTTATAACCCGGCGCAGCCCCGGCGGGACCAGGGCAATACTAAATAGTCTATGCGTGTCATCATACTGTGATAAAAGCGGTTGCTGACCGGAAAGTTATGCGGTTAGATCGAACAGATATCCCTGGTTAGTTTATGGCTATCATTCCATTAATTCTTCATTATCTGACTTATTAAGGGGTTACCAGTGAAACTGGATGAAATTGCGCGTCTTGCGGGGGTTTCGCGTACGACGGCCAGTTATGTCATCAACGGAAAGGCGAAACAGTATCGCGTGAGCGATAAGACCGTTGAAAAGGTCATGGCTGTGGTACGGGAACACAATTATCATCCAAACGCCGTGGCTGCCGGGTTGCGTGCCGGGCGAACGCGTTCTATCGGTCTGGTTATCCCCGATTTGGAAAATACCAGCTATACCCGTATCGCCAACTATCTGGAACGTCAGGCGCGCCAGCGCGGCTATCAATTACTGATTGCTTGTTCGGAAGATCAGCCCGATAACGAAATGCGCTGTATCGAACATCTTCTGCAGCGTCAGGTCGATGCCATTATCGTGTCCACGTCGCTCCCTCCGGAACATCCGTTCTATCAGCGTTGGGTGAAAGATCCTTTGCCGATTATCGCGTTGGATCGTGCCCTGGATCGCGAGCACTTCACCAGCGTGGTGGGAGCGGATATGGAAGATGCGGAAATGCTGGCGCAAGAGCTGCGCAACATTCCGGCTGAACGGGTGCTGTATCTGGGGGCGTTGCCAGAGCTCTCCGTCAGCTTCCTGCGTGAACAAGGTTTTCGTCAGGCCTGGGAGAGCGACCCCCGTCAGGTGCAATATCTCTATGCGAACAGCTACGAACGTAGCGCGGCGGCGGCGATATTCACGGACTATTTGCAGCACAATCCGATGCCGGAGGCGCTGTTCACCACCTCGTTCCCGCTGTTGCAGGGCGTGATGGACGTGACTCTGAAGCAAAGCGGGCGTTTGCCTAACAATCTGGCTATCGCCACCTTCGGCGATAATGAGCTGCTGGATTTCCTGGAGTGCCAGGTGTTGTCCGTCGCCCAGCGTCATCGGGAAGTGGCCGAACGGGTACTGGAGCTGGTGCTGGCGAGTCTGGATGAACCGCGCAGGCCGAAGGCGGGGCTGTATCGTATTCGTCGCAGCCTTTATCGCCGAGGTTCGTTAAGCCGTCGTTAAGCCGACAGGGAATTGCCGGGTCGATATCTTTCCGGCAGTTCCTGTTATTCCCGCCATGATCATCGCCATTTATGACACGTCATTTGGATATCTCTTTCCGAATTTTTACTCAGAACGCGTTATTTCCAAGTTTTCTCCTAAGAAAAGTCCCCTTTTATAAAAAACTTTTACCGTTTTACGCCATTTCCTGCCGGTCATTTAATGCGTCGCAAGTCGTTCCGGACTTTTGCGGGATACGCGGAACAGCTGACGGCAATATTCCAGGAAATAACCGTAGGCCACGCCCATGACCATCGATATCACGGCATTACTCCCTACGGCCGTCGCAATTTGCGAGGCGTTGGCGCCAATGCTGAGCAAAATAGCCATATAAACCGGCGACTGAAAACTCACATAGGCAATAAGATCAGCGACGTTTTTGCTTCGGCAGGATTGGGGCGCCAAACTGTGGGCGAAAGCTACGATGCGATCGCGGTAGATGCCATAAGGCCACGCAATCACCATATTGACCGGAATGGAAAGCAGGCGTGAAGAGAGTGACTGCTGGAACGACATGTCTGAAATCAATATCTCAATCGCCATGCCCGTAACGAAACAGTAAATCACCATGGCAACGATGTCAGCCAGCGCGTTGCGTAGGCGTAAGAAGGAGGTGAACATGCCGATAGGCTCCAGTGCGTCGGGGATAGAAACAGAAACACCTAAGTTTATCGGTGTTTTATTTCGCGTCATTGCCTTTTTAATAGTCTACATCACTGGATATAATTTATAGAGTAGCGATAAATTTTTATTTTATTGTTTTTTTTGGTATTTAAAGCTGGTTTATTCGTATAAATAGTTATTGGCATTTTATTATTATGCCAATGATGTAAATGGTGATTTAAAACAAAGCATTGCGTCTGTAAATGAGGAGGGCGATGTGAGAAATGTTGTCTGACTTTCTATTATATACAAACGGCTCAGCTTCAGACCCAGCTGATTATTATTAGACAGGCATGAGACATTGATACTGTAAATATAAACAGTCTTTCTGCATCTGATAAACTGCGCGGGAGCGTGGACGTCTTCGTTGATAAAACATTCTCAATAGAAAACATTGTGTTTTTCTCATTAAAAAATTTATTTTTACAATTCAAAACCGCATCGAAGATTTAAGACCCTTCTTTTTTGGCAAAAGGGATTGTCGAAAAATACTGACAAATCAGGGTTTGACGAGAAACTTGGGTTTTTCCGAAAATAAAAAATACGTAACGATATGTGGCTGTGAAAATAATATTTCATTAGCGGGTAAAGCGTATATCTTTCACGCGTTCGTTGAGGCCCGGATAATTTCTCTTAAATAATCACAGCCTTAATACTCATTATTTTTTACTGGTGTTTTTTTAACTGTTTTTCCCCCGCGTAAAGTCACCGAAAATAATGCCTGCCCACTTCCGTACTTGCTTGACAAGGTTTTCCTCCCCTCCGTAAACTCTGAATCGTGGGAATTTGTGGGGCAAAGTGGTAGAAAATGGCATGAAGGGCTAAATACAACCATGTTTCGTGGGGCAAGTCTGGTCAATCTCGACAGTAAAGGACGGCTCGCCGTTCCGACCCGATACCGGGACGTACTGAACGAGGAAGCGCAGGGGCAAATGGTTTGTACCATTGACCTCCACCAGCCATGTCTACTGCTTTATCTCTTGCCTGAGTGGGAAATCATCGAACAGAAGCTCTCTCGCCTGTCGAGCATGAATCCCGCCGAACGTCGCGTTCAGCGTTTGCTGCTGGGACACGCCAGTGAGTGCCAAATGGATGGTGCCGGGCGTTTATTAATCGCGTCCACGCTGCGGCAACATGCAAAACTTACAAAAGAAGTGATGCTGGTCGGGCAGTTCAACAAGTTTGAACTGTGGGATGAACAGACCTGGTATCGACAAGTCAAGGAAGACATCGAATCTGAACAATCGACTCAGGAACCGCTATCTGATCGATTGCAGGACTTATCTCTATAGTCATGACAGAAACTTTTAAACACACGACCGTGCTGTTGGATGAGGCCGTCAACGGCCTGAACATTCGCGGCGACGGTATTTACATTGACGGTACGTTTGGCCGCGGCGGTCACTCCCGTCTGATTCTGTCCCATTTGGGGCCGGAGGGTCGCCTGCTGGCAATCGATCGCGATCCTCAAGCTATCGCCGCCGCCAGCGACATTGACGATGCGCGCTTCTCTATCATCCACGGTCCTTTCTCTTCCATTGCTGAATACGTTGAAGAGCGCGGGCTGACGGGGAAAATCAACGGCGTACTGCTGGATCTCGGCGTCTCGTCGCCTCAGCTCGACGATCCGGAGCGCGGTTTCTCCTTTATGCGTGACGGCCCGCTCGACATGCGTATGGATCCTACCCGCGGCGTTTCTGCCGCCGAATGGCTGATGAAAGCGGAAGCGGAAGATATCGCCTGGGTTCTCAAGACCTTTGGCGAAGAACGTTTCGCTCGCCGTATTGCTCGCGCCATCGTTGAGCGTAATCAGACTGAACCGATGACGCGCACGAAAGAGCTGGCCGAGCTGATTGCCGCCGCCAGTCCGATTCGTGAAAAGCACAAACACCCGGCAACGCGCTCTTTCCAGGCCATCCGTATCTATATCAACAGTGAACTCGAAGAGATTGAACGTGCGCTCAACGGCGCGTTGGATGTCCTCGCGCCCGAAGGTCGACTGTCGGTGATCAGCTTCCACTCGTTGGAAGACCGCATCGTGAAGCGTTTTATCCGTCATAACAGCCGTGGGCCGCAGGTACCTGCCGGTCTGCCGTTGACGGAAGAGCAGCTCCGCGAACAGGGGGGAAGAACCCTGAAGATCGCAGGAAAAATGAAGCCGTCCGACGCTGAAGTCGCGGAGAACCCGCGCGCGCGTAGTTCCGTACTGCGTTTCGCTGAGAGATTGTCCTCATGATCGGGCACGAACGTCACTCGTTGGCTGGCGTCATTGCAGAAGATCTGCTGCGGCACGGCAAACTGCCGCTGCTGTTGCTGGTCGCTGTTTTGATTTCGGCCGTACTCGTAGTGACGACGGCGCATCGTACTCGTCTGCTGACAGCAGAACGCGAGCGCCTGCTGCTGGAACGGGATGCGCTGGATATCGAATGGCGCAACCTGATTCTGGAAGAGAATGCGCTGGGCGACCATAGCCGTGTCGAGCAGAACGCGATAGAAAAACTCTACATGGGACACGTCGATCCTTCGCAGGAAAATATTGTGGTTAAACAATGAACTGACAGGTTATTACTCAATAAATGAAACCCGCACGCACCGGAAGGTTGAAACGTCAGGAAGAACATGCCAGCTTCGTCAGCTGGCGTTTTGCGTTGCTTTGCGGGGGGATTCTGATCTGTCTGGTCGGCCTGATGCTGCGTACCGCCTATCTGCAGGTCATTGCGCCGGATAAACTGGTGCGCGAAGGCGACATGCGCTCTCTGCGCGTGCAGGAAGTGCCCACCGCGCGCGGAATGATTAGCGATCGCGCGGGTCGTCCGCTGGCGGTGAGCGTCCCGGTCAATGCTATCTGGGCCGATCCCAAGGAAGTGAACGACCACGGCGGCATCACGCTCGATACGCGCTGGAAAGCGCTGGCCGACGCGCTGGAGATGCCGCTCGATCAAATCTCCACCAAGGTCAACGCCAACCCCAACGGCCGTTTCGTTTATCTGGCGCGTCAGATCAACCCCGCTATCGGCGAATACATTCACAAACTGAAGCTGCCGGGCATCAATCTGCGTCAGGAGTCCCGTCGCTACTACCCTTCAGGTCCGGTGACATCTCATTTGATCGGTTTTACCAACATCGACGGGCAGGGCATCGAAGGCGTCGAGAAGAGTTTCGACCGTTGGCTGACCGGCCAACCGGGCGAACGTACCGTACGAAAAGACCGATTCGGGCGCGTGATTGAAGATATCTCCTCCGTCGACAGCCAGGCCGCGCACAACCTGATGTTGAGCATCGACGAACGCCTGCAGGCGCTCGTTTATCGTGAGTTGAATAACGCCGTCGCTTTCAACAAGGCGGAGTCCGGCACTGCCGTGCTGGTTGACGTCAACACTGGCGAAGTGCTGGCGATGGCCAATAGCCCGTCTTACAACCCGAACAACCTGTCCGGCACCACCAACGACGTTATCCGTAACCGCGCCATCACCGATATCTTCGAACCGGGTTCCACCGTGAAGCCGATGGTGGTGATGTCCGCGCTACAGCGCAACGTGGTGAAAGAGAACAGCGTGCTAAATACGCTGCCGTATTACATCAACGGACATGAAATCAAAGACGTAGCGCGCTACAACGAACTGACGTTGACGGGCGTACTGCAGAAATCGAGTAACGTCGGCGTATCACGACTGTCGCTGGCGATGCCTTCTTCGGTGTTAGTGGATACTTACTCTCGCTTTGGTCTGGGCAAGCCCACCAACCTCGGGCTGGTCGGCGAAAGTTCAGGGCTGTTTCCTCACCGCCAGCGCTGGGCGGATATCGAACGCGCGACCTTCTCGTTCGGCTACGGTCTGATGGTCACGCCGCTGCAGCTGGCCAGGATGTACGCCACAATCGGCAGCTTCGGCGTCTATCGCCCTCTTTCCATTACCAAAGTCGACCCGCCGGTGCCGGGAGAACGTATTTTCCCTGAAAACATCGTACGCACCGTGGTGCACATGATGGAGAGCGTCGCGCTGCCGGGCGGCGGCGGCTCGAAAGCCGCCATCAAAGGCTATCGCATTGCCATCAAGACCGGTACGGCCAAGAAAGTCGGGCCGGACGGCAAGTACATCAACAAATACATCGCTTACACCGCCGGTGTTGCCCCGGCCAGTAATCCTCGCTTCGCGCTGGTCGTGGTCATCAATGACCCGCAGGCCGGGAAATACTATGGCGGTGCGGTCTCCGCGCCGGTCTTCGGCGCCATCATGGGCGGCGTGCTTCGCACCATGAACATCGAGCCGGATGCCCTGGCGACGGGGGAGAAAAATGAATTCGTTATTAACCGAAAAGAGGGCTCAGGTGACAGATCGTAATTTGCACGATTTGCTGGCGCCGTGGGTTGCCAACGTTCCCGAGCGCGCGCTGCGGGACATGACGCTGGACAGCCGCATTGCCGCGGCGGGCGACGTTTTTGTCGCCATCGTCGGACATCAAACCGACGGGCGACGCTATATTGCGCAGGCCATCGCTCAAGGTGTGGCTGCGGTGATCGCCCAAGCGGATGAGGAAAATCCGGAAGGCACCGTGTGTGAAAAGCACGGCGTGCCGGTGATTTATCTGGATGAGCTTAATCAGCGGCTTTCGGCGCTGGCGGGACGTTTCTACCGCCAGCCCGCAGAGAGACTCCGTCTGGTCGGCGTGACCGGCACCAACGGCAAAACGACCACCAGCCAGCTGCTGGCGCAGTGGAGCCAGGCGCTGGGCGAAACCAGCGCGGTCATGGGTACCATCGGCAATGGTTTGCTGGGTCGGGAAACCCCGGCGGAAAACACCACGGGATCGGCCATCGGCGTACAGCAGACGCTTAGCCAATTGGTAGATGCGGGCGCGACGTTTGCCGCCATGGAAGTCTCTTCCCACGGACTGGTGCAGCATCGCGTTGCCGCGCTGCCTTTCGCCGCCGCGGTATTTACCAACCTGAGCCGCGACCATCTCGACTATCACGGCGACATGGCGCATTACGAAGAGGCCAAATGGGCGCTCTTCGCGGAACATCAGGTCGGTGAAGCGATTATCAATGCGGACGACGAAGTGGGTCGACGCTGGTTGAGTCGGCTTCCTGATGCGGTGGCCGTGACGCTGGGCTCAGCGCGGCCAGAGGGTCGGAGCCGTTGGCTGCAGGCGACCCGCGTTGAATATCATGACAGCGGTTTCACCGCGCAGGTGGACTCCAGTTGGGGTCCGGCTATGATCCATAGCCGCCTGATGGGCGAGTTCAACGTCAGTAACATTATGCTGGCGCTGGCGACGCTGCTGGCGCTGGGCTATCCGCTGGAGTCGTTGGCTGAAACGGCGACGGCGATCCAGCCGGTGTGCGGTCGGATGGAAGTCTTCCATGCCGAAGGGAAACCCACCGTAGTCGTTGATTACGCCCACACGCCCGACGCGCTGGAAAAAGCGCTGGAGGCGGCAAGACTGCACTGTCAGGGGCAGCTCTGGTGCGTGTTCGGCTGCGGGGGCGATCGCGATAGAGGTAAGCGCCCACTTATGGGAGCGGTAGCGGAACAGCTGGCCGACCGGGTCATCGTGACGGACGACAATCCGCGCAGCGAAGCGCCGCAGGCTATCGTCAAAGATATCCTGAGCGGCCTGATGGACGCCGGACGAGCGCAGACGATTGAAGGTCGAGCAGCGGCGGTCAGCAGCGCGGTAATGCATGCCGGACCGGATGATGTGGTGCTGGTGGCCGGTAAAGGTCACGAAGATTATCAGATCGTGGGCAATCAGCGGCTGGATTACTCCGACCGCATGACGGTCGCACGCCTGTTGGGAGTGGTGGCATGATTCGCGTAACGCTGAGCCAATTGGCGAACGTATTAGACGCCCGTCTGGAAGGGGACGATCTGGCGATCGACGCCGTCTCGACGGACACCCGTCATCTGACGGAAGGCTGCCTGTTTGTGGCGTTGCAGGGCGAGAAATTCGATGCCCATGACTATGCCGAGAATGCGATAAGTCAGGGCGCGGCAGCACTGGTGGTGAGTAAGCGCTTACCCGTTTCGGCGCCGCAGCTCATTGTTAAGGATACGCGGCTGGCGCTCGGCGCGCTGGCTGCCTGGGTACGGCAGCAATCGTCGGCCCGCGTCGTCGCCCTGACCGGTTCGTCCGGCAAGACGTCGGTCAAAGAGATGACCGCGGCGATTCTGCGGCAGTGCGGCAATGTCCTGTATACCGCCGGTAATCTGAATAACGACATCGGCGTACCGTTGACGCTGCTTCGACTGACGCCGGAACATGATTTCGCCGTCATTGAGCTGGGCGCGAACCACATCGGCGAGATTGCCTACACCGCCGATCTCACGCG
Source organism: Lonsdalea britannica (assembly GCF_003515985.1). GTDB lineage: Bacteria > Pseudomonadota > Gammaproteobacteria > Enterobacterales > Enterobacteriaceae > Lonsdalea > Lonsdalea britannica. Next base: position 517,804 of record NZ_CP023009.1, on the reverse strand, counting down.
GCCGGAAACGGCGCTGGTCAACAATATTGCGGCGGCGCATCTGGAAGGGTTCGGGTCGCTGGCCGGTGTTGCGCAGGCTAAGGGCGAAATCTTCAACGGTCTGCCCGCTGATGGCGTTGCCATTCTTAACGCCGACAGCAATGACTGGCCGCATTGGCAAACGACGCTGACGCAGAAAACCGTCTGGCGTTTTTCGCCGGAAGCCGCAGAGGATGTGGACTTCTTCGCCAGCGATGTCGCGGTGCAAGCGCAGGGGACGACGTTCACCCTGCACAGCCCGATCGGCGAGGTTGAGGTCACGTTACCGTTGCCGGGTAAACACAACATCGCCAACGCGCTGGCGGCTGCGGCGCTGGCGATGTCCGTCGGTGCATCGCTGGAGGACGTGAAATCTGGGCTGGCGCAGCTTCAGGCGGTGCCGGGGCGTTTGTTCCCGCTCTCTCTGGGCGGTGAACAACGGGTGCTCGACGACAGCTACAACGCCAACGTGGGTTCTCTGACGGCGGCGGTGCAGGTGCTGGCGGACATGCCGGGTTATCGGGTACTGGTCGTCGGTGACATGGCGGAGTTGGGGCAGGAAGCAGAAGCCTGTCACCGTCAGGTCGGCGAGGCGGCACGAATCGCTGGTATCGACCTGGTGCTGAGCGTCGGCACGTTGAGCGAATGGATTAGCCAGGCCAGCGGGCAGGGTGAACATTTTCAGGATAAAGCCGCCGTGGTCGACCGTCTTCGGGCGCTGTTGGCGGAACACACAGTGATTACCATTTTAATAAAAGGCTCACGCAGCGCTGCGATGGAGCAGGTAGTACGCGCATTACAGGAGAAGGCAACATGTTAGTGTGGCTGGCCGAACAATTGGTCAAATTTTATTCCGGCTTCAACGTCTTTTCCTACCTGACGTTTCGAGCCATCGTCAGCCTGCTGACTGCGTTGGTGATCTCGCTCTGGATGGGGCCGCATTTGATTGCTTGGTTACAGCGTTTACAGATTGGTCAGGTCGTTCGCAGCGAAGGGCCGGAGTCGCACTTCAGCAAACGCGGTACGCCGACGATGGGCGGCGTGATGATACTGGCTTCGATCACGATTTCCGTTCTGCTGTGGGTCAACCTGTCTAACCCTTACGTCTGGTGCGTGTTGCTGGTACTGCTGGGCTACGGCATCGTCGGATTCGTGGACGACTACCGCAAGGTTGTACGTAAAGACACTAAAGGGCTGATCGCGCGCTGGAAGTATTTCTGGCAGTCGCTGTTGGCGCTGATCGTCGCCTTTTCCATGTATGCCATCGGCAAAGATACGCCAGCGACGCAGCTGGTCGTACCGTTCTTTAAAGACATCATGCCGCAGTTAGGGTTGATGTATGTGGTGCTGGCGTATTTCGTCATTGTCGGCACCAGCAACGCCGTCAATCTGACTGACGGTCTGGACGGTCTGGCGATTATGCCGACGGTGTTTGTCGCCGCGGGCTTTGGGCTGGTGGCGTGGGCGACGGGGAACATGAACTTCGCCAACTATCTGCATATTCCGTATATCCGCCATGCCAGCGAACTGGTGGTGGTGTGTACGGCGATAGTCGGCGCGGGACTCGGGTTTCTGTGGTTCAACACCTATCCGGCGCAGGTCTTTATGGGCGACGTCGGTTCGCTGGCGCTGGGCGGCGCGCTCGGGACGATCGCCGTGCTGCTGCGTCAGGAATTTTTACTGGTGATCATGGGAGGCGTGTTCGTGGTCGAAACGCTGTCGGTGATCCTGCAGGTTGGCTCCTTTAAGCTGCGCGGCCAGCGGATTTTCCGCATGGCGCCGATTCATCACCACTATGAGCTTAAAGGTTGGCCGGAACCGCGCGTGATTGTGCGGTTCTGGATTATTTCTCTGATGCTGGTGCTCATTGGACTCGTCACACTGAAGGTACGGTAACGACATGGACTATCAGGGTAAAAAAGTCGTCATTATCGGGTTGGGCCTGACCGGGCTCTCCTGTGTTGATTTCTTCCTTGCGCGCGGGGTGACGCCTCGCGTGGTGGATACCCGTGTCAGTCCGCCTGGTCTGGATAAACTGCCTGAGCAGGTCGAACGTTATGTGGGCGGTTTACAGGAAGACTGGCTGATGGACGCCGACCTGATCGTGGCCAGCCCCGGTATCGCGCTGGCCACGCCTGCATTATGCGACGCTGCGGAGGCAGGCATTGAGATCGTCGGCGATATCGAGCTGTTTTGCCGCGAGGCGCAGGCGCCGATCGTCGCGATTACAGGATCGAACGGTAAAAGCACCGTCACCACGCTGGTGGGAGATATGGCGCGTGCGGCCGGTTGGTCGGTAGGCGTTGGCGGCAACATCGGCGTCCCCGCGTTGGAATTGCTCAAGCAGGAGTGCCAGCTGTACGTGCTGGAACTGTCCAGCTTCCAGCTGGAAACAACCTGTAGCCTGCATGCCGCGGCGGCCACCATCCTGAATGTGACGGAAGATCATTCCAACCGTTATCCGTTAGGTCTGCAACAGTACCGCGCCGCGAAGCTGCGCATTTACGAAAACGCCGCGGTCTGCGTGGTGAACGCCGATGATGCGCTGACCATGCCGGTGCGCGGGGCTGACGACCGCTGTCTAAGCTTCGGCGTGGACGTGGGCAACTATCACCTGAATCGGCAGCAGGGCGAAACCTGGCTGCGGGTTAATGGGGAGCGCGTGATCAATACGCGTGAAATCAAATTGGTCGGACAGCATAACTATACCAATGCGCTCGCCGCGTTGGCGCTGGCCGATACGGTGGGCATTCCGCGCGCTTCCGCGCTGGCCGCGCTCACTGGCTTTACCGGTCTGGCGCATCGTTTCCAACTGGTGCTGGATCGCAACGAGGTGCGCTGGATCAACGACTCGAAAGCGACCAACGTCGGCAGTACCGAGGCGGCGCTGAGCGGTTTGCGCATCGACGGCACGCTGCATCTGCTGCTGGGCGGAGACGGCAAATCTGCCGACTTCTCGCCGCTGAAGCCCTATCTTCAGGGCGATAAGGTGCGGCTGTACTGTTTCGGTCGCGATGGCGATCTGCTGGCGGCGCTGCGTCCTGACGTCGCTCAGCGTACCGAGACCCTGGCGCAGGCGATGACGCTCATTGCTCAGCAGGTCAGCCCGGGCGACGTGGTCTTGCTGTCCCCAGCCTGCGCGAGTCTGGATCAGTTCCGCAGCTTTGAGCAGCGCGGCGATGAATTTGCACGTTTGGCGGAGGAACTGGGCTGATGCAAATGGCAGGAGCAGTAGTGGAACGATTGAGACGCTGGGTCATGGGGACGCGCGAAAGCGATAACCTCAGCGCCGTGCTGTACGATCGTACGCTGCTGTGGCTGACGCTCGGACTGGCGGTCATCGGCTTCGTGATGGTGACTTCCGCTTCCATGCCGGTAGGACAACGCCTCGCTGGCGACCCGTTCCTGTTCGCCAAGCGCGACGGACTCTATCTGGCGCTGGCGTTCGGTTTGTCGCTGATCACCATGCGAGTGCCGATGGAAGTCTGGCAGCGTTACAGCCCGGTACTGCTGCTGGTGGCCATTGTGCTGCTGTTGGTGGTCTTGGTCGTCGGGAGTTCGGTCAACGGTGCCTCCCGCTGGATTTCGCTGGGGCCGTTGCGCATACAGCCTGCCGAGTTGTCGAAGCTGGCGCTGTTCTGCTACCTCTCCAGCTACATGGTGCGCAAAGTCGAAGAGGTGCGAAACAACTTCTGGGGCTTCTGTAAACCGATGGGCGTGATGGTGGTGCTGGCGGTGCTGCTGCTGGCGCAGCCTGACCTCGGCACCGTCGTGGTGTTGTTTATTACGACGCTAGCCATGCTGTTCCTGGCGGGCGCCAAACTCTGGCAGTTCCTGGCGATTATCGGCAGCGGCATTTTCGCGGTCTGTCTGCTGATTATTGCGGAACCGTACCGTATCCGCCGTGTGACATCGTTCTGGAACCCTTGGGATGATCCGTTCGGCAGCGGCTATCAGCTGACGCAGTCGCTGATGGCGTTCGGACGCGGCGAAGTGTGGGGGCAGGGACTGGGTAATTCGATTCAGAAACTGGAATATCTGCCGGAAGCGCACACTGACTTTATTTTCTCCATTTTAGGCGAAGAACTGGGCTATATCGGTGTGGTTTTAGCGTTGTTAATGATATTCTTCGTCGCCTTTCGGGCGATGTCGATTGGACGCCGCGCGCTGCAGATCGATCAGCGCTTTTCAGGGTTCCTGGCGTGTTCCATCGGCATTTGGTTCAGTTTCCAAACATTGGTCAATGTGGGAGCCGCGGCGGGCATGTTGCCGACCAAAGGGTTAACCCTGCCGCTGGTCAGTTACGGGGGGTCCAGTCTGTTGATTATGTCGACCGCCATCGTACTGCTGTTACGCATAGATTATGAGACGCGTCTGACGAAAGCGCAGGCGTTTACGAGGAGTGCCCGATGAGTGGCGAAGGCAAGCGTTTGATGGTGATGGCGGGCGGAACCGGGGGCCATGTGTTCCCCGGATTGGCCGTGGCGCATCATCTGATGGCGCAGGGATGGCAGGTGCGCTGGTTGGGCACCGCTGACCGTATGGAAGCCGATTTGGTGCCGAAGCACGGGATTGAGATTGATTTTATCCGCATTTCCGGTCTGCGCGGCAAAGGGCTTAAGGCGTTGATCAGCGCGCCGGTACGTATATTCCGCGCGGTGCGTCAGGCACAGGCGATCATGCGCCAATACCAGCCGGACGTCGTGCTGGGCATGGGCGGCTATGTGTCCGGTCCCGGCGGTTTGGCGGCGTGGCTGTGCGGCATTCCGGTTGTGTTGCATGAACAGAACGGCATCGCCGGGCTGACCAACCGCTGGCTGTCGCGTATTGCGAAAACGGTTCTGCAGGCGTTTCCGGGCGCATTTCCTAAAGCGCCCGTGGTCGGAAACCCTGTGCGCACTGACGTGTTGGCGCTGCCGTTACCGGCGGAACGCCTGGCTGACCGTAGCGGACCTATCCGGGTATTGGTTATCGGCGGCAGCCAGGGCGCTCGGGTATTGAATCAGACGTTGCCGGGCGTGGCCGCCACGCTGGGCGACAGAATCACCCTTTGGCATCAAACTGGTAAAGGCGCGCAAGCCGACGTGCAGGCAGCGTATGCGGCAGCCGGACAGCCGCAGCATAACGTGGTCGAGTTTATTGATGATATGGCCGAGGCTTATGCCTGGGCCGATGTCGTTGTCTGCCGTTCCGGGGCGCTGACGGTCAGTGAGATCGCCGCCGCTGGTTTGCCGGCGCTTTTCGTGCCGTTCCAACATAAGGATCGGCAGCAGTACTGGAACGCGTTGCCGCTGGAACAGGCGGGCGCGGCCAAAATTATCGAGCAGGCCCAGATCAGCGTTGACGCCGTCAGCGATGTCTTGGCCGGCTGGGACCGCGCTACGCTGCGCGACATGGCCGAGAAGGCCCAATCGGTCGCCATTCCTGATGCGACCGAGCGCGTTGCGGCGGAAGTCGTCGCGGCGGCGCGTACACAAGACGTGGCAGCGGTTCAACATTAATCATGACATCGCCGGACACAGGACGGCGATCAATTAGGTAGCGATAGGTAAAAGTGAATACACAACAACTGGCGAAACTGCGTTCAATCGTGCCCGAGATGCATCGCGTCCGGCACATCCACTTTGTTGGCATCGGTGGTGCCGGCATGGGCGGTATCGCCGAAGTTCTGGTTAATGAAGGCTATGAGATTAGCGGCTCCGATTTGGCACCGAATGCCGTTACTCAGCAGCTGAGTGATTTAGGCGCGCAGATCTATTTCCACCACCGTCCGGAAAATGTGAACGGCGCGAGCGTAGTGGTCGTTTCCAGCGCCATTTCCGGCGACAACCCGGAAATCATTGCCGCGAAGGAAGCGCGTATTCCGGTGATCCGCCGGGCCGAAATGCTGGCGGAACTGATGCGGTTTCGTCATGGCATTGCTGTGGCGGGAACTCACGGTAAAACGACGACGACGGCGATGGTGACCAGTATTTACGCGGAAGCCGGTCTGGACCCCACCTTCGTTAACGGCGGACTGGTGAAAGCGGCAGGCACGCACGCGCGACTGGGATCCAGCCGCTACCTGATTGCAGAAGCGGACGAAAGCGATGCGTCTTTCCTGCATTTGCAGCCGATGGCGGCGATCGTGACCAATATCGAAGCCGACCATATGGACACGTATCAGGGTGATTTTGAGAATCTGAAGCAGACGTTCATCAACTTTCTGCACAACCTGCCGTTTTATGGACACGCGGTGATGTGTCTGGACGATCAGGTGGTCCGTGAACTGCTGCCGCGTGTAGGACGCCACGTGACGACATACGGATTCTGTGACGATGCCGATGTGCGTATTGCCAGCTACCGTCAGACAGGAGCTCAAGGCCACTTTACGCTGGAGCGTCAGGGGAAACCTTTGCTGCACGTGACCCTGAATGCGCCTGGCCGCCACAATGCGTTGAATGCGGCGGCGGCGGTTGCGGTCGCCTCAGAAGAAGGGATTGAAGACGACGCGATCCTGCGGGCGCTCGAACGTTTCGAAGGCACCGGTCGTCGTTTTGACTTCCTGGGCGAATATCCGCTGGAGTCGGTAAACGGTAAAAGCGGCGCGGTCATGCTGGTCGATGACTACGGCCATCATCCCACGGAAGTGGACGCCACGATTAAAGCGGCGCGAGCGGGCTGGCCGGAAAAACGGTTGGTCATGGTTTTCCAGCCTCACCGCTATACGCGTACGCGCGATCTGTATGACGACTTCGCGCATGTGCTGTCTCAGGTGGATGTTTTGCTGATGTTGGATGTTTACTCAGCAGGGGAAACGCCTATTCCTGGGGCTGATAGCCGCTCTTTATGCCGTACTATTCGCGGAAGAGGTAGGATTGATCCGATTTTGGTACCGGATGTAGAGACTTTACCTGAATTGTTGGCACCGGCACTGCAAGATGGTGACCTCGTTATGGTTCAGGGCGCAGGTAATATCGGCAAACTGGCCCGCAGGCTGGCGGATTCTCGCTTACAGCCGCAGGTCAAAGGGTAAAAGTAAATGACTGAGAAAGTGGCTGTATTGCTGGGTGGTTCATCCGCAGAACGCGAAATCTCTCTGCTCTCGGGGCAGGCCGTATTGGCCGGGCTGTGTGAAGCAGGAGTGGATGCGCGCGCGGTAGACCCCAGCGACTTCCCGGTCAGTTACCTCAAAGAACAAGGCTTTACCCGGGTATTCATCACGCTGCACGGGCGTGGAGGCGAAGACGGCTCCATGCAGGGCGCGCTGGAGCAACTGGGCCTGCCGTATACCGGCAGCGGCGTGATGGCGTCGGCGCTGACGATGGATAAGTGTCGCACCAAGCAGATTTGGCAGGCGTCAAATTTGCCGGTAGCACCTTATATCGTGCTGAATCGGCATCAGTTTCAGCGCAGTAATCCATCTGGTTTGCTAAAGTTAGTAGAACCTCTCGGTATGCCATTGATTGTCAAGCCGAGTCGGGAAGGTTCCAGCGTCGGAATGAGCAAAGTCGAACAGGCTGAAGCCTTACCTGCGGCGTTGGAAGCGGCCTTCCATCATGACGAAAACGTGATGGTGGAGAAATGGTTGAGCGGTCCGGAGTTTACGGTGGCTATTCTCGGTAACGAAACCTTGCCGTCGATCCGCATTCAGGCGACGGGCACGTTCTACGACTATCAGGCGAAGTACGAGTCGGAAGACACCCGTTACTTTTGCCCCAGCGGTCTGACCGCGGAGCAGGAAAGCGAACTGGCTTCTCTCTCGCTGGCGGCCTACCGCGCGCTGGACTGCAGCGGCTGGGGACGGGTTGATGTGATGATGGACGACGACGGCAAATTTTACCTGTTAGAGGTGAATACCTCTCCGGGGATGACCGAGCACAGCCTGGTACCGATGGCCGCCAAACAACATGGCCTGACGTTTCCACAATTGGTGACACGTATTTTGGAGCTGGCGAGCTGATATGTCGCAAGCGGCGCTAAACACACGCGGACGCGAACCCGAATCGAACGGCGCGCGTCGCAGCAATGGCGGCCAACTGGCAGGCATGATTTTCCTGCTGATGGTGGTGGGTACCATCGCCTGGGGCAGTTGGATGGTGGTGGGATGGATGCAAGATGCCAGCCGGCTGCCGCTGTCTCGGCTGGTGGTGACGGGGGAAAGAACCTACACCACCAACGACGACATTCGTCAGGCGATACTGTCGCTCGGAGCGCCGGGCACGTTTATGACGCAGGACGTCAACGTCATCCAGCAGCAGATTGAACGGCTGCCGTGGATAAAACAGGCTAGCGTGCGCAAGCAGTGGCCGGACGAATTAAAGATTCATCTGGTTGAATACGTGCCCTTCGCACGTTGGAATGACCAGCTGATGGTGGACAGCGACGGAAACGCCTTCAGCGTTCCGGCGGAACGTATCGGTAATAAGAAGATGCCGATGTTGTACGGGCCGGAAGGCAGCGAAGCCGACGTGCTGGAAGGGTATCGGAACATGAACCAGATACTGAGCGCCGGCAAGTTCCAGCTGAAAATGGTTGCGATGACCGCGCGCCATTCCTGGCAGGTCGGTCTGGAAGACGATATCCGCCTGCAGTTGGGACGCGACGATCAGGCTCGCCGTCTGGCGCGATTTATTGAGTTGTATCCGCTTCTTCAACAGCAGGCGAAGGACGGGAACAAACGGATTAACTACGTGGATCTGCGTTACGACTCAGGCGCGGCGGTAGGTTGGGGTCCGGCGTTTATCGATCAGCAACAAGACATTGATCGTCACCAAAACGGTAATCAGCAACAGAATCAGGCACAGGCTAAACAGCAATGATCAAGTCGACGGACAGAAAACTGGTAGTTGGGCTGGAAATCGGTACAGCAAAAGTGGCTGCGCTGGTAGGGGAAGTTCTGCCCGATGGCATGGTCAATATTATCGGTGTGGGTAGTTGCCCGTCACGGGGTATGGATAAAGGCGGCGTGAACGACCTGGAGTCGGTGGTGAAATGCGTACAGCGCGCCATCGACCAGGCCGAACTGATGGCGGACTGCCAGATTTCATCAGTCTATCTGGCGTTGTCTGGCAAACATATCAGCTGCCAGAACGAGATTGGTATGGTGCCGATCTCTGAAGAGGAAGTGACGCTGGACGACGTGGAAAGTGTTGTCCACACAGCGAAATCCGTGCGCGTTCGCGATGAGCATCGCATCCTGCACGTCATCCCGCAGGAGTACGCGATCGACTACCAGGAAGGCATCAAGAATCCGGTAGGGCTGTCCGGCGTACGTATGCAGGCGAAGGTGCATCTGATCACCTGCCATAACGATATGGCGAAGAACATCGTCAAAGCGGTTGAACGCTGCGGTCTGAAAGTCGACCAGCTGATTTTCGCCGGACTGGCATCCAGCTATGCGGTGCTGACTGAAGACGAACGCGAGCTGGGCGTTTGTGTGGTGGATATCGGCGGCGGCACCATGGATATGGCGGTTTACACCGGCGGCGCGCTGCGCCACACCAAGGTGATCCCGTACGCAGGTAACGTGGTCACCAGCGATATTGCTTACGCTTTCGGCACTCCGCCTACGGACGCCGAGGCGATCAAAGTTCGCTACGGCTGCGCGCTGGGCTCTATCGTGAGCAAAGACGAAGCGGTTGAAGTGCCCAGCGTGGGCGGGCGTCCGCCGCGCAGTCTGCAGCGTCAGACGTTGGCCGAGGTTATCGAGCCGCGTTACACCGAACTGTTGAATCTGGTGAACGACGAGCTGTTGCAGTTACAGGAGCAGTTGCGTCAGCAGGGCGTCAAGCATCACCTGGCGGCCGGTATCGTGCTGACGGGAGGAGCCGCACAGATTGACGGCCTGGCCGCATGCGCCCAGCGAGTATTCCATACGCAGGTTCGTATTGGGCAACCGCTGAACATCACAGGCCTGACGGATTATGCGCAGGAGCCTTACTACTCTACGGCGGTAGGGTTGCTGCACTACGGTAAAGAATCTCACCTGAACGGTGAGCATGAAGTGGAAAAACGCGCCTCAGTGAGCCATTGGTTTAAGCGCCTGAACAGCTGGCTGAGAAAAGAATTTTAACGGTTATCAAAAGAGATCCTGGCACAGCTTTTTTGATCTCGAAGTAACACAGGCACAAGACGGAGAGAAACTATGTTTGAACCTATGGAATTGACCAACGACGCGGTGATTAAAGTCATCGGCGTCGGTGGCGGCGGCGGTAACGCGGTCGAGCATATGGTGCGTGAACGCATTGAAGGCGTTGAGTTCTTTGCGGTCAACACTGACGCTCAGGCACTGCGCAAAACGGCGGTTGGGCAGACGATCCAGATCGGTAGCGGTATCACCAAAGGTCTGGGCGCTGGGGCTAACCCGGAAGTCGGCCGTAACTCTGCTGAAGAAGACCGCGAGGCATTACGCGCGTCTCTCGAAGGCGCCGATATGGTGTTTATCGCTGCGGGTATGGGCGGTGGTACGGGTACGGGCGCTGCGCCGGTTGTAGCCGAAGTGGCTAAAGACCTGGGCATTCTGACCGTTGCCGTCGTGACCAAGCCGTTTAACTTCGAAGGCAAAAAACGCATGGCGTTTGCGGAACAAGGTATCGCGGAGCTGTCTAAGCACGTGGATTCCCTGATCACCATCCCGAACGACAAATTGCTGAAAGTTCTGGGACGCGGTATCTCCCTGCTAGATGCGTTCGGTGCTGCCAACGACGTGCTGAAAGGCGCGGTTCAGGGTATCGCTGAACTGATTACCCGTCCGGGGTTGATGAACGTCGACTTCGCGGACGTTCGCACCGTAATGTCCGAAATGGGCTATGCCATGATGGGTTCCGGCGTGGCGCGTGGCGAAGACCGTGCGGAAGAAGCGGCCGAAATGGCGATCTCCAGCCCGTTGCTGGAAGATATCGACCTGTCCGGTGCTCGCGGTGTTCTGGTTAACATCACGGCGGGCTTCGACCTGCGTCTGGATGAGTTCGAAACGGTCGGTAACACGATCCGTGCTTTCGCATCCGACAACGCTACCGTGGTTATCGGTACGTCTCTGGACCCGGAAATGAACGACGAACTGCGCGTCACCGTGGTGGCGACCGGTATCGGCATGGACAAACGTCCGGAAATTACGCTGGTCACCAACAAGCAGAGCAGCCAGCCGGTAATGGACCACCGTTACCAGCAGCATGGCATGTCGCCTCTGCCGCAGGAAAAACCGGCTGCCGCCAAGGTCGTCAATGACCAGAACACGCAGCCTAATAAAGAGCCGGATTACCTGGATATCCCGGCGTTCCTGCGTAAGCAGGCCGATTAACCGGCCGCTTGGTTGGAATCTCCGCTCTTTGTGCTAAACTGTGCCGCCGGCCTTGGTATAGACTGAGGCCGTTGGTTCGGATTAAATGCGAGATAATACGATGATCAAACAACGTACATTAAAACGTATCGTACAGGCGACAGGGGTCGGTTTGCATACCGGCAAAAAAGTCACCCTGACCATGCGTCCTGCACCGGCAAATACCGGGGTCATCTATCGTCGCACTGACTTGAATCCACCGGTTGATTTTCCGGCTGATGCCAAATCCGTGCGTGATACCATGCTCTGTACTTGCCTGGTCAATGAGCATGACGTGCGAATTTCGACCGTGGAGCATCTGAACGCCGCGCTGGCAGGATTGGGCATCGACAACGTGATGATCGAAGTCGATTCTCCTGAAATCCCTATTATGGACGGCAGCGCCAGTCCGTTCGTTTACCTGTTGCTGGACGCCGGCATTGAAGAACTGAACTGTGCTAAGAAGTTCGTTCGGATCAAAGATACCGTGCGCGTAGAAGATGGCGACAAGTGGGCGGAACTGAAACCTTATAACGGTTTCAACCTGGACTTCACCATCGACTTCAATCACCCGGCGATCGACTCTGGCGCACAGCGCTACAAGTTAGAGTTCTCTGCGGACTCTTTCGTCCGTCAGATCAGCCGTGCGCGGACCTTCGGCTTCATGCGGGATATTGAATATCTCCAGTCCCGTGGTCTGTGTCTGGGCGGCAGCTTTGACTGCGCGATTGTCGTCGACGACTACCGCGTGCTGAACGATGACGGTCTGCGTTTTGAAGATGAATTCGTTCGTCACAAAATGCTGGATGCGATCGGCGACCTGTTTATGTGTGGCCATAACATCATTGGTGCCTTCACGGCATTCAAGTCGGGTCATGCGCTGAATAACAAACTGTTGCAGGCTGTGCTGGCGAAACAGGAAGCGTGGGAATACGTGACCTTTGAAGATGAGGCGGAAATGCCGCTGGCGTTCAAAGCGCCTTCGACGGTACTCGCCTAACAAGTCAGAACAACAACTTGTCGTTTTTATGACTGGTTATCACTGGTTTTCTCTCCGGCCAGTGAAGCCAGTCTTTTTAATATCCGCTGTAACCTTTCCGGGCTGTTTTCCGCTAATCCATTCAATATTTCTGCACTCTGCGGACTCAGCGAGCGTTGCTTCGGCACGTCCTTAGCATCAACGCCGGTGGTGGTGTCTGATAGCTTATTATTTTGATGTGCTTTAGCTGCCAGCGAAGGATTAATCCGGATGTCGATTGCTGCTAATGATGGTAGTATTTGAGCACGCAATGCGGAGAGTAATGCGGGCTGTTCATAACGTAGCCGCATCATCCAACTGGCGTTCGCCGTTTCCAGTACTAGCAAACTGCGGCGATAATTTGCGACGCGGCACCAAGGGTGCATTTGCGCTGGCAATAGCGCGCAGACGGCGCGATTAAGTTTTACCAGCGCGGCAGCGCGCTGCTGAATATCTCGCAGCGGACCGCTTCCGGTTTCCGATGCGCTATCAAAAAAAGACTCTAGTGATTGTGGACGACTATCACGCATAACGCAGGCTCCGACGGACAGTAAACTTGTGATTGGTATTCTAAATCGTTGGCGACAATTTGGCAGACGTTATTTTTGGCCGCATCTCCTGTTGGGGATGGTCGCGGCTGGTTTTGGTCTGCCCGTCAGTCTGTGCGAATCCCAGAATGCCCCATCGCTGTCGACCTCGGCGATTAGCCGCCATAACGTTTCCGCCTTTAGCCTGACCGATCTGGTGGCATTGAAAGAGGCTCATCGACGTTCATCCGTCGGCATTGATTATTGGCATCAGCATGCCATTCGCACCGTTATCCGGCATCTGTCGTTTGCTCTGACGGCGCCGCAACCTTCGACGGTGGCTGAAGCGGTTGTGTCCTCGCCCGCACAGCATCAAATCCTAATTGAAACACTCCACGCGCTGTTGACCCAGGAAAACAGGGTGCCGGCGCTCGATGTCTCGACGTACTTCTCCGCAGTATCTACGCTATTCCATCATTCTGGCATCTGGCTTGCCAAGACGATGGGGATACGCGCCGGACCGCTTAACTAACCCCCCACTTTTTTCTGTTAACACGCGCAATAGCCGGGTGAGATAGCCTGGTTTTCTGATGTTATGCCACGGTAACTACGGTGGCATTGTAGAGATTAAAATTATTATGTTAGTGAAACTATTAACCAAAGTTTTCGGTAGCCGTAACGACCGTACTTTACGCCGTATGCGTAAAACTGTAGATGTGATCGCCCAGCTCGAACCCGCAATGGAAAAGCTGTCTGACGACGAGCTGAAGGCCAAAACGCCGGAGTTCCGTGAGCGCATTAAGAAAGGCGAAACGCTGGAAGCGCTGTTACCTGAGGCCTTTGCCGTCGTGCGTGAAGCAAGTAAACGTGTTTTCGGTATGCGCCACTTCGACGTTCAGATGCTGGGCGGGATGGTCCTTAATGAACGCTGCATCGCCGAAATGCGTACCGGTGAAGGTAAAACGCTGACGGCGACGCTGCCCGCGTATCTGAATGGTCTGACCGGCCGCGGCGTGCATGTTGTTACCGTGAACGACTATCTGGCGCAGCGTGATGCCGAGAACAACCGTCCGTTGTTTGAGTATCTTGGTCTGACGGTAGGGATCAACCTGCCAGGCATGCCAGCGCCAGCGAAACGCGAAGCGTATGCGGCTGACATCACTTACGGTACCAACAACGAATATGGTTTCGACTACCTGCGTGACAACATGGCGTTCAGCCCGGAAGAGCGCGTTCAGCGCCCGCTGTTTTACGCCCTGGTGGATGAAGTTGACTCCATTCTGATCGATGAAGCGCGTACCCCGCTGATCATCTCTGGCCCGGCAGAAGACAGCTCCGAGATGTATATCCGCGTCAATAAAATCATCCCGTCGCTGATCCGTCAGGAAAAAGAAGATTCCGACACCTTCCAGGGCGAAGGTCATTTCTCCGTGGATGAAAAATCCCGTCAGGTTAACCTGACAGAACGCGGCTTGGTCAAAATCGAAGAGCTGTTGGTGAACGAAGGCATCATGGATGAAGGCGAATCCCTGTACTCGCCTTCCAACATTATGCTGATGCACCACGTTACCGCTGGTCTGCGAGCGCATGTTCTGTTCACGCGCGACGTTGATTACATCGTTAAAGACGGTGAGGTCATCATTGTCGATGAACATACCGGCCGCACCATGCAGGGGCGTCGCTGGTCTGACGGTCTGCATCAGGCTGTTGAGGCGAAAGAGCACGTCACCATCAATAATGAAAACCAGACGCTGGCCTCCATCACCTTCCAGAACTACTTCCGCCTGTATGAAAAACTGGCGGGGATGACGGGGACGGCGGATACCGAAGCCTTCGAATTCAGCTCTATCTATAAACTGGATACCATTGTCGTACCGACGAACCGTCCGATGATTCGTAAAGATTTGCCCGACCTGGTGTACATGACCGAACGGGAAAAAATCGACGCGATTATCGAAGATATCAGAGAGCGTACGGCGAATGGTCAGCCGGTGCTGGTGGGGACGATCTCGATTGAGAAATCCGAAGTGGTCTCTGACGCGCTGACTCGCGCCGGAGTCAAACACAACGTGCTTAACGCCAAGTTCCATGCCATGGAAGCGGATATCGTCGCACAGGCCGGTCGTCCGGGCGCGGTGACCATCGCCACTAACATGGCCGGTCGTGGTACCGATATCGTGTTGGGCGGCAGCTGGCAAACTGAAATCGCCCAGTTGGAAGCCCCGACAGATGAGCAGATCGCCGCTATTAAAGCAGACTGGCAGGTGCGCCATGATGCGGTGCTGGCTTCGGGCGGTTTGCATATTATCGGCACCGAGCGTCATGAATCGCGTCGTATCGACAACCAGCTGCGTGGCCGTTCCGGTCGTCAGGGGGATGCCGGTTCTTCTCGCTTCTACCTTTCCATGGAAGATGCTCTGATGCGTATCTTCGCCTCTGACCGCGTGTCCAACATGATGCGTAAGCTGGGGATGAAGGAAGGCGAAGCAATCGAACATCCTTGGGTGACCAAGGCGATTGCCAATGCACAGCGTAAAGTGGAAAACCGCAACTTCGATATTCGTAAGCAGCTGTTGGAATACGATGATGTGGCTAACGACCAGCGCCGCGCTATCTATACTCAGCGTAATGAGCTACTGAACTCCGTCGATATCAGCGAGACGGTCGACAGCATTCGTAACGATGTGTTCAAAGCGACCATCGATAACCATATTCCGCCGCAGTCTCTGGAAGAGATGTGGGATATCGAAGGACTGGAACAGCGTCTGAAAAACGATTTCGATCTGGACATGCCGATTGCAGAATGGCTGGAAAAAGAGCCTCAGCTGCATGAAGAAACGCTGCGTGAACGTATCCACGAGCAGGCGATGGAAGTTTACGCCCGCAAAGAAGAAGTCGTGGGCGTCGATGTGATGCGCAATTTCGAAAAAGGCGTCATGCTGCAAACGCTGGACTCCTTGTGGAAAGAGCATCTGGCGGCGATGGACTATCTGCGTCAGGGCATCCATCTGCGCGGCTATGCGCAGAAAGATCCGAAGCAGGAGTACAAACGTGAGTCGTTCTCCATGTTCGCCGCGATGCTGGAAGCGCTGAAATATGAAGTCATCAGCACACTGAGCAAAGTTCAGGTCCGTATGCCGGAAGAGATTGAAGCGTTGGAACAGCAGCGTCGCGAGGAAGCCGAACGTCTGGCAAGCCAGCAGCAACTGAGCCATCAAAGTGAAGCGGCTGCCGCGCCGACTGCAGGTAGTTCATCTGAGCGCAAAATCGGTCGTAACGATCCTTGTCCTTGCGGTTCAGGCAAAAAATACAAACAGTGCCATGGACGTATCCAGAACTAGTCTTCATTAGGGCTGAATCACATCATCGATAAAAATAAAGGCGGTCATTGACCGCCTTTTACTTGGGGAAAAGCTTATGACGCAAAAACCTTTGTCAGTCGCGGTAGGGATTATTCGTAACGCCCAGCGACAGTTTTTTATCGCCTGTCGCCAGGCTGGCTCGCACATGGCCGGTAAATGGGAGTTCCCGGGGGGGAAAGTTGAAACGGGAGAGACGCCCGAACAGGCGCTAATTCGTGAATTGCGTGAGGAAACGGGGATTGAAGCGCGCGATCCTCAAGCGCTCACGGATAAAACGTTCTCCGCAGGCGATCGGCTCATCACGCTGCATTTTTTCCTGGTGGAGCATTGGCAGGGGGAGCCATACGGACGGGAAGGTCAGCCGTCGCGTTGGCTGACCGTCGATGAACTCAAAGAAGAGGAGTTTCCGCCAGCGAATGCGGAGATGATCCGCTGGCTAAAACAGTCGGCGTAACACCAACGTTTAATACTTTGTTTCGCTCCAGTTTTCGCTGTCAGTAATCGCTTCATTACTGGGAATACGTTTTTCTTCTTCGGCCCATTCCCCAAGATCGATTAGCTGGCAGCGTTTGCTGCAGAAAGGGCGGTAAGGACTTTGTTCTCCCCACACCACAGGTTTGGCGCAGGTCGGACATTTTACGGTGGTGATATCGTTGCTCATTGTGTTAACTCCTAACAGCAGGCCAGTTCGAACGTCAGGCGGTCGGGCACTTGTCCATGCTCGCTGTCCAGCGGCATGAAGCGAATCGCATAACGGCTCTTGTGACCAGAAATTTGTGGGTAAAGCTGATGCTCCTGTGCGATCTGTATGCGCAGCAGGTCGGCATCGGCTGCATTGTCCTGATAGAAGCCTTTCAGGCTGATTTGCGGACGGAAGATCGCTGAGTTGCGGATGAGGTCCAGAATCATCCCCAACGTCTGTTCAAATGGCGCGACGCTGTCGAGCCAGGCGCTGACCTGCCGATTTCGGTACTCGACAGGCTGATGCAACCAGGTATGCAGCGTCGGCAAGTCGAAATTACAGCATCCTCCTGGAATGCTGAGCCGTTGGCGCACCATGCCAATAAGACGATCTTCACGCAGGCTTTGGCCCATACGCGGGGCGGCCATCAGTTGGCTCGCCTGCTGGCGTAGCTGCTGGCGAAAGGCATCGATTCGCGCCTGGTCGACGCCGGGAACGTCCTGCCACTGCGTCAACTTCTGCTGCTGGCGTTCCAGTTCCTTCATCAAGTCGGGACGCACATCGCCGCGTTCCAGTACATCCAACAGGTCGGTGGCGGCGCGGAAAAAGCTCAGCGCATCACCGATGTGCTCCAGCGTCTGGTTGTCATGCATCTGTTGGAGCAAAAACTCAAGACGTAGCCACGTCCGCGTTTTCTCATTCAGCGGATATTCAAATAATAGGGTTGAGTAAGCGTCACTCATTATTTTGTCATCCTGTCATTTGCGGATGCCGCCAGCTCAAGATAGCGCTGGTGCAGCATGGCAATTTGTGGGGCAAGTTCGCTCTGGCTGCGGCTATTGTCGATGATGTCGTCGGCATAAGCCAGACGCTGTTCTCGCGTAGCTTGCGCAGACAGGATCTTTTCGGCCTGATGAAGCGACACCCCGTCTCGCGCCAGCGTGCGCTGTAGCTGAATTTCCGGGGTAACGTCCACGACCAGAACCCGTTGCGCCTGCGATTGCAGGCTGTTTTCAATCAGCAGGGGAATGACCCACATCACGTATGGCCCGGGGGCGGCAAGCAACTGGCGCTGAGTTTCCGCGTGGATCAACGGATGCATCAGTTGGTTGAGCCACTCTTTTTCACGTTCGCTGGAAAAAATCTTTGCCCGTAGGGCGGAGCGGTTAAGCGTATCGTCGGCGTTCAGTATCTCGGGGCCGAAGCGTTTTGAGATAGCGGACAACGCAGCCGTTCCAGGCTCTACGACCTGACGGGCGATGATGTCTGCATCGATGATGGTGATGCCTTGCTGGGCGAAACCTTCAGCGACGGTGCTTTTGCCGCTGCCGATACCGCCTGTGAGCGCTACGATGTATGCCATGGTATCGATCTGCAAAATTACCGGTAAATTTACGGGATTCTAGCCTAAATAAAGGTAAATTCGCAGTCTTGCCGCAGGATTATTCGCGCGTATGATGAGCTCACTGGATATGGTTTTAAAGCATACCGACTGTCTCTCTGACGGTCTTCGCCACTGACCAGGACATCTCCTATGCGTATTGAAGAAGATTTAAAGTTAGGCTTTAAAGACGTTCTCATTCGTCCCAAACGCTCCACCCTGAAGAGTCGATCGGAAGTTGAATTAGCACGCGATTTTACCTTTATGCACGCCGGCTGCCGTTGGTCAGGCGTGCCGGTGATTGCGGCTAACATGGATACGGTGGGTACTTTTCGCATGGCTCAGGCATTATCCACGTTCGGCGTGCTGACTGCCGTTCACAAGCACTACTCCGTTGAACAGTGGCAGCAGTTTGTCGCGCAGTCGTCAGAAGAGGTATTGCGCCATGTTATGGTTTCCACGGGGACGTCAAACGACGATTTTAATAAGTTGAAGCAGATTTTGGCTTCGTCGCCTGCGCTGAAATTTATTTGCATTGATGTCGCCAACGGCTACTCCGAACACTTTGTCTCCTTTGTACAAAAAGCGCGTGAAGCGTGTCCTGACAAAGTCATTTGTGCAGGCAATGTGGTTACTGGCGAGATGGTAGAGGAGCTGATTCTTTCGGGGGCGGATATCGTTAAGGTCGGGATTGGTCCAGGTTCCGTTTGTACCACCCGGTTGAAAACGGGCGTGGGCTATCCGCAGCTGTCGGCGGTCATTGAATGTGCCGATGCCGCGCATGGTCTGGGCGGACAGATTGTCAGCGATGGCGGCTGCTCTGTGCCGGGCGATGTCGCCAAAGCCTTCGGCGGCGGCGCTGATTTTGTGATGCTGGGGGGATGCTGGCGGCACACGATGAGTGTGAAGGAACCATCGCCGAAGAAAACGGACAGAAAATGATGCTGTTTTACGGGATGAGCTCGGCATCTGCCATGGAGCGCCATGTTGGCGGCGTAGCCGGTTATCGTGCCGCGGAAGGTAAAACCGTCAAGCTTCCGCTACGTGGTCCGGTGGAATACACCATTCGCGATATTCTTGGCGGTTTGCGCTCAGCCTGCACTTACGTCGGCGCTTCACGCCTGAAAGAGCTGACCAAACGAACAACGTTTATTCGTGTCGCTGAGCAGGAAAACCGGATTTTCAACGGGTAACCCTCTGGCTTTCTTAACTGACGGGATTAGGCCCCCGTCAGTACATGACCCAATTGGAATATGGGCAGATACATCGCTATCACCAGCGTACCGACAATCACTCCCACCGCGCCCATTAATAATGGTTCCAACGTATGAGGCAGCTTGTCCGCAAACTGCTGCGTACTTTTTTCATGCCAATCGGCTAACTGTGTAAACAGGTGCTCGAGCGCGCCGGTTTCTTCTCCGACTCTAATTAACTGTGGGCAGGGCGCAGGGAACAGCGGTGAGCGTTCTAGCGCCTGACTAAGTGGTATGCCGCGCTCGATGAGGCTTTTTATCTCTTTTAACTCTTTCTGATAAAGCGGATGTCCAATCGTCGCGGCTGCTTCCAATCCGGCAGGCAGCGGTAGCGCTGCACCATGAGTCATTGCCAGTGTATGGAAAATCTGGCTGAGGCAACGTCCACGAATCAGTGTGGCGATACCCGGCGCTCTGAGCCACAGGCGTTGTTCCCTGTAGCGCCAGCGTGGATAGGTTTTGCGTAGCCAGCCGTAAGCTGCTGCGAGAGCAATAATTGTTGTGACGAACGTAGCGCCATAGCGTACGCACCGCTCCGAGAGGGTCAGCAAGGTCTGTGTGAGTAGCGGGAGCGGGGCGTTGAATGACGCGTAAAGTCGACCAAACTCGGGTAACACCAAGGTAACCATCAGCGCGCTCACGATCAGGACGGCGGCGGAAACGAAGAGGGGATAGCGTAATGCTTTGGCGACCTTATGCGCCAATTGCTGACGCGCTTCCTGATAGGCGGCGAGCCGTTGGCAGCAGTCGCCCAGCTTGCCGGTCAGTTCGCCTGCGGCAATCAGCGAGCAATACATGGGCGGGAAAATATGGGGGTAGTGCCGAAACGCCTCTGCCAGCGTGACCCCCTGTGCTATCTGTCGACTAACGGAGAATAAGACGCATCGCCACGCCGGTTGGTCATGCTGCCGCGCCATGAGATTCAAGGATTCCAGCAGCGGAAGCCCCGCCTGTAATAGCGAACCGAGTTGGTGAATGACGGCTGCGAGCTGCGCACCGCGCCAGGCATAGCGGGTCAGATATTGGCGGACTTTGAGATTAAGAGGTTGATAACCCTGTTCGAGTAGATGGTCGTACACCTCTTGGCGTTGGCTCGCGATGAGCTCGCCACAACACAGCTCGCCGTTTACACTCAAGGCCTGCCAGTCGTATAACTTTTGCATCACCATCTCAGTCTTCCTCCTCCATTCCGTCTCCGACTACTCGATAGACCTCATCCAACGAGGTAATGCCTTCGTTGACTAAAGCCAGACCGGCATGAAATAGCGAGTTGGATCGGGAGTACCAGGCATGTGCGTTGTCACATAACACTTTTCCGTTATCTGCCAGCGTTTGCTGTAGCGCAGGAGATAGGGTTAACAGATCGTAAATCGCTACACGGCCGTAATAGCCGGAAAAGCAGTGGTTGCAGCCCTGAGGACGCCATTGTTTCAAAGGGCCTGACCAGGATGCGTGGGAAGACACTGTTTCCGCAGGCACGGGCTGGCGACAGTGGGGGCACAGTCTGCGAACCAGGCGCTGTGCGATGATGAGCTTCAGCGCTGAGGCGAGCAGATAACCGGGGACGCCAAGGTGTCTTATCCGCGTGATGGTCTCGCTGGCTGAGTTCGTATGCAACGTGGATAGAACCAAGTGGCCGGTTTGCGCGGCTTTGACGGCAATATCTGCCGTTTCGGCGTCGCGAATTTCTCCTATCATGATGACGTCGGGATCCTGACGCAGTAGCGCTCGCAGTACCCGACCGAAGTCCAATCGACTTTTCGTGCTGACGGCGGTTTGATTGATCCCTTCCAACGGGATTTCGACAGGATCTTCCACGCTGCATATATTACAGCTGGTCGTGTTAAGCCAGCGTATGGCGCTGTATAGCGTAAAAGTTTTACCGCTCCCCGTTGGTCCGGTCACTAAAATCAATCCCTGAGGCAGACGTAGAACTCGTTTAAACGCCTTCAATGCGCCGGTGGCAAGCCCTAGCGTATCCAGTGTTAGCGCCTGTTGCTGCGTTTGTAATACTCGCAGCACGACCTTCTCGCCTGTCTGTATTGGCAGTGTGGCGATGCGTAGTGAATAACATTCCCGATCAAGTTGCAGGGTGAACTGGCCGTCCTGCGGCAGACGGCGTTCAGCAATATCCAGTTTTCCCATGATTTTAAGCCTAGCGATAAGTCGGGGTGTTAGTTCGTCAGGTGCTGACGGCACTTCCTGCAAAACCCCGTCAATGCGCAGTCGTATTCGGCAGTGCATCGTCATCGGTTCAAAATGGATATCCGAGGCCCTTCGCTGAATGGCTGAACTCAGCGTCTCGTTGATGAATTTAACCACCGGAATGTCTTCCTGCTCTTCGACCTCGGGGGTGGGCTGGTAGATTGAGGCTTTCTCCCTGGCGCTTGGCGGAGGGGAAAGCTGTTTTTCCAGTCTTGCGGCAGGCCATTTCTCGATCAGTACCCGGCGATTGCTGGCGAATTTCAGTGCTGTCAGCATTTCTACGGCGGGGGCGTTGCCGACAGCAACGGTAATAGACTGCTCATCTAGGGTCAGAAGCAAAGCGCGGTAACGCTGGCACAATATCTTGAGTTCATCGCTGAGTCTTGATGTCGTCATGGGATCACCCTGTCGCATCAGAGGCATCATCCAGACGGAAAACATCCAGACAGGCCTGCTTGAGCATATCGGCCCCGGCTTCCGCCAGGCAGTTTTTAGTCCAGCTCAACGATCCTGTCTGAGGCTCCAACGTCGGTGCAATCACCACGCTGAGCCCTTGCAGCGAGGATTGTCCTGTCAACGTGATGATGCCTTGGGAAACGCTAACCTGACTGATGTAACGTGTAGTTGTTCCCACAGGAATGCCCTGATCGCCCGCATCGCAGAGGGCCAGATCGGCATTGCTTAGTCCACAGAGGTCGACGGCCATTTTGTAGGACGCTGCCGTTTGCAGCATGTCGGTCATCGCTGCTTTTTGCAGGTATCCCTGATAGGCGGGAATTCCCAAGGCGCTTAGCATGGCAATGATGACAATCACGACCATCAGTTCAATCAGCGTAAACCCTTGCTGTAACATGATTTCAATCCTTGAGGTGGCGGATGGCGGCAGCATAAGGGACGACATAGACTTCGGCGATAGCCGATAAACTCATTCGGAATGCGCTTCGCAAACTGTTTGAACAATTGCAGTCAGCCTCCATTTTTTTGCCTGACGCCTTCCTATTTCTGTATTTGGCGCAGCATGAGAGTCGCCCTAAGCGGTATGCTAGCGATAACGGTGGGGCCTAAAGGGAGGCTTCACTGGTGTGTTAAGCCGCATAGCAGGTGAATGACGAGCAGGGGAAACATGCTACGCTTTGGTCTGTGTGAGAAGCTCGTGGCGCAGAGGATCTTGCATAAAACAACAGGTAATAGGAGCTGGTGGATGGAATTGATAGATGGATGGCTAACGGATGTGGCGCGGATCCCATCCCCTCATTGCGATGACCGGCCCGAGGGCGATACTCCTTCTCTGCTGGTGATACACAATATCAGCCTCCCGCCGGGAAAATTTGGCGGTCCTTATATCGATCAATTGTTTACCGGAAGGCTGCAAGCCTCGGAACATCCTTTTTTTGCCGAGATCAGTCATCTGAGAGTCTCAGCGCATTGCCTGATTCGTCGCGATGGCAGCATCGTGCAATATGTGCCCTTTGACCGTCGGGCCTGGCATGCGGGCGTCTCCAAATTTGAAGATCGCGAGCGCTGCAATGATTTCTCTATCGGCATTGAACTCGAAGGGACCGACACGCTCCCTTTCTCGGATGAGCAATACGGCCAGTTGGCGTTGGTGACGCGGCTTTTATGTCTGGCTTATCCGATTACGCCGAATCGAATTTGCGGTCACAGCGATATTGCTCCAGGTCGTAAAACCGATCCCGGTCCTGCTTTCGACTGGGATCGATACCGACATTTAGCGCAGGAATAGCGAGTGACAAAGGGAGTCCAAATTAATGACGCTGTTTACATTGTTGCTGGTTTTGGGATGGGAACGTGTGTTCAAACAGGGTGAGCATTGGCAGTTGGATCACCATTTCGCGGTGAGACTGCGGCATTTGTCTGCACCATCCTTGATACAAACTCTGTTTTTGACCGCGGCGGGTATGGCCATGACCGCGCTGCTGATGTGGCTGGTCAGCGGCTGGTTATTTGGTCTGCCGATGCTGATGCTTTGGGTCACTGTTGGTTTGCTCTGCGTGGGGGCGGGCGAAGTGAGGCTACACTATCACCGTTATTTGCAAGCGGCTCAACGGGGTGAAGCGGATGCGGAACGTCAGATGTCTGCTGAGTTAGCGCTGATTCATGGTTTACCAGTGGATGCTAATGAATCGGAAAGGCTCAAGGAATTACAGAACGCACTATTGTGGATTAATTTCCGTTATTACCTGGCTCCGTTGTTTTGGTTTGTGGTCGCCGGACCATACGGCCCCATTGCGTTAGTCGGTTATGCCTGCCTGAGGGCGCGTCAAACAATGCTTGCCCGCGACCATACGCCACTGGAACGCGCTAATTCTGGCGTGGATACGTTGCTACATTGGCTGGACTGGGTCCCCGTGCGGTTGGCAGGGGCGGCTTATGCGCTGCTGGGACACGGTGAAAAAGCGTTGCCTGCCTGGTTTGCCGCCTTATTGGATTTTCATAGTACCCAGTATTGGGTGCTCACTCAGCTGGCGCAATTTTCTCTGGCGCGTGAACCTCGCATCGATCCTTTAGCAACGCCGGTCGCGGCAGTGACGTTAGCCAAAAAGGTGACGCGGGTGATTGTGGTGGTGGTGGCGCTATTGACCATCTACGGCGCTCTGGTATGACTCTCTGCCTGAAGCCTGAAGCCTGAAGCCTGAAGCCTGAAGCCTGAAGCCTGAAGCCTGAAGCCTGAAGCCTGAAGCCTGAAGCCTGAAGCCTGAAGCCTGAAGCCTGAAGCCTGAAGCCTGAAGCCTGAAGCCTGAAGCCTGAAGCTCTTTAGGATTCGAAGAGTGGAAAGCTGAAAGGAAATTGAGGGGGTTTAGAGGATGGAGACCAAGCGAGCGACGTCGGTTAGCTACGCTATTCCTGGATTGATGCCGCCCTTGGCGCTGGCGGCATCGGCGTCACGAAAACGTTATTTAGACTGCTGACGCTGCTTAAGCCAGTAACCGCATCCCAGTACCGCTAACCAGATAGGGATCAGGATGACGGAAATACGAATCCCCGGCGTCAGGGCCATAATTACCAGAATTCCTGCCATGAACAGTAGGCACAGGTAGTTGCCGTAAGGATACAGCAACGCCCTAAACTTGGTTTTGACGCCTTCACGATCTTTATGCTGGCGGAATTTCATGTGCGCCAGGCTAATCATGGCCCAGTTGATGACCAGAGCTGAGACGACCAGCGCCATCAGCAGTTCCAGCGCTTTCCCGGGAATGAGATAGTTGATTAGGACGCAAAAAGCGGTTGCCAGCGCAGAAATCGCGATAGCAACGACAGGTACGCCACGCGCATCCACCGTGCTCAGCGCTTTGGGGCCATTACCTTGCTTAGACAGGCCATACAGCATGCGGCTGTTGCAATACACGCAGCTGTTGTAGACAGAAAGCGCCGCCGTCAGTACGACAATGTTCAGGATAGTGGCGACGACATCGCTGTTCAGCTCATGGAAAATCATCACGAAAGGGCTGCCGCCTTCTACAACTTTGCCCCACGGATACAGTGACAGCAGAATCGTCAGGGAGCCGATGTAGAAAATCAGGATGCGGTAGATTACCTGATTGGTGGCGCGAGGAATGCTTTTTTCAGGATCGTCCGCTTCTGCGGCGGTGATGCCGACAAGCTCCAGGCCGCCAAAAGAGAACATGATAACCGCCATCGCCATGACCAGACCCATGATCCCGTTCGGGAAGAAGCCGCCCTGATTCCAGAGATTGGTTACCGTGGCTTCGGGGCCGCCATGTCCGCTGAACAACAGCCAGCCGCCGAAAGCGATCATGCCGATAATGGCGCTCACCTTAATCAAGGCGAACCAGAACTCCATTTCCCCGTAAATCTTCACATTGGCGAGGTTGATGGCGTTGATGACCATGAAGAAGACGGCGGCGGAAACCCACGTCGGGATAGTTGGCCACCAATACTGAACGTAAATGCCGACGGCGCTGAGCTCAGCCATCGCCACGAGAACGTACAGCACCCAATAGTTCCAACCTGAGGCGAACCCGGCAAAGTTACCCCAATATTTGTAAGCGAAGTGACTGAAGGAGCCTGCTACAGGTTCCTCGACCGACATCTCTCCCAGCTGACGCATGATGAAAAACGCGATAATACCGCCGATAGCGTAGCCCAGCAGAACTGAAGGTCCTGCCATTTTGATTGTCTGCGCGATACCGAGAAACAGTCCCGTTCCCACTGCACCGCCGAGAGCAATCAACTGTATATGACGGTTTTTTAATCCACGCTTTAGCGTTCCGTCTTGTTGATTTTGCATGGCTTTACCTTCTGCCTATCTAAATGAAAGTCTTGAGAGCACCGCCAAAAATGTTGGCAGCTTTACATTGGTGTTGTTTTAAGTTTACGACTGCGGAGAGAGGAAAATAACCTTCCTACTACCGTTGGTCAGAGAATAGTGATAAGCGTCGATAATTGCACTGATTTATTCGTTGTGTGGCCTAAAGCCAAACCTAAAACTCCCCGTTACCTTTTCGATACCTACCGCGGGTTCCATCCTGTAATTGTCATGTAATGCTTAACATTTAATTTGAATGCGAATAGTTCAACGTTGCTGTCATTGTGAATTATTATGCAATAAATGCGGTTTTTATTCCATTGCAGAGGATTTAATCGTTTCAGCTGCTAGAGTTTTGTTCATGAAAAGTTGCAACAACGGCGTGAGAAATATTGGTAATACCAATTACCTATTAGCGTAATTACTCATTGGTTTGGACTTGTTGTTAAAAACTATAGCGATAGGGCAATTGTCATAGTAATCATATAGACAGAAGGTGAATACTTTGTTACTTTGACGCCACGTTTTTTAAATTGGTATTACCAATTAACTCCGCGCTTTTCGCCGAGACAATTTCGCCATGGCATACAGCAAGATCCGTCAGCCCAAACTATCAGATGTGATTGAACAGCAACTGGAGTTTCTGATCCTCGAAGGGACTTTGCGGCCCGGTGAAAAACTTCCTCCGGAACGTGAGCTCGCCAAACAGTTTGAGGTATCACGTCCTTCTCTCAGAGAGGCCATTCAACGGCTCGAAGGGAAAGGGCTGTTGCTACGTCGTCAGGGCGGCGGCACGTTTGTCCAGACCAATTTGTGGCAGAGCGTCAGCGACCCGCTGGCTGAGCTGCTCAGCAATCATCCTGAATCACAGTTTGATCTTCTTGAAACCCGTCATGCATTGGAAGGCATCGCAGCGTATTACGCGGCGCTACGCGGCACTGAATCCGATTTGCAACGCATTCGGGAATGCCATCTTTTGATCGAACAGGCGCGCGATTCCGGCGATTTAGACGCGGAAGCGGAAGCCGTTATGCACTATCAGGTCGCGGTAACGGAAGCGACGCATAACGTGGTCCTGC
Organism: Lonsdalea britannica; assembly: GCF_003515985.1. Lineage (GTDB taxonomy): Bacteria > Pseudomonadota > Gammaproteobacteria > Enterobacterales > Enterobacteriaceae > Lonsdalea > Lonsdalea britannica. The sequence continues at coordinate 490,692 of NZ_CP023009.1, read as the reverse complement.
TGCACCTCTTGCGATGCATGGGGCCTATGCTGGAACAGAACGTAAGACAGAATTTCGAATTGCTCTACCTGAGTCGCGAAGTGTTGGCCAAGGTGAGTAGTCATCGCGCCAGAATTTTTGAGGCGATAGTCGCTCGTGAGCCGGAGCAGGCGCGCGAAGCTTCACACCGTCATCTGGCGTTTATAGAGGAAATATTGCTGGAACTGAACCGGGAACACAGCCGGCGAGAACGCTCATTGCGTCGGCTCCAGCAACGCAAGGACTAGGTGCTTTCACCGAGGCGCCGTTTGCGAAATACGAGACGATGAGCCTGTCTTCCTGCGCTTTTAACCCTATGGGCGCAGAGTGTATGAAGACAGGCTCCAGACAAATCAACTGAATTAGAAACAGATAAGGAATAGACCATGTCAGAACGTTTGAACAATGACGTGGATCCGATCGAAACGCGTGACTGGCTGCAGGCGATCGAATCGGTTATCCGTGAAGAAGGTGTTGAGCGCGCGCAGTTCCTGATTGATCAGGTTCTGAGCGAAGCACGTAAAGGCGGCGTGAAAACCGCTGCCGGCAGCGCAAGCAGCAGTTACATCAACAGCATCGCCGTTGAAGACGAACCTGCCTATCCGGGCAACCTTGATCTGGAGCGCCGTATTCGTTCAACGATCCGTTGGAATGCGGTCATGACCGTACTGCGCGCTTCTAAGAAAGATTTGGAACTGGGCGGCCACATGGCGTCCTATCAGTCCTCCGCCACCTTCTACGAAGTGTGTTTCAACCACTTCTTCCGCGCACGCAACGCGCAGGACGGCGGCGATCTGGTTTACTTCCAGGGACACATCTCCCCGGGCGTTTACGCTCGCGCATTTGTCGAAGGTCGTCTGACCGAAGAGCAGATGAACAATTTCCGTCAGGAAGTACACGGCCATGGCCTGTCTTCCTACCCGCACCCGAAACTGATGCCTGAATTCTGGCAGTTCCCGACCGTTTCTATGGGTCTGGGTCCTATCGGTGCGATTTATCAGGCCAAGTTCCTGAAGTACCTGGAACACCGTGGTCTGAAAGATACCTCTAAACAGACCGTCTACGCCTTCCTGGGCGACGGCGAGATGGATGAGCCGGAATCCAAAGGCGCCATCACCATCGCCACCCGTGAAAAACTGGACAACCTGGTCTTCGTCATCAACTGCAACCTGCAGCGTCTGGACGGTCCGGTTACCGGTAACGGCAAGATCATCAACGAGCTGGAAGGCGTGTTCGGCGGCGCTGGCTGGGAAGTGATCAAGGTCATCTGGGGCGGTCGTTGGGATGAACTGCTGCGTAAAGACACCAGCGGTAAGCTGATTCAGCTGATGAATGAAACCGTGGATGGCGACTACCAGACCTTCAAATCGAAAAACGGCGCCTACGTGCGTGAGCACTTCTTCGGTAAGTATCCGGAAACCGCAGCGCTGGTCAAAGACTGGACTGACGATGAAATCTGGGCACTGAACCGCGGCGGCCACGATCCGAAGAAAGTCTATGCAGCGCTGAAAAAAGCGCAGGACACCAAGGGTAAACCGATCGTTATTCTGGCGCATACCATCAAGGGTTACGGTATGGGTGATGCGGCCGAAGGCAAGAACATCGCTCACCAGGTCAAGAAGATCAACATGGAAGGCGTTCGCTACTTCCGCGACCGTTTCAATGTGCCGGTCAAAGACGAAGAGCTGGAAAAACTGCCTCTGCTGACCTTCGATAAAGATTCCGAAGAGCATAAATATCTGCACGAACGTCGTCAGGCGCTGGAAGGCTACGTGCCGTCCCGTCAGCCTAATTTCAGCGGTTCTCTGGATCTGCCGACGCTGGAAGACTTCGGTCCCCTGCTGGAAGAGCAGAACAAAGAGATCTCCACCACCATCGCTTTCGTTCGTGCCCTGAACGTGATGCTGAAGAACAAGTCGATCAAAGATCGTCTGGTGCCGATCATCGCGGATGAAGCACGTACCTTCGGTATGGAAGGTCTGTTCCGTCAGATTGGTATCTACAGCCCGAACGGCCAGCAGTACACCCCGCAGGACCGTGAGCAGGTGGCGTACTACAAAGAAGACGAGAAAGGTCAGATTCTGCAGGAAGGGATCAACGAACTGGGCGCTGGCGCATCCTGGCTGGCGGCGGCAACGTCATACAGCACTAACGACCTGCCGATGATTCCGTTCTATATCTACTACTCCATGTTCGGGTTCCAGCGTATCGGCGACCTGTGCTGGGCTGCCGGCGACCAGCAGGCGCGCGGCTTCCTGATCGGCGGTACCTCTGGTCGTACGACGCTGAACGGCGAAGGTTTGCAGCACGAAGATGGCCACAGCCACATTCAGTCTCTGACTATCCCGAACTGTATCTCCTACGATCCGGCGTTCGCCTACGAAGTCGCTGTCATCATGCATGACGGTCTGCATCGTATGTACGGCGAAGCGCAAGAGAACGTTTATTATTACATCACGACGCTGAACGAAAACTATCACATGCCAGCTATGCCGCAGGGCGCCGAAGACGGCATCCGCAAAGGTATCTACAAGCTGGAAACGGTAGAAGGCAGCAAAGGCAAGGTACAGCTGCTGGGCTCCGGCTCCATCCTGCGCCATGTCCGCGAAGCCGCTGTGATCCTGTCCAAGGACTACGGCATCGGTTCCGACGTCTACAGCGTGACTTCCTTCACCGAACTGGCTCGCGACGGCCAGGACTGCGAACGTTGGAACATGCTGCACCCGGCCGAAACGCCGCGCGTACCGTACATCGCTCAGGTGATGAGCGAAGCGCCAGCCGTGGCTTCGACCGACTACATGAAGCTGTTCGCCGAGCAGGTACGTACTTACATCCCGGCTAGCGACTACCGCGTTCTGGGTACGGACGGCTTCGGTCGCTCCGACAGCCGTGAGAACCTGCGTCACCACTTCGAAGTGGATGCGTCTTACGTGGTTGTAGCCGCATTGGGCGAGCTGGCTAAACGCGGCGAAGTTGAAGCTTCTGTAGTGGCTGAAGCCATCAAGAAATTCAACATCGACCCTGAGAAAGTTAACCCGCGTCTGGCATAAGAGGGCAAGATTACATGGCTATCGAAATCAATGTTCCGGATATCGGTTCGGACGAAGTTGAAATCACCGAAGTAATGGTGAAAGTCGGCGACACTGTTGAAGCAGAACAGTCGCTGATTACGGTGGAAGGCGATAAGGCCTCCATGGAAGTGCCTTCCCCTCAGGCGGGCGTGGTGAAAGAAATCAAGATTGCCGTCGGCGACAAAGTCTCCACCGGTTCTCTGATCATGGTCTTTGATTCGGCAGACAGCGCGGCAGAAGCGCCGGCCCCGGCAGCAGCACAGCCGGAAGCGGCTCCGGCCGCCGCCAGCGCAGTGAAAGACGTTGAAGTGCCGGACATCGGCGGCGATGAAGTCGAAGTCACCGAAGTGATGGTAAACGTCGGCGACAGCGTGGAAGCCGAACAGTCTCTGATCACCGTAGAAGGCGACAAAGCCTCTATGGAAGTCCCGGCGCCGTTCGCGGGTGTGGTCAAAGAAATCAAGATCGCCACGGGCGACAAGGTGAAAACCGGCTCTCTGATCATGGTGTTTGAAGTGGCAGGCGCTGCGCCAGCCGCTCAGGCAAGCCAGCCGGCCGCAGCTCCGGCTGCCGCCGCCAGCACCGGTTCTGCCGCGAAAGACGTCAACGTCCCGGATATCGGCGGCGACGAAGTTGAAGTCACCGAAGTGATGGTCAGCGTCGGCGACAAAGTCACGGCAGAACAGTCGGTGATCACCGTGGAAGGCGACAAGGCTTCCATGGAAGTTCCGGCGCCGTTCGCGGGTACGGTCAAAGAGATCAAGATCGCTGTTGGCGACAAGGTGAAAACCGGCTCTCTGATCATGGTATTTGAAGTCGAAGGCGCCGCCCCGGCTGCTGCACCTGCTCCGGCTGCGAAATCCGAAACGACGGCTGCCGCACCGGCCAAAGCCGCGCCAGCCGCTGCTCCGGCCGCCAGTGCGAAAAGCGAGTTCGCTGAGAACGATGCCTACGTGCATGCGACGCCGGTCATCCGTCGTCTGGCGCGCGAGTTCGGCGTCAATCTGGCGAAGGTGAAGGGAACAGGTCGTAAAGGCCGTATCCTGCGCGAAGACGTACAGGCTTATGTGAAAGATGCGGTGAAACGCGCTGAATCCGCTCCGGCGGCGGGTGCTGCGGGCGGCTCTCTGCCGGGTCTGCTGCCTTGGCCGAAAGTCGACTTCAGCAAATTCGGCGAAGTCGAAGAAGTGGAACTGGGTCGTATTCAGAAGATCTCCGGCGCCAACCTGCATCGCAACTGGGTGATGATCCCGCACGTGACGCAGTTCGACGAAGCGGATATCACCGAAGTCGAAGCGTTCCGTAAACAGCAGAACGTGGAAGCTGAGAAGAAGAAACTGGACGTGAAGATCACGCCTGTCGTGTTCATCATGAAAGCCGTCGCGAAAGCGCTGGAAGAGTTCCCGCGTTTCAACAGCTCCCTGTCCGAAGACGGTCAGCGTCTGACGCTGAAAAAATACGTCAACGTCGGTGTCGCGGTGGATACGCCGAACGGTCTGGTTGTGCCGGTGTTCCGTGATGTGAACAAGAAAGGCATCGTGGAACTGTCTCGCGAGCTGATGGAAATCTCCAAAAAAGCTCGCGCAGGCAAACTGACGGCTTCCGACATGCAGGGCGGATGCTTCACCATTTCCAGCCTGGGCGGTCTTGGCACCACGGCGTTCACGCCGATCGTCAACGCACCGGAAGTGGCTATCCTTGGCGTCTCCAAATCGGCGACCAAGCCGGTCTGGAACGGCAAAGAGTTCGCGCCGCGCCTGATGTTGCCATTGTCTCTGTCATTCGACCACCGTGTTATCGACGGTGCGGACGGCGCGCGTTTCATCAGCTTCATCAACAACGTGATGTCTGATATTCGTCGTCTGGTGATGTAACTGCTGGGACCGGCCTGCGGGCCGGTCTTTTGGCTAACGTCGATGCCGTGGCGGCAACTGCTCACCGCGGCATGTTTGAGACGCAGATCCCCCTGGCTCGCCTTGCAGAGCGTTAACAACTCTGTAAACTCAATGTCAGTGTGGGGCGTCCCGGTGGATGACGGGCGTACTGATCCATAACAACCACGTCTGACCGCCGGACAAACAAAACAAGAGGTCATGATGAGTACTGAAATTAAAGCCCAGGTGGTGGTGCTTGGCGCGGGCCCTGCAGGTTATTCTGCGGCGTTCCGTTGCGCGGACTTAGGTCTGGACACCGTACTGGTAGAACGCTATTCCACGTTGGGCGGGGTTTGCCTCAACGTCGGATGTATCCCTTCCAAAGCTTTACTGCACGTTGCGAAAGTCATCGAAGAAGCTAAGGCGCTTGCTACGCACGGTATCGTGTTCGGCGAACCTCAGACCGACATCGACAAAATTCGCTCCTGGAAAGAAAAAGTCATCAACCAGCTGACCGGCGGTTTGGCGGGTATGGCGAAAGGCCGTAAAGTCAAAGTGGTGAACGGTCTGGGCAAATTCACCGGCGCGAACACGCTGGTTGTTGAAGGCGAAGGTGGCAACACCACCATCAACTTCGACAATGCGATCATCGCTGCGGGCTCCCGTCCGATCCAGCTGCCGTTTATTCCGCATGAAGATCCGCGCGTATGGGACTCCACCGATGCGCTGGAGCTGAAAACCGTACCGGAACGCATGCTGATCATGGGCGGCGGTATCATCGGTCTGGAAATGGGGACCGTCTACCACGCGTTAGGTTCCAAGATCGACGTCGTTGAAATGTTCGATCAGGTGATCCCGGCCGCCGATAAAGATGTCGTAAAAACCTTCACCAAGCGCATCAGCAAGAAGTTCGGCATGATGCTGGAAACCAAAGTGACCGCGGTAGAAGCCAAAGAAGACGGCATCTACGTCACGATGGAAGGTAAAAACGCACCGGCAGAACCTCAGCGCTATGATGCGGTGCTGGTCGCTATCGGTCGTCTGCCGAACGGCAAACTGCTGGATGCGGGTCAGGCTGGGGTTGAAGTTGACGATCGCGGCTTTATCCACGTCGACAAACAGATGCGCACCAACGTGCCGCACATCTACGCCATCGGCGATATCGTCGGTCAGCCGATGCTGGCGCACAAAGGCGTACATGAAGGTCACGTCGCCGCAGAAGTCATCGCCGGTAAGAAGCATTACTTCGATCCGAAAGTGATCCCGTCCATCGCCTATACCGAACCGGAAGTGGCGTGGGTGGGTCTGACAGAGAAAGAAGCGAAAGAGAAGGGTATCAGCTACGAAACCGCGATCTTCCCTTGGGCGGCATCAGGCCGTGCCATCGCTTCCGACTGTGCGGACGGCATGACCAAGCTGATCTTCGAAAAAGAAAGCCATCGCATCATCGGTGGGGCGATCGTCGGGACTAACGGCGGCGAACTGCTGGGTGAAATCGGTCTGGCTATCGAAATGGGCTGCGACGCGGAAGATATCGCGTTGACGATCCATGCTCACCCGACGCTGCACGAATCTATTGGGCTGGCGGCGGAAGTGTACGAAGGCAGCATCACCGACTTGCCGAACCCGAAAGCGAAGAAAAAATAAGCTGACGACGAGGATGCACAGGCAAAAATAAGCGCCTGCGTACCACGACAAGACAAAAAATCCGGGGCATTTGTGCCGCCGGATTTTTTTTGTCTCACGATTGCCGAGCGGCAGGAAAAGGCCGCGCTCGGGCATTATTAATTTAGCAGCAGCGGTAATAGCGCATGCAGGTCGCCTGAGCGTTGCAGTCGGCAGTGTTCGAGCACGAGCTCACTGTCTCGCTGGGGCAGCGTCGCGAGATTTTGCCGGAGTTTTTCGCCAAGGTCCGCCGGATACGCAAGGGTGTCCTGCCGGGTGACTCGGGCTGTCAGTTGCTCCCCGTCGCGCAAATAAAGCGTGACCTCGTGAAAACGCGCCTCAGGATTCAGCTCGTCCGGCGGCGCGTTGGGGTCCGCACGGCGCGTCACCCGGTCCGCCAGCGCGGAAATAACGGGATCAACCGGTTCGGGGCCGAAGCGCGTTAGCGACTGCGAGCCGTCCACCAGCGCGGTCGCAATTACATATTCGAGGCTGAAGCGTGCTTCTACGCCGGTTGCTGCATGCCGGATGAACGGAGCGGTATCGCCTCCGGGAGGAAAGCGGACGGTGATATGGTCGATATCCTCAATCAGCGAACGGTTGCTGTCCGAATAGCGCGCAATCCACTGCGCTCTGAGTATCAGCGCAGCGTCTGCCGCGCTGTGGGTTCCGCTACAGGTGGCAAAGCGTTTGAACTCCAGACCGGGGGAGAGGATTCGCCACTGTTGCCCCCAGTCAGCGGTCCAGCGTTCCGGCTGCTGCTGGCCTTCGCCGTGGGTGGCGAGAAAGGCTTCCAGAACCTGTCGTGGACGGCCTGCGAATCCAGCTAATGCCAGCTTCACGGCGGTAAGACCAGCGCGGGCCGCCAGTCCGGCATGCAGCGGTTTGGCGTCGCTCCCGAATTGCGCTCGCAGCCCGGCGGCCTGCGTCGCGGCGAGGCCCAGACTATTTTGGGTTTGCGCCACGCTGGCGTTCGCCAGTCGCGAGGCGGCAGCTGCGGCGGCCAGTGTTCCCAGCGTCGCTGTGTTATGAAATCCCTGTGCATAGTGACGGGGGCCCGAGGCCAGACCGCCGCGGCCCGCCACTTCGACGCCGATGACATACGCGCTGAGGAAATCCATCTCCGTTACGGTGGGGATTTCCGCCGCCAGTGCGAAAAGCGCAGGCAGGATCACCGTGCTGGGATGGCCGCGAAACGCCGGGTGGAAGTCATCGAAGTCCAATGCATGTCCGGCGTAGCCGAGCCTCAGACTGCGCGATAGGCTGTCGTCACCGCTGAACACCTGTTTCAGGGCGATGAGTCCCGCGTCGGCGACCGCCCCTTGTGTGACGGGCAACGCCGAAGCGACGAAATCGAGCACCCCGCGACGCGCCGCATGGAGGGCGTCGTCGGGCGGCGTACTGGTGACGACGAGTTCAGCTAATGCTGACGTGATATCCGAAGATGGAAGGGTCATAAAACAGCAAGCCATCGAGATGAAAACAGGGGGTTAATTTACCGTGGCGACGGGCTGTCGTCGTATAACCAAGCGCCATAAGCTAGGTAGCTTTGCTATATGCTGACGGCGCTTTTTTCTCAAAATCGCTCTTTGATTTGCCCCGGCGTCACGCCGAAAGTGCGGCGCAAGGCGGTGGTGAAGTTGGCCGAGCTGTTGTAGCCAGCGAGGCTGGCCGCCTGTGAGATAGGAATGCCGTCGCGTTGCAATGCCAGCATGGCGCGCCGTAGTCGGCAGGTGCGCAGGTATTCGAAAACGGTGACGTGGAAGGTGTGGCGGAAATGACGCTGGAGCGTGCTGGCGCTCATGTTGACGCGCTTGGCGATGTCATCCATCGAGAGCTGATCCGCCTCGCCGCTTTCCAGCATGTCGCGGACTTGCTGAATGCGGTGGTGGTTGCGCAGGTCAATGCCGTCTCGGTGCCTGGTCTGACTTTGGGCGGTCAGAGAGCTGAGGGCTTCGATAATTAGCAACATGCACTGACTTTCCAGATACAGCCGCTGCAACGGGGTGCTACAGCCTGGCGAATTAAGGATCTGCCAGGCGATGGTCTGCGCTTGCCGGGACGGTATCCACAGGTGGGTGGCGAGGTGGGTTTGCGAGAAGTCGTAAATGGCCTGCCAATCGCTGACGCTGTCCATCAAATTACCGTACAACCACTCCTGACTGAAGGTCAGCGATACCGTTCGCTCATGTTCATTACGTTTGCCGTGGCGGCTGAATCGCGTGGGCTCGGTGAGTGCGATGAGCGATGCGGGCTGGACGTTGCCAAGATGCAACTGCTGCTCGCCATAGGTCACATGCGCGATGCCGTTGACGACAATCGCCAGCTTGAGCGCGCCGTTCAGAAGCGTCTGCGTTTTCATATTGGTCAGGTTCACCACATCTGCGGTGTGCAGGATCAAATCGCGGTTGAGCTGAGTGACGTTGAATTCGCCAAATAACAGCGGCGTATCGTCTATACCGCCCGGCGTCAGAAAGCGATAATCCCTGGTAATTAATTTCGTACTCTGAACAATATGATTTTTAAATATATTCTTGGATGCTGGTACTTTATTGTCCATGTTTTCCCTTCATTTTGTCTGGCTATCCTTTGCCATTTCGATGTTTACGCAAAACATTTTGCCGTTTTCGCAAACCTTGCATCAGAGAACAAATGTAACAATGATCGCGCCAAAAGGGTAACGCAAACGATTATCAATGATGCTTTCTTGCTGACGGTCCATCTTTCGCGCCGGTCATTTTGTTTCGCGCAGAACGTTGCTTTCTATTGCATAAGGGAAGATCGAAGGAAATGCCCCGGTCTATCAGCAGCCGTTTTTCCAAATAATAAAGAGATAGGGCGATTCAAATGACCAAATACCCACCCCGCCATTGTTTGGCGACGTTGATAGGGTTGGCCTGCTCCACCTTGTCCGGTCTGACATGGGCTGAGACAGCCGAAACGACGAACACAACCACCGCCGCAGGGGCGGCTGCGATCAACACCAGGGAACCGATCGCGACGACGAAAGCCCCGACATCCACCGAGACTTCAGCCGCCAATACCAGGGATCAGGGCCAAAGCGCGGAGAATGCGGATACGATGATTGTGACTGCCGCAGAGCAGACTCGTCAGGCGCCAGGTGTTTCCACCATTACGGCGGAAGACATCAGGAAACGGCCGCCGGCGAATGATTTGTCGGCGCTGATCCGTACCATGCCAGGGGTGAATCTGTCAGGAAACTCGACCAGCGGTCAACGCGGCAACAACCGTCAGATTGATATTCGCGGCATGGGGCCGGAAAACACCTTGATTCTGGTGGACGGCAAGCCCGTGTCCAGCCGGAACGCCGTGCGCTACGGCTGGCGTGGCGAGCGCGATACCCGCGGCGACACCGGCTGGGTGCCTGCGGACATGGTCGAACGCATCGACGTGCTGCGCGGTCCGGCGGCGGCCCGCTATGGCAATGGCGCGGCGGGCGGCGTGGTAAATATCATCACCAAACCGCCGACGAAAGAGTGGCATGGCAGCTGGAACGCTTACATGAATATGCCGGTGCATAAGGCGGAAGGGACGACCAAGCGTACCGACTTCAGCCTGATGGGCGGCCTGACCGATAACCTCAGTCTGCGTCTCTACGGTAATTTCAATAAAACGCAGGCTGATGCCTGGGGCATCAATCAGGGTCACCAGTCGGAGAGAACCGGCGCCTATGCCAGTTCGTTGCCCGCGGGGCGTGAAGGGATGAGTAACAAGGACATCAACGGCGTGCTGCACTGGGATATCACCGCACAGCAGTCGCTGGAGTTTGAAGTGGGCTCAAGCCGCCAGGGCAATCTTTACTCTGGCGATACGCAAAATACCAACAGCAACAGTTATGTGGTCGGTAATTACGGCAAAGAGACCAACCGGATGTACCGCCAGAACTACGCGATGACCCATCGTGGTTACTGGGATAGCGGCATCAGCACGACATCGTATGTGCAGTATGAACGGACCCAAAACACCCGCATCACGGAAGGGCTGGCGGGCGGCACGGAGGGCATTTTCTCCAGCGCCAACGACTACGGTACGACCAAGCTGGATACCGTGACCGCGCACAACGAGGTCAATATTCCGTTTGAAGCACTGTTCAGCCAGACGGCGACGGTGGGCGTCGAGTGGTCGGAGCAAAAAATGAAAGATCCGACGTCGACCTCGCAGGCGCTGTCCGGCGGCACGATCGACGGTTATGCCAACGGGACGCGCAGCGGCAAGATGTCGGCGCGTATCGCTTCGGTATTTGCAGAAGACAATATCGAGCTGACGCCCAGCACCATGTTAACGCCGGCGCTGCGGTTTGATCACCACAGCATCGCGGGCGGCAACTGGAGTCCCGGCCTTAATCTCTCGCAGGAGCTGGGCGACGACTTCACGCTGAAATTGGGCATCGCTCGCGCCTACAAAGCACCTAACCTCTACCAGCTCAACCCGAACTATCTGTTGTATAGCCGCGGACAAGGCTGTTACGTCAGTGGAACCAACGGCTGTTATCTGTTGGGGAACGATGAGTTAAAGGCAGAAACCAGCATCAACAAAGAAATCGGGCTGGAGTTTCACCGTGACGGCTATCAGGCGGGGCTGACGTATTTCCGCAATGATTATCGCAACAAGATTGAAGCCGGTATGTCCCCGATTGGGAGGAGCACCAATGGCAGCACCTACGTCTTCCAGTGGGAAAACGTGCCCAAGTCGGTGGTGGAAGGGTTAGAAGGCTCGCTGAATATTCCGGTGTCGGACACCGTCAGCTGGAACAACAACCTGACGTGGATGCTGCGTTCGGAAAACAAAACCACCGGGGATTACCTCTCCATCACGCCGCAGTTTACGCTAAATTCATCCGTGAGCTGGCAGGCGACCGACAAGCTGTCGTTACTGGCCGATTTGACCTGGTATGGGCGTCAAAAGCCGAAGAAATATAACTATAAAGGCGAGGCGGTCAGCGGCTCCGAGCTGACCCAGGTCAGTCCGTATTCGGTTGTCGGTCTGAGCGGAACGTACCAATTCAATAAGAATGTCAGTCTGACCGCCGGTGTGGATAACCTGTTCGACAAGCGCCAGTTCCGTGCGGGTAACGCGCAGTCGGTAAGGAACCTGACTACCAATGTCGTCACCATTGCCGGTGCGGGCGCGGCCACGTTCAATGAGCCGGGCAGAACCTTCTTTATGGGGATTAACACCAGTTTCTAAGGCGTTGCGAGCGGGAACAACTTACCCGATCCGCTCTGCAACAAGGTCGCAGACTGTCGGGAAGGAACCCGTTCGGGCGCGACGTCGGTTATACAGGAGGCAGGGTGTATCAATTGCTCAATACCAGGGACGATATCGTTGAGTCTGCGGCGCGCGGCCATTACCGCGTGATGACGTGGAGCCCCGACGGCGGGGCGGGTCCCCCGGATGAAGGGTGGCCGGTGATTTACCTGCTGGACGGCGCCAAGTATTTCTCTATGGCGGCTTCCGTCATGGCATCGCTTAGCCGACCTCGCTGCGGTATTACACCGGGGATTGTGGTGGGGATTGATTATGTCGGCACCTCCCGGCGCGATAAGGATTACCGTCCGGCGGTCGCGCACCGCGTGTTGGAGCCCAATCCACAGGGCGGCTACTATCCAGCCGGAATGGCAGGCGACGCCGCGGGATTTCGCCGCTTTCTTATCGCTGAATTGAAACCGATGATCGCGACCCGCTATCCCATCGACCTGCAACGCGAAGCGCTGTTCGGGCACTCCTACGGCGGATTGTTCTCCGTAGATACGCTGTTCTGGGCGCGGGAGAGCTTCCAGCATTATTACGCCTGCAGCCCCTCGGTGTGGTGGAACGACGAGTATATTTTGCATCAGGCGGCTTCGCTCAACCTGCAAAACCCGACCCTTTCGCCGGTGAGTCTGATGTTGAGCGTCGGTGAATATGAGCAGTCACTGGAGCCGTGGGAGAGGGGATTGCCCAGCGGGCAACGGGAGATCTTGCGAAAGCATCGTCGGCAGCGCAGGATGGTCGATGGCGTACGTGAGTTGGCGATGATTATGGAAAATCGGGCGCCGGAAGTGGATGTCTCCCTGCAAATTTACCCCGGACAGTCGCACCAGTCCGTTCCTTTCCTGGCGTTGCACACCGCCTTACGCCACCATTTCCATCCGACCTGACCCGTTGCTATGCGCCCTGTGCCCTCACGCCCTAACAATCCAAGAGCGCAGCGGCAAGGACGTTATATAACCCATTGATATAAATCACATCTTCGTTAGCCTTTTCGTGAACGCATGGTGCGTTTCTGCGCGCCCATGCTATTCTGCTGACGTGAGTGAGTGAGCGATTAAGCAACGATAATTCCACCGCGATCGCGGTTAAATACGCCAAATGTTGCTATTATGTGAACGAAATAACGAGCGATCTCACCCAGATAGGCTGACGACGCTGAGCCGGGCACGCGAAATCTTGCTTCCACAGGCCGATCTCCAGGCATGAGGATGACCATGGGCACAACGTGCGCGGGCATAACGAAGAAGATAATGAGAGCGAGGAGAATGTCGTGCTAGAAGAATATCGTAAGCACGTAGCCGAGCGGGCTGCGCAAGGGATCGTCCCCAAGCCGTTAGAGGCTTCCCAAATGGCGGGCTTGGTGGACTTGTTGAAGCAACCGCCTGCCGGAGAAGAGGAATTTCTGGTCGACCTGCTGGTTAACCGCGTGCCGCCGGGGGTGGATGAAGCCGCCTACGTCAAGGCCGGTTTCCTCGCCGCCATCGCTACAGGCGAAGCCACGTCCCCACTGATTTCCCCCGAAAAAGCCGTTGAGCTGCTGGGCACCATGCAGGGCGGTTACAACATTCATCCCCTGATCAATGCGTTGGATAACGCCGCGCTGGCTCCTATCGCCGCCAAAGCCCTATCGCACACGCTGCTGATGTTCGACAACTTCTACGACGTGGAAGAGAAAGCCAAAGCGGGTAATACGCATGCGCAGCAGGTGCTACAGTCCTGGGCGGATGCGGACTGGTTCCTCTCCCGCCCGGCGCTGGCGGAAAAAATCACCGTCACCGTATTCAAAGTGACCGGCGAAACCAATACCGACGATCTGTCGCCTGCGCCGGATGCCTGGTCGCGTCCGGATATTCCGCTGCATGCGCTGGCGATGCTCAAAAACGCCCGGGAAGGGATCGAACCGGATCAGCCGGGCGCAGTCGGCCCGATTAAACAGATCGACGCCCTGAACGAAAAAGGATTTCCGTTAGCCTATGTCGGCGACGTCGTGGGGACCGGATCCTCGCGCAAATCCGCCACCAACTCGGTGCTGTGGTTCATGGGCGACGACATTCCCTACGTGCCGAACAAACGCGGCGGCGGTGTGGTGCTGGGCGGTAAAATCGCGCCGATCTTCTTTAACACGATGGAAGATGCGGGCGCGCTGCCGGTCGAAGTCGATGTCTCCAACCTGAACATGGGCGACGTCATCGATATCTACCCGTACAAAGGTGAGGTGCGTCGGCATGACGACAACGAACTGCTGGCGACCTTTGAGCTGAAAACCGACGTGTTGTTGGATGAAGTGCGCGCGGGTGGCCGTATCCCGCTGATCATCGGTCGCGGGCTGACCACCAAAGCCCGCGAAGCGCTGAGCCTGCCGCACAGCGAGGTGTTCCGTATCGCCAAAGAAGTTGCCGACAGCGACAAGGGATTCTCGCTTGCTCAGAAGATGGTCGGCCGCGCCTGCGGCGTAGCGGGTATTCGTCCCGGACAGTACTGCGAGCCGAAGATGACCTCTGTTGGATCGCAAGATACGACAGGGCCGATGACGCGCGATGAACTGAAGGATCTGGCCTGCCTCGGCTTCTCCGCCGATTTGGTGATGCAGTCATTCTGCCACACCGCCGCTTACCCGAAACCCGTGGATGTGCAGACCCACCATTCGCTGCCAGACTTCATCATGAACCGCGGCGGCGTTTCGCTGCGTCCCGGCGACGGCATTATTCACTCCTGGCTTAACCGCATGTTGCTGCCGGACACGGTCGGCACTGGCGGTGACTCCCATACCCGTTTCCCGATTGGGATTTCGTTCCCGGCAGGCTCCGGTTTGGTGGCGTTCGCCGCTGCGACGGGCGTGATGCCGCTGGATATGCCGGAGTCCGTGCTGGTGCGCTTCAAGGGCAAGATGCAGCCGGGCATTACACTGCGCGATTTGGTCCACGCCATTCCGTATTACGCGATTCAGCAGGGGCTGCTGACCGTGGAGAAGAAAGGCAAAAAGAACATTTTCTCCGGCCGGATTCTGGAGATCGAGGGGCTGCCGGAGCTGAAAGTGGAGCAGGCGTTCGAACTGGCGGACGCCTCGGCGGAACGTTCGGCGGCAGGTTGCACCATCAAGCTGGATCAGGCGCCGATCGTGGAGTATCTCAACTCCAACATCGTGCTGCTGAAATGGATGATCTCGGAAGGTTATGGCGATCGCCGTACGCTGGAACGTCGCGTTCAGGGGATGGAGAAATGGCTGGCGGATCCGCAGCTGCTGGAAGCGGATAAAGATGCCGAGTACGCCGCCGTGATCGAGATCGATCTGGCCGATGTGACCGAGCCGATCCTGTGCGCGCCTAACGATCCGGACGATGCTCGTCTGTTGTCATCCGTGGCTAACAGCCAAATCGATGAGGTGTTCATCGGTTCCTGTATGACCAACATCGGGCACTTCCGCGCCGCCGGTAAGCTGCTGGAGCAGCATAAAGGCCAGCTGCCGACGCGCCTGTGGATGGCGCCGCCCACTAAAATGGATGCGGCTCAGCTGACCGAAGAGGGCTATTACAGCGTCTTTGGGAAAAGTGGCGCGAGGGTGGAAATTCCGGGATGTTCGCTGTGTATGGGTAATCAGGCCCGCGTGGCGGATGGCGCGACCGTGGTATCGACTTCCACGCGTAACTTCCCGAATCGCTTGGGCGACGGCGCCAACGTTTATCTGGCCTCCGCTGAAATGGCGGCGATCGCTGCTTTGCTGGGACGTTTACCGACGCCGGAGGAGTACCTGACTTATATGGCGCAGGTCGACAAAACGGCGCTCGATACCTATCGCTATCTCAACTTTGACCGGCTGTCTCAGTACACGGAAAAAGCGGATGGCGTGATCTTCCAAAGCGCCGTGTAATTCACGGATGTAAAATCGCAAGCTAAGCGCTATAGTGCGCGTCGCATAAGGGGGCCTCTGGCCCCCTTTATCATGATGGGCGGTGCAGCCAGAGAAGATATAACGCGTGGAGTGTCTCTGACATAAGCCTTGTCGGTAAGACGACGAGGGCTGAATACCGTCGGTCTCTCGAACGGCGAAGGACATCTGCCTCACATCACGATGATGACACTGATAACCGGCTTATTCACAGGAGCGACGGGATGGACTATGAATTTTTGCGTGATGTCACCGGCGTGGTCATCGTGCGCATGTCGATGGGGCATGAGGCCGTAGGGCATTGGCTCAATGAAGAAGTTAACGGTCAGTTGGCGGTGCTGGATGAGGTGGAAGCCGGCGCGCGTTCGGTGCTCGGCAGCGAACGTCAGTGGCAGTTGCAGGGGCACGAATACTCCCTGTTGTTGGATGAAGAAGAGGTCATCATCCGCGCCAATCAGCTCTCTTTAACCTGCGACGAGATGGAAGAAGGGATGAGCTACTACGATGAGGAAAGTCTGTCTCTGTGCGGTCTGGAGGATTTCCTCGCGCTGCTTTCGAAATACCGGCAGTTTATACAAACGCGGTAAACGCGGGTTTCGCCTTCCCCATAAGCAGGGAGCCTGTCTGAGCGCTCCCTCCCTTCGCGTACGTTAACGCATACTGGCCGCCATCGCGGCGACGTTATGGCTGAATGCCGCCGTGTAGGTGGCTGCCGGACCCGTGGCGTCCGTCAGGGCTTCCGGATACAGTTCGCCTCCCGGCTCCGCGCCGCTGGCATTGGCGATCTGTTTCACCAGACGGGGATCGGTCTGGTTTTCGATAAAGTAGCTCTTCACGTGCGTTTGCTTGATCTGGGTGATCAGTTCAGCCACGCCTTTGCTGCTGGCTTCCGACTCGGTGGAATAACCTAGCGGCGCCAGGAATTTCACGCCATAGGCGGCGGCGAAATAACCAAAGGCGTCGTGGCTGGTCAGCACCCTGCGTTTATCCTGCGGGATGGCGGCGAAGGTCTTTCTGGCGCTGTCGTCCAGCTGTTGCAACTGCTGGATATAACGCTCGCCGCGCTGGCGATAGTCCTGCGCATTCTCCGGATCGGCCTTGATCAGCGCCTCCAGAATATTGCGCGCATAAATGACCCCATTCGCCATGCTGTTCCAGGCATGAGGATCCGTGGCGGTTTTGCCGTCTTCGACCAGGGTTAACGGCGTGACGCCCGTTGAGGCGGTAACCACCTCTCCCTTATAGCCCGAAGCGGCGATCAGCCGGTCGAGCCAGCCTTCCAGCCCCAATCCGCTAACGAAGACCAGATCCGCTTTCGCCAGCGTTTTGCTGTCTTTCGGCGATGGTTCGAATTCATGCGGGTCGCCATTCGGCCCGACCAAATTGGTGACGTGGACGTGCTCGCCGCCAATCTGATTGACCATATCCCCGAGTACGGAAAAGCTGGCGACGACGCCGAGATCTTTCGCCATCGCTAACGGACTCATCAGAAAGCCGGACAGCAGGAGTAGTAAAGTAGAACGTTTCAATTTTTTTCCCTCAGTGTGTGACGCAATCATCAACGGCGCGTGCGTAACATGCCGCCGTTAGAGCCAAAAAATACGGAAATACAGAAGAGGAGGGTGGCGGTCAGAATCACCGCTGGCCCGGCGGGCAAATCGGCGTAATACGACCACAGCAGCCCAATCAGGCTGGCGATGCAGCCGATAGCGACTGACAACGCTAGCATCATGCTGAGACGTTGAGTCCAGAAGCGTGCGCAGGCGGCGGGGAGCATCATCATACCGACCGCCATCAGCGTGCCGAGCAGTTGGAATCCCGCCACCAGATTAAGGACCACCAGCGATAAAAACAGACCGTGAATGGCGGCGCGGGCGCGTCCCGACAGCATGCGCATGAAGGTGACGTCGAACGACTCCATCACCAGAGCGCGGTAGATCACCGCTAGTATCAGCACCGACGCGGAAGTAATGACGCCGATGGTCAGCAGCGCGGGAGCGTCGATGGCCAGAATCGATCCGAACAATACATGCAGCAGGTCGACGCTGGAGCCGCGTAGCGAAACCAGCGTGACGCCGAGCGCCAGTGATCCGAGGTAAAAACCGGCGAAGCTGGCATCCTCCTTCAGTTCGGTGCGGCGGCTGACCAGTCCGGACATCATGGCAACGGCCAGCCCGGCGACGAAGCCGCCGATTCCCATCGCGACCAGCGACATGCCGGAGATGAGATAGCCGATGGCGACGCCCGGCAGGACGGCATGGGAAAGGGCATCGCCGATCAGGCTCATTCGACGCAGCAGCAGAAAACAGCCCAGCGGCGCGGCCCCGAGCGTCAATGCAAAACAGCCGACCAACGCCCGACGCATAAACCCGAAGTCGGCGAACGGCTGGGTGAGCAGATGAATGAAGGTCACTGCACTCTCCTCAGCGGGGGAATGGACGAGGGCGCTGGCGACAGCAGTTCATGGCAGTCGCCCCAGCGGGGACCGTCTTCGTTCAGCATGACGACGCGGGGAAAGTGCTGCTCCACCTGTTCCAGATCGTGCAACACCGCCAGCAGGGTACGCCCTTCTTCGTGGAGTTGCCGGATGACCTGCCAGAGCATGCGGACCGTTTCGGCATCGATACCGGTGAACGGCTCGTCGAGCAAAATAATCGGGGAGCGCATCGCCAGAAGCCGGGCGAACAGAACGCGTTGGAGTTGACCGCCGGATAGCTGACCAATGTGGACGTGTTCGACGTCGCTCATCCCTACCGTGTCCAACGCCGCCCGGGCTTGCTGGCGCAGCGCGGGCGTCAGGCGTCCAAACAGGCCGCTGTCCGGTACGCAGCCCATCAGCACCAGATCGCCGACGCTGAGGGGAAATTGACGGTCAAACTCGGACAGCTGCGGTAAATAGCCTATCGGCCGCGTGACGTCCGGCGCGATGCAGACGCAACCGGACAGCGGCGGCATTAACCCGGCCAGCGTTTTTAACAGCGTGGATTTTCCGCTACCGTTAGGACCGATGATGGCGGTAAGCGAACCGGGCTCGAAGCTGCCGTTAATCGTCCCCAACGGCGCATGCCGGTGATACCCGTAGGTGAGGTGATGTAACGCGATCATGCGAGTGTGACCGCCCAGGAAATCAGTCCCCACAGCAGGGTCAGCACCAGAGCGGCGATGACGGAGCGGGTCAGTGTGGAAAAGGAATAAAGGCTGTGCATGTTCTCTCCCTTGAGTTTGACTATGTTATAACATAACAAACTTAGCGCGAGGCGTTTTAGACGTAAAAAAGTTTTTCAGAAAGTCTTGAGCCCATGTTGAGCGTGGCAACACTCGTCATAAACAAGTCAGGCCCGCGCTCTGGAGAGACGCGGGCCTGACTTGTTTATAAGGACGCCGTGCGGGGTGTTCGGAGGATTACAGCTGCTTGTTCAGCGGGTCGGCGACCGGCATACGGCGACGCGATGGCATCGGCGTCACCTTGATGGTGCGGCGGCGTGAGGGCTTGATTTCACGTTCATGATAAAGCTTCAGAACGATCACCACCAACGCCAACACGGCGGTAATGCCGTTAGCCGTCATGACAGGAATGTCCTGTACGTTGAAGCCGTACGCGGTCCACGACGTCACCCCGAAGAACAGAGCGGCATACATCCCAAGGGAGATACCGGTCGTGTCTTTATTGCGAATGATGTGCAGCACTTGCAGGAAAAAAGAGCCAGTGGTGACCCAAGCGGCCAGCGCCCCGAGCGCCATCGGCCAGCGATAAAGTATGGCAATCGCGGCAGCGGCCGCCACCATTGTTCCGGTCACAATCGTGATGTTCTTCTTCATATTATGCTCCTTCACTCACCGGCTGCAGCACCACGCGAACTTCTTCTACGGCGGAGCCCAGGTGGTCAGCTAATGCTTCATGACGGCGTAATGAACCAAACAGCGCGGGGTGTTGCGAGAACGCGGTCAGCGGATCTGCGGATGAGAAAATGGCGTCAAAGTCGACGCTGTCGATGGCGCGATCTTCATAGCTGAAGGGCAGTTCGCCAGCATGATGCTGCTGCATAAAGAGGAAAAACAGCGCGGGCAAGCGTAGCGTCGCTCGCGGGATTTCATTCTGGTGATAGCGGTCTTTCAACGTCGGCACGATAAATCCATGCAGTTTAGCGATGCTATCCGAAGAGACGCGGGCCACGGTGTCACGGACGCCGCGGTTGCCGAAACGCGCCAGTACGCTTTCGCACTCCTCTTCCTGTACGTGAGTGATGCCGCGGCTGCGAAGCGCGGGCAGCACGTCCTGGATCACGTAGTCTCGTATCCATGACGTGATCTGCGGCGTCAGACTTTCATCGATGTAGCGTTTGTCCAGCAAAGCGCCGGCCCAGGCGATGCCGCTGTGGCTGGCGTTCAGCAGGCGGATTTTCGCCTCTTCGACCGTCGTGACGTCCTCGACGAATTCGACGCCGACTTCTTCCAGCGGCGGACGTTCGCTCACGAAATGATCTTCGATCACCCAGCGAGCGAAACGTTCGGCGGAAAGCGGAGCCGCATCGTCGGTGATGCCCTGTTTTTCCAGACGGGCATAGAGCGCTTCGTCAAATTTCGGCGTAATCCGGTCGACCATGCTGTTGGGGGCGGAGGTGTTGTCTTCCATCCACTCAACCAGATCCTGCCGTTCCTTGGCGACCAGAAATTCACGCAGCCCCTGCGAGAAGCTATCGCCATTTTGCAGCAGGTTGTCGCAGCACAGTAAAGTCACCGGTCCGCTTTGCTGTTGTTGACGGGCGGTCAAAATCAGCGTCAATGCGCCATATAAAGTATTTATTTCACCTTCATCGCGAAGATCGGCCTGCACCGCGGGGTGCGTCAGATCGAGGTGGCCATCGTCGTCCAGGAAGTAACCTCCCTCGGTAACGGTGAAAGAAATAATTTTTGTCTCGGGAGCGGCGCCTACAGCCACCGTGGAGGCCAATTGGCTATCCCAAAGAATGATTTGATCGACTGCGTCTATGGTCTCGTAGGTATGTTCGCCGTCAGGGGAAATGGTTTCCAGCGTGTAGAGACCGTTCTGAGATTTGAGCTGCTGAAGCGTTTTTTGCGTTGAGCTATTGCGGATGTTG
Organism: Lonsdalea britannica; assembly: GCF_003515985.1. Lineage (GTDB taxonomy): Bacteria > Pseudomonadota > Gammaproteobacteria > Enterobacterales > Enterobacteriaceae > Lonsdalea > Lonsdalea britannica. Next base: position 469,805 of record NZ_CP023009.1, on the reverse strand, counting down.
GATAGCGCCATGTGCCATCGCTTGTTGCCCTGCTTTCGCAGCTGGTTAAGGTACCAGGCCTGATGCGATCGAAAGAACGCACTTGCACCCAGATGAAGCCAGTTAGAGGAATCTGTCGTTGATATAGCCAAACCCTTTCCTTACTCCATTGGAGATAATTTATTCGATATTAAGGGTAGCACTTTTTGCAACATAATAAAAATATGTTAATTATCAGTCACTTGATGTTTTTTTCGAATAAAGGGGACAAGCCGACGACCGAGGGGAGACGATGACCTGAGGGTCAGCATCGACGTTTCCGCCCGACTCGCCGGCTGGGGGATTACTTGATGTTTACGCTCCATTTGGAGACTTTAAAGGTACCCGAGCCTTTATACACTTCGGTGCCGAATTCGATACTGCTGATGTACTTGGTGTTGCTCATCCACTGTGTCGATTTGACCAGATAGTCCGTGAAATTTTTGATATTGAGATTTGCGGAAGTCTGATTACTTTTGATGACAAAAGAATAGACGTTCCAGCTGCTGACCGTGCCTTTGTAGACATCCCAAGGAATGCCGCCGATGGTGACGGTATTCACATAACTACCGGCCGGTGAGGCATTGGTGCTGTTCATCCAGATCATCAGCTCATCTGTCGGGGTCGACCACCAGTTTGCATTGTTGTCTGAGTGGAACCAGATATCGTAAGAGACATTGTACGTGCCCGTTGCATTGGAAAAGGACCAGGCCGCGGTAGTATTAATGTTTTTGTTTTCGGACAGGCGAACCGGCAGTCCGGTATTGGTCCCGTATCCCGTGGTCCAGTGCCAACCATGAACGATGGAGGGGTAGCCTTTCACCGAGTTGACGTCGCTGGGCCATGACCACGACCATCCCATATCCGTCGCGCTGTTGACATAAATGGCTTGCTGCCCGTTAGGCACTGCGCTTTTTCCCCAAGTATTGTTGTAGACATAATCGATGCCGCTCGGTAGAAAAAGTTTGGCATTATCGCCAGAGGATGACGCCGCTAACGCGCCGCCGTTCGCCATGATCACCGCCATGGCAATAGAGGCAAAACCCACTGTCTTTTTCATAAACATGCTCCTTGTTTTATACCTAAAATAAATATGACCTGTTAACACCCATTGTCGTTGTTAACCGGTTTCTTTCATCGATTCCATTTCGTTCACGAATAGGGGTTCTGGCGTATATAATGAGTCGGTGTTAAATAAAATAATAAAAAATCAATTATTCGAGTAAAGACGATCTTACTGTGGATAATCAAGTTATTCCAAAGTTTCCATGAATAACTGGATGTATCGCTCATTTATTGAGTTTCATGGCTTTGTTTGCGCGTTAAAAGACCACTTCTTAAAATTGTTTTTTGTCTCGTTCTATTAAAGTTAATTGCGACATTATTGATGTGATATACATATCTCATATCGTCATTTTTGTGATGCATGAATAACCTTTCTGTCTATTTTTAGTAAATTAACTGACCTTTTTTGATCTCGTTTCCAAAAAATAAAACCAAGTTTGATATGAGGGCATTACATGTTGAATATGGGTTATATAATGAGATTATTCCCATCGACATTAATGCACGAATATTTTTCACCGATCGATATGCTTTTTTTCGATTTTTTCATTGTGCTGTTTAACTGCCATTGAATTATGGGCAAAGATAAACGGTTCTTCAATGGAAAAGACCAATTTATTGCTGATGCGCTTAATAAGTGGAAGCAGATAAAAGATATAATCTCAACAATTTCAGTGAGTTGATTGGGATAGTTAAAGGATTTTGATTATTTATTTTTTATTTTAATGTGAAATATAAGCGGTTTTTTGAGGTGATACGGTTATTTTTTAGTTCTTTTTGAGATATACATGTTGGGCTTTTTAGTATTCATTTATTATGAAGTTAATGATTGATATATTAATCAAGTGTTCATCAGTGGCTAAAATAGTTATATCAGCGGAATTGTTACGGTTGATATACTGATTTTTTCGAAGGAATGAGTTGGTCTATCAAAAATAAAAGGTGCCTGAAGATGACTCAGACACCTCAGAGGCACATAAATAAGTCAGCATCAGGCTGCTTTGTTTTTCATTGCCGAGCGGAGAGCAAGCTCATCCGGCGTTTTCAGGAAGGGCGTCAGTACAGCACTCAGAATATACAATCCTGCATAGATGCCTAATACGCCGCCGGCGCCGAGCGAAAAGTAAAGCAGTGCGTCGATGGCCGGGCGTATTGTCGTTTTTCCACATAAGGAAGGAGTAGGCGAATAGGAGATAACCGATACCGCGTACGGCATAAAAGGGCAGCCCCCAGGCTTGCTCGACGTCATCGCCGATCATGAATATGGTCAGGCCGATATAGCCCATGGTAGATTTTTAGGCAGTCCTGGTTTTCGTGATTTTTTATTTTCTCAAACATTTATCCCGGAATTGGAAAAGAAAGAGCGATTGCCTTATTTATCGATGATATCCTGGCGACGATGTCTATTTCTGATATTTCCCGCGACCTGAATGGCAGCGTTGCCGGTATTACCAATGTTTATAAATCACCGGGTTTACCATATTTCACGATCTTAAAATGAGTATTGCTAAGAAAGAGGTTAATTTGGAAGAGATTATCGAAATTCCCGTTATACATGACGCGGATCTTTATACTAATAAAGTCATTGAGATCACATCATTCAATTCTATTTTTTTCCTATAAGACAGTTTGGAAGCGATAAGCTGTCGTGTCATAGAATCCCTTGCACCGCTGCCGATTACCTTCCCCGTAAGGGGCGAAAATCATTCTCGCGGGCTGTGGGGGTTTTGGCGTCGTCTATGGGGATTTCAATCACAAGCCACTAAAATTGGGTGTATTTCCTTATGCGATCAGCGGCAGCCATAAATAGCTAATGAGCGCATCGCTAAAGTTGCCGGGAGATATTCTGCTGGCTGTTTCACATTCAGGTCAAATGACCGATAGTATTGATTGTGGTGGAGGAGGCCAACGCAAGAGGCGCGGAGTCCATTTGCCTGAATATGTATTCTTATCGCCTGTCAGGCGGCATCTAGGTGTTTTCGGTGATGCCTACTGGTAAATGATTTTCTAAACTCCACGCACTAAAAAACCCCGATATCTCGGGGTTTTTTAGTGGATTTTTTAACGAATGAGTCGGGTTCAAATCAGAACGGGATATCGTCGTCGAAATCCATCGGCGGTTCATTGTTCGGCGCTGCCGGAGCGGTATTCTGCTGCGGGCGCGCTGCCTGTCCGCCGCCACTGAACTGGTTGTTCGCCTGCGGCTGCTGAGGCTGACCCCAGCCGCCCTGCTGCTGGTTGTTGCCGCCTGCAGGCGCGCCCGCCGGTGCGCCGCCGCCTGAACGGCCGCCGAGCATCTGCATGGTGCCGCCGATATTGACGACGACTTCCGTCGTGTAACGGTCGGTGCCGCTTTGATCCTGCCATTTACGCGTCTGCAGCTGGCCTTCGATATAAACCTGAGAACCCTTGCGCAGGTATTCTCCGGCGACTTCAGCCAGTTTGCCGAACAGCACAACGCGGTGCCACTCGGTTTTTTCTTTCTGCTCGCCGGTTTGCTTATCGCGCCAGCTTTCGGACGTGGCCAGGGTAATGTTGGCTACTGCGCCGCCATTCGGCATGTAACGAACTTCCGGGTCTTGTCCGAGATTCCCGAGAAGAATGACTTTATTAACGCCTCTGCTGGCCATGTGGGTGTCTCCTGATGGATCAATTTTTAAATAGTCTAAACGATGAATTCTAGCATGCTACACCGCCTTATAATACTCGCGATGCGCGCCGCATAATTTTTTCCTTTACGCGGTTAATTGACAACCACCACTGGTTATCCATTCAGTTTTATTTATGCCATAATCATTGGTTTCGTACTGGATTTCTCTCTGTGTGAGGGATGCAAAACAGCGTCAATGACGGGAAGTATGTGAATGGATAATATCGAAGTTCGTGGTGCCCGTACTCATAATCTCAAGAATATCAATCTGATAATCCCTCGCGATAAGCTGATTGTGGTCACGGGATTATCCGGATCCGGAAAGTCATCGCTGGCTTTTGACACCCTCTACGCCGAGGGGCAGCGACGTTACGTAGAATCTCTGTCAGCGTATGCCCGGCAGTTTTTGTCCCTGATGGAAAAACCGGACGTCGATCATATCGAAGGGTTGTCGCCGGCTATTTCCATTGAACAGAAGTCGACGTCGCATAACCCGCGTTCGACCGTCGGCACCATCACTGAAATTCATGACTACCTGCGCCTGCTGTATGCCCGCGTCGGTGAGCCGCGCTGTCCGGAACACAACGTTCCGCTGGATGCGCAGACCGTGAGTCAGATGGTGGATAACGTGCTGGCGCAGCCGGAAGACAAGCGGCTGATGCTGCTGGCGCCGATCGTAAAAGATCGCAAGGGCGAGCATACCAAAACGCTGGAGAATCTGGCGACGCAGGGTTACATCCGCGCCCGAATCGACGGCGAGGTGTGCGACCTGTCCGATCCGCCGAAGCTGGAGCTGCAGAAGAAGCACACCATCGAGGTCGTCGTTGACCGCTTCAAGGTCCGCAGCGATCTGGCCCAGCGGTTGGCGGAGTCGTTCGAAACCGCGCTGGAGCTGTCCGGCGGCAGCGCCGTCGTTGCCGACATGGATGACAGCAGTGTGGCCGAACTGCTGTTCTCCGCCAACTTTGCCTGTCCAATCTGCGGCTACAGCATGCATGAGATGGAACCGCGCATGTTCTCCTTCAACAACCCCGCCGGCGCGTGCCCGACTTGCGATGGGTTAGGCGTGCAACAATTTTTCGATCCGTCCCGCGTCATCCAAAACCAGGAACTCTCTCTGGCGGGCGGGGCGATTCGCGGATGGGATCGCCGCAATTTTTACTACTTCCAGATGTTGCGATCGCTGGCGGAACACTACGAGTTTGATGTCGACGCACCGTTCAACAGCCTGAGCGCGGACATTCAAAAGGTCGTGCTGTACGGTTCCGGCAAACAGAACATCGAATTCAAATACATTAACGACCGCGGCGATACTTCGGTGCGACGACACCCGTTCGAAGGGGTGCTGCACAATATGGAGCGTCGCTATAAAGAAACGGAATCAACGGCGGTGCGCGAAGAGCTGGCGAAGTTTATCAGCAACCGCTCCTGCGCCAGCTGCCACGGTACCCGCCTGCGCGAAGAGGCTCGCCACGTCTACGTGGCCGAGACCACGCTGCCGCACATTTCCGACATGAGCATCGGTCAGGCGTTGAGTTTTTTCCAGAATATTGAGCTGAGCGGTCAGCGGGCGAAGATTGCCGAAAAAGTGTTGAAAGAAATCGGCGATCGGCTGCGCTTCCTGGTGAACGTGGGTCTGAATTATCTGTCGCTTTCCCGCTCGGCGGAAACGCTGTCCGGCGGCGAGGCGCAGCGTATCCGGTTGGCGAGCCAGATTGGCGCGGGGCTGGTCGGCGTAATGTACGTGCTGGACGAGCCGTCCATCGGTCTGCATCAACGGGACAACGAACGTCTGTTGGAAACGTTGATCCACCTGCGCGACCTCGGCAATACGGTGATCGTGGTTGAGCATGATGAGGATGCGATCCGCGCCGCCGATCACGTGATTGATATCGGTCCCGGCGCCGGGGTGCATGGCGGCGAGGTGATCGCCGAAGGCACCGTCGACCAGATTATGGCCGTTCCCGAATCCCTGACCGGGCAGTTCCTCAGCGGTCAGCGAAAAATTGAGGTGCCGGCTGAACGCGTACCGGCCGACCCCACCAAGGTACTGAAATTGATCGGCGCCAAAGGCAACAACCTCAAAGATGTGACGCTGACGCTGCCGGTAGGATTGTTTACCTGCATCACCGGGGTGTCCGGTTCGGGCAAGTCTACGCTGATCAACGATACGCTGTTCCCGCTGGCTCAGCGGCAGTTGAATGGCGCCACCATCGCTGAATCCGCGCCGTATCGCGATATTCAGGGATTGGATCACTTCGACAAAGTGATCGATATCGATCAAAGCCCGATCGGGCGTACGCCGCGCTCCAACCCGGCGACGTACACCGGCGTGTTCACGCCGATTCGTGAGCTGTTCGCCGGCGTGCCGGAATCACGTACCCGTGGTTATAACCCTGGTCGTTTCAGCTTTAACGTGCGGGGCGGCCGCTGCGAAGCGTGCCAGGGCGACGGCGTCATCAAGGTCGAGATGCACTTCCTGCCGGATATTTACGTGCCGTGCGATCAGTGCAAGGGCCATCGCTACAATCGTGAAACGCTGGAGATTAAATACAAAGGCAAAAGCATTCACGAAGTGCTGGATATGACGATTGAGGACGCCCGTGAATTCTTCGACGCCATTCCGGCGCTGGCGCGTAAGTTGCAAACGCTGATCGATGTCGGCTTGTCCTACATCCGTTTGGGCCAGTCGGCCACGACGCTGTCGGGCGGCGAGGCGCAACGCGTCAAGCTGGCGCGTGAACTGTCCAAGCGCGGCACAGGCCAAACGCTGTACATTCTGGATGAACCGACCACCGGGCTGCATTTCGCCGATATCCAACAGCTGCTGGCGGTACTGCATCAGCTGCGCGATCAGGGCAATACCATTGTCGTCATCGAGCATAATCTGGATGTGATTAAAACCGCCGACTGGATTGTGGATTTAGGACCGGAAGGCGGCAGCGGCGGCGGTGAAATACTGGTTAGCGGCACGCCGGAAACCGTGGCGGAGTGCAAAGCTTCGCACACCGCGCGTTTCCTCAAACCACTACTGGCGCGAGACTAAACGCGCGTTGTCTGAACCGTTCGTCCGCGTGGAGAAATCGTCCGCACGGACGAACCCGTCTGCCATGCTAGAGAGGCTGCATATGTGGATGCAACGAGACGTCGTTCTGAAGCCAAAAAGCCGCGGCTTTCATCTGATCACCCGCGACGTCCTTGCGGCGATACCTGAAATCAGACAGCTGCGGATTGGGCTGTTGCAGGTGTTCATCAAGCACACTTCCGCGGCGTTAACGCTGAATGAAAATGCCGATCCCACGGTGCGTCAGGATTTTGAAAGCGCTTTCAACCGACTGGTGCCGGAAAATGAGCATGACTACCTTCACTGCGATGAAGGCAGCGACGATATGCCCGCGCATCTCAAGTCCAGCCTGCTGGGCAGCAGCGTGCTGTTACCGGTCAGCGACGGTAGCCTGAATATAGGGATATGGCAGGGCATTTACCTGTGTGAACACCGTAATCACGGCGGGAGTCGTTCGCTGGTGCTGACGCTGCAGGGCGAATAGCCATGCAGGGCCGCCGTCTTCTTTAGAGCGGGGCAATGCTTCCGCTAGCGATATACTCCACCACCACGCGATTCCTACCGGTATTTTTTGCCTTGTATAAGGCGTTGTCGGCGGTCTTGACCGCCATGTCTAGCGGACACTGTTTCGGCGTAAAGGACGTTACGCCTAACGACACGGTCACGTGGCGGCACATGGGGAAGATCATGCGCTCCACGCTCTTACGCAGGCGTTCGGCGATGATGGAAGCGATATGGATATCTGTCCCGGGCAAGAGCATCAAGAACTCCTCTCCGCCGGTTCGACACATAATATCCATCTTGCGGGCGTTGCTGCGGATCTGTTGGCCAAGCTGGCGGATAACCTCGTCGCCGATGTCGTGGCCATAGGTGTCGTTGACCTGCTTGAAGTTATCAATATCAATCACCACGACCGACACCGATTTCTTTTCCAGCATGACCATTTCCAACCCTTCCTGAAGTCCCCGACGGTTTAACAGTCCCGTCAGCGGATCGGTATGCGCCTCCGAACTGAGGCGACCAATGCGTTTATGCAGCATCATGGTGCCAAGCAAAATCGCATCCTTGAGCTGAGCGGCTTCCACATACCAAGAGGGCACCGCGCGAATCTGGCTGATTGCACCCTGTTCGCTCATTCGGCTAGCCGTCATTGCCAGCTGGCGCAGCGGCCGGGCGATGAAGACGGCGAAGATCATCAAGACCAACAGTGTCAGCAGGGCGACCGGGGTAGCTTCTTTCAGCACGCTGTACATCACGTTATTCAAGGCTTTGTCCGTCACGGCGGAGGATTGCAGGGTGATGACGGTCCAACCCGTTTTATGCACTTTGGCGAAGCCGGCCAATACCAGATTGCTTTGTTCGTCGGGCATCATGAAAGAACCGGTGTCCTGACTGGCGGTGGCTTTCTTCAATTGTTGATCGTTAATGTGCTCGCCTAACGGGACTTTGTTGTTGTAGTGATAGATGGTATTCCCTTCATTATCAATAATATAAACCATTGATCTGTCGTTATTGAGCGGTGTGAATTCATCCATGATGCGCAATTTGGTCAGATGAATGGCGCCGCGAATATCTCCCAGGTGTACGCCTTGTTCACTGACTATGGGCGCTGACAAGGCGATCGCGTAGTCGTTTTCGTTGGTTTTATAGGGGAGACTGGCGGCGACGTTGTCGGGTTGGAGGGGAGAGAGGCTGGTATCTGCGACCAGTTTATTGACCTCCTGCACATTACTATCCGGGGAGAACGCGACCAGATTGTTATTATTATCGACGATAATGACCGAATTAAAATTTTGGCTTAATTGAAAGATACGATCGGTCTCTTCCTGAATTTGGCTGGTGTCAGGAAAATATTTTGAGATGAAGCGTGCGCTGTAAGTCATCTGTTTTTTTGAAATAGATAATACGTTCTCCACGCTCGCGGCCAGACGTGAGGAATAATCTATATTGATTTTGGCTAACTGATTAGCGAACAACTCTTTATAGACGTTATAGATAGAGAGATAACCATTTGTCAGTGTGACCAACATGCTTGCTATTGAGATGGATAGAATTAGCCCCCGCAAATTGATCTGAAATATCTTCTTTATTTTCATCCAGTTCCAACCGGTTTTTAAAACTTTATCATGGTGGAGGTAATCACAAAGTCATTGTGTTAGCGTGCGAACTATTTTTATAGGGTTTAGAGTTTCTGGTGTTATTTCTAATTAAAACTTATTACGTGAAAATAGCAAAAAAATATCCAAAAAGTTAGTGGTAATAATAATTTTTATTATTTATGAATGGATGGTGTCATTAATTCTTATAGGAGTAAAAAAAGTATCTTGTCTTTTATTATAAGGAGGGGCATTAAATAAAATTTATTATCTAAATGGTAACCGGTTTCTCTTTTTTTCGTCATCCCAGATTGCAGCGGTGAGACAAAATGATAAGAAATGATGCGATTGTGGTGATGGGTTTTGGGTGTTTTTGTGTAATAGCCCTTTGTCTAAATAGTAGACTTTGCAGGCAGTGAGCTTGCGGTTATGTGTAAAGATGGCGATTAATATGTAAAGTTGTGGCATTTGTGGCCGATGAAGAGCACACACGACTGTGTTGTTGGCAGGGCTCGTTGGAGGTCATTGGGATAATTAACGCGGCGATAATCGTTGTCATTTATCCAAAATTTCCTCTGGTATTTTCCACTCTGTTTTAAATTCGGCACGGTTAATTCGGCTCTCTTCCGTTTTGTCGGTAGCGCGATATCGGGGGAATTATCCCATTGCTTGATGGCGGTCATGAAAATTTAGCATGAAAGATGCTGTCGGCGGTGCGTTGTCGTGGCGCACCGTTTTTACATGGCGTCACTGTTGAATAAACGTCAGGTCATCAGTCAATGGGCTTAGAGCCTATCCCATATAGGTCGAGTTCTCTGGCCGCAGTGGTTTGAGAAAGTACTCGTTATCCCACGTATTTCGCCTACGTGTCGGATGAGTATTGTGCTCGCACAGGTTGACCGGATGTCGTCGACACAAAATGCCAGACGTTTTTTCTGCGTCGCCCGTGTCAGCCTCGCCGAGTCAATAACGCCTGCTGGGATAGGCTTTTTGTTTTTTCCCCGTTTCGTCATCTCGCTTAACTCTCCGTCATTCGTGAGGAGCGCTGATTTTGCGCTGTGAAAATAGACATCTCCCACGGTCTTTCATGTTGTCACTGCGCAATGTGATTCATGTTAGTGATTATTTAGTCAGAAAATATTCACTCTGGTTTTTACTGTTATGGTTTTTCATTTTTGTATAAAAAAGGGAACAAGATTATGCGTTTATCTGATTGGAAAATAGGCTATCGGCTTGCCGCCGGATTTGCCGTTTTAGTGTTAATGATTTGCATCGTCAGTTTCGTCTCTATTTCCAGACTGTCGGACTTTCACGAAGATGCGCGCGGCATCGTAACGGATATTTATCCGCAGACGGTACAATCGAATAACTTGATTGATAACGTCAACGCCGTTGTCCTCGCGTATCAGAAACTCCTTCTGGTGCAGGATGAAGAAAAAAGTCGCGTCGTCATGAACGAGATTGCCGATCAGGCGAAGAAAATCACCGCGTTGATGCAGGATATCGACAAAAACGCCGAACAGCTGAACGATGAGGGTTCCAAGCGCATTATGGATAACATCCATGCGATCCGCGGCGAATTCCTGATCTCGGGAAGAAATATCATCGACCGAATCAAAGCGGGCGATACGGCGGGGGCGACCATTGAATTCAATACCCATCTGGATGTTATTCAAAGCCAGTACCGCGCAGCCGTGGCCTCGCTCATCGACCATCAGGACGATGCCATGGGCAACACGATGCACCAAATGGAAGACACCTATAACTTCACGCGTTGGTTGCTGCTGGGTATTTTGGCCTCCTGCGTGGTGTTAGTGGTCGTGATTGCCCGGGTGTTGACCGGCAGCATTACTTATCCCATCCGTCAGGCGCTGGATCTGGCCGAAAGCGTGGCCAAAGGCGATCTGACCTCTGAAGTGCCGTCTTCAGGCAAAGATGAAATGGGCCAACTGCTGCGTTCGTTGGAACACATGAACGTCAGCCTAAGCCAGATTGTCGGTCAGGTGCGCGACGGCGCGGAAAGTATCTCCTCTGCGGCGTCACAGATTGCGGCCGGCAACCAGGATCTGTCCGCACGTACGGAAGAGCAGGCGAGCTCTCTGGAACAGACGGCGTCTTCTATGGAAGAGCTGACGTCGACCATCACCAATACCGCAGAAAATACCCGCCATGCGACCAGTATTGCCGATCAGGCTTCTACCGCGGCGAAGCAGAGCAGCGACGTTATGCTGTCTGTGACGCACAAAATGCGCGGTATTCGCGACTCGTCCCAGCGTATGGCGGAAATCATCGGTGTGATCGACGGTATTGCCTTCCAGACCAACATTCTGGCGCTGAACGCGGCGGTGGAAGCGGCGCGTGCCGGCGAGCAGGGCAGAGGTTTTGCGGTGGTTGCGGGTGAAGTTCGTTCTCTGGCGCAACGCAGTGCCACGGCGGCGAAAGAGATCAAAGAACTGATCGACGACTCCGTCAGCAAAATCCAGGAAGGCATGCAGCTTGTGGACTCCGCAGAAGACAACATGTCCAGCCTGACCACGCATGTGCAGGACGTGAACGAGATCATCAGCGAAATCTCTCAGGCCAGCGGCGAGCAGAGCGATGGCATCAACCAGATCAACATCGCGGTCGGCCAGATTGACTCCACAACGCAGCAGAACGCCGCGCTGGTGGAAGAGTCCGCCTCGGCGGCGCTGTCTCTGCAGTCGCAGGCGACGATGCTGACCGATGCGGTGAGCACCTTCAAATTGAGCCACAGCTTTGTCGCCACAAGCGGCCGTCAGCAGCCACAGGCGTCCGCGGCGAGCGCGCTGCCCGTAGCGAAAGCGGTTAAGCAGGAAAAAACGCTGCCAGCGACGGCTGCCGCCAGCTCTGAAGACTGGACGTCGTTCTAAAACGTCACGGCTGGCGGCGCATTGCCGTCGGCCCCAGATATCCGCCTCGGCGGATATCTGCATGTCCCTCCGGCGGTCGCTGAACTTCGGCGGCCGTCGTCCCGCCTGAACAAATCTCAAAAAAAGCCCAAAAAAAAGCCTGCCGTTTGATGCCGGCAGGCAGTATGAGCAAACGATGTTATTGCACGGCGGCGAATGCCGCGGCAACCCTTTGTACATTGCTGTGATTAAGTCCGGCCATACAAACGCGACCGCTGGCGATGAGGTAAACGCCGAACTCCTCGCGCAGCCGATCCACTTGTTCAGGGCTAAAACCCGTGTAGCTGAACATTCCACGTTGCGTCAGCAGGTAGTCGAAATTACGATCGGGCAGGGCTTGCTTCAGCGCATCCACCAACGTTTGACGCATCTCCGAGATACGTTGACGCATCGCCGTCACCTCGGCATGCCATTCGGCGTTCAGCGTTTCATCGTTGAGCACGTGAGAAACCAGCTGTCCGCCGAAGTTCGGCGGGCTGGAGTAGTTGCGGCGCACCGTGGCTTTCAACTGACCCAATACGCGCTCTGCGGCCTGACGGTCTTCACAAATGACGGACAGCCCGCCGACGCGTTCGCTGTATAGCGAGAAAATTTTCGAAAACGAATTGCTCACCAGCGCAGGCAAGCCGGAGCCCGCGATGGCGCGGATGGCGTAAGCATCGTCGTCCATGCCAGCGCCAAATCCCTGATAGGCGATATCCAGGAAAGGGATCAGCTTGCGTGACAGCAGCACTTCAATCATTTGATCCCATTGCGCATGGGTCAAATCCGCGCCGGTCGGATTGTGGCAGCAGGGATGCAACAGAACGATGCTTTGTGCTGGCAGCTGTTTCAGCGCGTCGAGCATGCCCTGGAAGTTCACGCCGCGGCTGTCGTTGTCGAAGTAAGGGTAGGTATGAACCTGGAAGCCAGCGCCGGAGAAGATGGCGATATGGTTTTCCCAGGTCGGGTCGCTGACCCAGACTTCAGAATCAGGAAAATAGCGCTTCAGAAAATCGGCGCCGACTTTCAGCGCGCCTGAGCCGCCTACAGTCTGGATCGTGGCGATGCGCCCGGCGCTCAGCGCGGGGTGGTGATCGCCAAACAGCAGCCGCTGAATCGCGCTGCGATAAGACGCCAATCCTTCCATCGGCAGGTAGCTGCTCGCATGTTTGAACTGATCCGTCAGTTGAGCCTGTGCGGCGCTGACCGCTTTCAACTGGGGGATCACCGCGTGCTCGTCGTAGTACAGCCCGATGCTGAGGTTGACTTTATCGGCTCGGGGGTCCTGTTTAAATTGTTCCATCAGCGACAGAATGGGATCGCCCGCATAGGCGTCAACATGTTGAAACACAGTCACATACTCCTGGATTAGTCGATATCTCGCGTAGTGATAATGCCGATAGTCCTAAGACGTTACACCGCGTAGCGTCCGGGGCGGTGATTCATGGCAATAATCAGATTCAGGATGGTTGCTCCCATGATAGAGGCAACCAGCATGGGTATGCTTACCACGAACAACGACGCCAGCACAATAATCACATCCACTACCATTTGAAATTTCCCGGCCCTGATTCCACTTTTATCCTGTAGATAAAGCGCAAGAATATTCACGCCGCCCAGGCTGGCTTTGTGGCGGAACAAGACGATAAATCCCAACCCCATAATCACATTGCCGAACAGCGTCGCATAAAAAGGATCCAGCCGGTCGATATGGATGAAGTGTCCGTGCAGGTCGGAAAATACCGAGACCAGCGCGACAGCGCAGAAGGTCTTGAGCGTAAAACGCCAGCCCATACGGCGGATCGCCAGATAGTAAAACGGCAGGTTGATCAGGAAGAACGCGACGCCGAATGAGAGATGAAGCACATAGTGCAGCAAAAAGGCCATGCCTGCGGTTCCCCCGGTCAGGGCGCCGGACTGGCGCAGCAGCACGACGCCAAAAGACACCATAAGTGTACCGATAAGGAGCGCGATCATATCCTCTATGGGGGTGTGCGACAGATCGTCGTGGCTGATGACACTATCCATAAGAACAGTACGTTAGTTGATTGAACGATAGAGAATAGGAAGCAAAAAGCGCACCAGGCTACGCCAGTCCGGAGTAGTCTGGGTGATCTGCAAACAGTTTCAAGGCTAACGTATTGAAATCGCGGAGGGTTAATTTTGCACGAAACGCGCGTTAAATGAGGTTTTTTTCGTTGGGGTGTGAGAAATATCCTTCACTGGTGCGTAATCTGACTGATCCATGTGCACCATAATAAAGCCTTATGCCCCAATTTGGGGCAATCAGACCGTTGCCGCCATCAGCCCATTTTCCTTAAGACGATTGAGGACCACCGAGGTTTTCAGGTGCGCCACGCTCTTGTTCTGCGACAGGATATGACTGATCAGTTCGCTCAGCCCGGGCAGATCAGCCACCGCGACTTTCAGCAGGTAGTCGGCGTCGCCGGTCGTTTTATAGGCGTCGATGATGGCATCCACTTCGCCCAGCATTTGGTGGAAGCTGTCCACGCATTCCGGGGTGTGATTGATGAGGCGTACTTCGATCAATCCCAGCGTTTCCAGCCCCATCGCGTCCGGCGCCAAGCGGGCGTGATAGCCCAAAATCAGCTGTGCGTGTTCAAGAGCAATGCGACGACGCGAGCACTGCGATGCGGACAGCCCGACCAGCTCGCTGAGCTCCTGATTGGTCAGTCGGCCGTTGGACTGCAGTAGCGTCAGAATTTTCAGGTCAAAGTCATCAATGTTGTACATGGCGATGTTTACCGGGCAAAAGACGGTCTTACAGACTAACAGGTTTTTACCGCTCGGAAACCCTGCGGCCGTCCCGGCGAGAGGCGTCTGAACGACAACGCGTATTAAGCGCGCTGTAATGCGGGAATCGGCATGCGATCCACGAGCGGTTTTCGGGCGAAAATCTGGAGCATTATGCCAAGGACGCTGAGTTTGAAAGCGCAGGATAGTGGATTGCGCTCTAACTGTTGGTGCGCCTGTCGGGATGTGTCATAAAGAGTGAAAAATTATCACGTCGGCGCAAGCACGACGTCGCTCAACGTCAATAGTAAGGGTGAAATGAATGAAGAAATGGTTCCCGCTGACTCTGTTGCTGGCTTCCGGCGCCGCAAGCGCCGCATCCCATCTGGATAGCGTGCAGCAGCAGGGCGTGCTGAGAGTCTGTACCACCGGCGATTACAAGCCTTACAGCTTGCTGCGAGAAGACGGCGAATACGAAGGGATCGATATCGATATGGCGCACTCGCTGGCCGCCAGCCTCGGGGTGAAGGTCGCCTGGGTGAAAACGACCTGGAAAACGCTGATGCCCGACTTTCTGGCAGGGCAGTGTGATATCGCCGTTGGCGGCATTTCCGTGACACTGGAGCGACAGAAAAAAGCGTTCTTTACGAACCGAATCGACGTGGATGGCAAAATCCCGCTGGTGCGTTGCGAAGACAAAGCGAAGTATCAGACGATCGACCAAATCAACCGTCCGTCCGTGCGTTTGATTGAACCTGCCGGCGGCACCAATGAGGCGTTTGCGCACGCTCATTTGCCTCATGCGCAGCTGATGCTGCACGATAACGTCACGATCTTCCAGCAGCTGGCGGACGGTAAAGCCGACGTCATGATTACCGAAGCCTCGGAGGCGTTGTACCAGCAGAAACACTATCCCTCGCTGTGTGCGGTCAATCCGGAGCATCCGTTGCAGTATGGAGAAAAAGCCTTTTTACTGCCGCGGGATGACTCAAGCTGGAAACAGTATGTGGACCAATGGCTGCACTTGACAAAATCCACCGGAGAGCACCAGCAGATTATGGGGAGATGGCTTTCCGTAACAAAGTAATAATCCATTAATGGGTAAGTATTAGGTGATTTAGGCTAAAATAGCCTCACTTAACCAGATTTCACGCGATCGCATCGATAGCTAAAAGGAACAATATTTTATCTATCGGTGCTTTTTTTGTTCATATTTTTTGAACGTAGTCACCAAATTAACCCAATTTTAACAGCGCCGTAACTGGACTATGATTATCCACATCGAAGACAGACATCGTCTTCCTAATAATCATGTGAAGGATATTTTATGAAAATGCTCAATACCGTTATCGCCGCTGTGGTACTTTCTACCGCTTCATTCGCCACGTTAGCCGCGACCGAAGTCAACCAGTCTCAGGATTCGTCCATCGGCAGCGTATCCGCCAAAGCAAGAAACCTGAGCGATCTTCAATCCAACCTGTCTTCCGCGGCTGATGCCTCGGGTGCGAAGTCATTCCGCATCATCTCCACGATGGACAGCAGCAACCATATCCGCGGTGTCGCTGAACTTTATAACTAATTTTTTCTGTGGGGCATCTTCTTCATAAGGTTGGCTGCTCATGAAACCTATCGATGATAAGACACCCGATAAAAAGGCCCGCAATGTGATTGCGGGCCTTTTTTACGTCTGCGTCGGGACGATCAATATTTAGAACGGCTCATCCGTATAAGCGATATGAGTGCGGGACGTCAGGCGCGTCAGCAGCTCATAGGCGCTCACGTCATTCATCGCGGCCACGCTTTCGACTGGCAAATGTTTTCCCCACAGCTCGACTTCATCGCCGACCCGATCCTGCGCGTCCGGCCCCAGATCCACCGTGATCATATCCATAGAGACCCGACCCGCCAGCGGGACGTTACGTCCATTGATCCACACCGGCGTGCCGCTTTTCGCGCAACGGGGATAGCCGTCCCCATAGCCCATGGCGACGACGCCGAGTCGCGTATTACGCGTGCTGGTCCAGGCGCTGCCGTAGCCGACGGGCTCACCGGACTGGTGTTCGCGCACGGCAATCAGGTGGGAAACGAGGCGCATTGCAGGCTGTAGTCCCCAGCGGGCGGCGTTGTCGCCATTGAGTGGGGAGACACCGTAGAGAATAATGCCGGGACGAATCTGGTCGCGGTGTGACTGCGGCCACAGCAAAATGCCGCCGGAGGCGGCGATGGATTGCGCTCCCGGCTTACCCGCCGCGACGGCGTCGAACGTCGCCAGCTGACGCTCGGTGACGTCGACGTCTGGCTCATCTGCACGGCAAAAATGGCTCATGATGTTCACCGGTTGCACCACATTGTGGCAACGAGACAGGCGTTGCCAGAAAGCGTCTGCCTGATCCGGACGGACGCCGAGACGGTGCATGCCCGTATCCAGCTTCATCCAGACCGTCAATGGACGCGCCAGCGTCGCCTGCTCCAGCGCTTCCAACTGTTCAATGCTGTGGACCGCAGTTTCCAGCCCGTTGGCCGCCAGCACAGGCAGATCTTCCGCGGAGAAAAAACCTTCCAGCAGCAAAATAGGGTGAGTGATACCCGCGTCGCGCAGGGCCAGAGCTTCGCTGAGGCGGGCGACGCCGAACGCATCGGCGTCGCTCAGCGTACGGGCGGTTTCCAGCGCGCCATGCCCGTAGGCATTGGCTTTGACGATGGCCACCAGGCGGCTATTCGGCGCACGCTGGCGGATGACTTGCAGATTATGTCGCAGAGCGCGGCGATTAATGACGGCGGTTGCCGTTTGCATGCTCGTTCCCTTATCGCATTATTCATCATCGTACTGTGGCCCGGCGTAGTTATCGAACCGCGACCACTGCCCGTTAAAGGTCAGGCGTACCGAGCCGATGGGACCGTTACGCTGTTTCCCAATAATAATTTCAGCGATGCCTTTCAGGTCGCTGTTCTCGTGATAAACCTCGTCACGATAGATAAACATGATCAAGTCGGCGTCCTGTTCGATGGAGCCGGACTCACGCAGGTCGGAGTTGACCGGACGTTTATCGGCGCGCTGCTCCAGACTACGGTTAAGCTGGGACAGTGCGATAACAGGCACTTGCAATTCTTTCGCCAATGCTTTGAGCGAGCGTGAAATTTCTGCGATTTCCAGCGTTCGGTTTTCCGACAGCGACGGTACCCGCATTAACTGCAGGTAGTCGATCATGATGAGGCTGAGGCCGTCATGTTCGCGGAAGACGCGACGCGCGCGGGAACGGACTTCCGTCGGCGTCAGGCCGGAGGAGTCATCGATGTACATGTTGCGCTTTTCAAGCAGCAGCCCCATGGTGCTGGAGATACGCGCCCAATCCTCGTCGTCCAGCTGACCGGTACGAATACGGGTCTGGTCGACGCGCGACAGCGACGCCAGCATACGCATCATGAGCTGGTCGCCGGGCATTTCCAGACTGAAAATTAGCACCGGCTTTTCCTGCGTCATGGCGGCGTTTTCGCACAGGTTCATGGCGAACGTGGTTTTCCCCATGGACGGTCGGGCCGCCACGATAATCAGGTCGGATTTCTGTAGACCGGCCGTCTTCTTATCCAGATCCTGATAGCCGCTGGACACCCCGGTCACCCCGTCGTGCGGGCGCTGATAAAGCTGCTCGATACGGGAAACGGTGTCTTCCAGAATGCGGTCGATACTTTTCGGACCTTCGTCCTTGCTGGCGCGGTTTTCCGCGATTTGGAAGACGCGGGATTCCGCCAGATCCAGCAGATCTTCGCTGCTGCGGCCCTGCGGATCGTAACCGGCGTCGGCGATCTCGTTGGCGACGGCGATCATTTCACGCACGACGGCGCGTTCGCGCACGATATCGGCGTAGGCGCCGATGTTCGCGGCGCTGGGGGTGTTCTTCGCCAGCTCGGCCAGATAGGCGAAGCCGCCGGCGGATTCCAGTTCGCCTTTCTGCTCCAGCGACTCTGACAGGGTAATCAGGTCGATGGGTTTGCTCATCTCCAGCAAACGCTGCATTTCGCTGAAAATCAGCCGATGAGCGCGATTAAAGAAGTCATTGGTGACGACGCGTTCTGCTACGTTGTCCCAGCGCTCGTTGTCGAGCATCAGTCCACCCAACACAGACTGTTCCGCTTCCAATGAATGTGGGGGGAGCTTTAGCCCTTCGACCTGACGGTCGCGAGGTTCTGCGGATTTATTGGTGGATCTTTTCTTCTCTGCCATGAAGCGCGTTCTTACGGGTTGATTTACCAGAATGGAAGGGGGCATTGTATCTCTGAAAAGCGGGAATGACACCCGCTGTCACCGTGAACCCCTAAATTGAGAAAGAATCTGGAGAGCATATGGCTAAGCGCATTCAATTCAGCAGTCCCGGCGGACCTGAGGTGCTGGAGCTGGTGGACTATCTCCCCGCCGAACCGGCCCGGGACGAGGTACAGATCGAAAACCGCGCCATCGGCGTCAACTTCATCGACACCTATTTCCGCTCCGGGCTGTATCCCGCGCCGTCCTTGCCCTCCGGTCTGGGTAGCGAAGCGGCAGGCGTGGTGACGAAAGTCGGTGCCGACGTCTCGGCATTGCAGGTAGGCGACCGCGTAGTTTATGCGCAGGGCGGGCTGGGCGCTTACAGTCAGGTGCACAATGTGTCCGCGGACAAAGTGGCGAAGCTGCCGGATGCCATCAGTTTCGAACAGGCGGCGGCCAGTTTCCTGAAAGGGCTGACGGTATACTATCTGCTGCGTAAAACCTACGACGTGCAGCCGGGCGAAACCATTCTGTTTCACGCGGCGGCGGGCGGCGTTGGGCTGATCGCCTGCCAGTGGGCTAAAGCGCTGGGCGCTCGGCTGATTGGGACGGTAGGGTCCGCGCAGAAAGCCGAGCTGGCGCAAAAGGCCGGCGCATGGGCGACCATTAACTACCAGCAGGAAGACATCGTGCAGCGCGTCGTGGCGTTGACCGATGGCAACAAGGTCGGCGTGGTGTACGACTCCGTCGGGAAAGCCACCTGGGAGGCGTCGCTGGACTGCCTGCAACGCCGGGGATTGATGGTGAGTTTCGGCAACGCCTCCGGGCCGGTCACCGGCGTCGATCTGGGCATCCTCAACAAGAAAGGCTCGCTGTACGTCACGCGGCCGTCGCTGTTCGGCTATATCACCCATCGAGAAGAGCTTGAAGAAGCCTGCAATGCGCTGTTTTCCCTGATCGCCAGCGGCGCGATTTCGGTAGACGTACCGGAGGCGCAAAAATTCGCGCTGGCCGATGCGCGACAGGCGCATCTGGCGCTGGAGGGGCGTCAGACTCAAGGCTCTTGCCTGCTGATCCCGTAAGACTCCGCGTGTTCTGAGCCAGAAAGCACAACGCCCGCGAAGCGGGCGTTGTTATGTGTCAAGCCGGATGGGCTGCCCCGGCTGGCGCCGGGGGAGGCTGTGAGGTTTAAATCTGGCGTGGGTGGATGCGCCCAACCGCCCGGTAAAAGGCGACGGTCGCGCGGCGGATTTTCATCGCGCTGTCTTGTAGGGTACAGCGGCTTGTCGGGAGAGGAGCCTGTACGGCGTCATTGTTATGGGTCCCGACGTTGATGAAAACAAGTTGTCGCCTGTGCGCGGTTCGGGGTGAAACGCGCACAGGCTGACAGACCCAAAGAGTACCCGTCTGATGAATCAAAAACTCATCGTTCACGCACAGTTTTGACGATGTGTTTCTCCCGCTCCCTCTCTCCGCCTGGCACGGGTCTACCGGTAATAGCGCTGGCGCTGTTTTTGCTGGTAGCAGCGCCATATCCAGACCGCGGCGACGGCCAATAGCAGCCATGGCAGCACCTTGAGCGCCATGACAAACAGGCCGCCGAGCAGCATGAAAACGGTGGCCGCCAGCAACGCGGCGAGCACGCCCAGCAGCGACAGCCCGGTCATTAACAGCATAATGAAGAAACCGACGACGAAGAAAATCTCAAACATGGCGTACCCCTGTCAGTGTGATGCCGGACATGGTCCGGCGAAAGTGGCGATCAACGCCTGACAGGAGGTATTACAAGAAGCGTGCCAATGCGGGGTTGGCTTAACCCCTTGATTTCACTCGCGGGGTGAGAGGTCGGGGACGTTACGCCCCGGCGAGAATCACTAACTATTAGCGGATTCCACCGCGTCACGCGGCACCAGCAACAGCGCCTTCTCGACGACGGACACATCCGCGCCCGGACGATGGGCGTTTTCACTCAGGTAGCGACGCCAGCGTCTGGCGCCCGGCACGCCCTGGAACAGCCCCAGAATATGACGCGTGATATGGCCGAGATACGCTCCCTGCGATAGCTCGCGTTCGATGTACGGATAGAGCGACTCCACCACGCTGAACGGATCGGGCGCGGTGTCGGCGCCGAACAGCTCGCGGTCGACCTGCGCTAGCATACCGGGGTTCTGGTACGCCTCGCGGCCCACCATCACGCCATCCAGATGCTGCAAATGTTCACGGGCTTCGGCCAGCGTTTTAATCCCGCCGTTGAGGGCGATGGTCAACGCGGGAAAATCCTGTTTGAGCCGATAGACGCGCGGATAATCCAGCGGCGGGATCTCGCGGTTTTCCTTCGGACTCAGGCCCGACAGCCAGGCTTTACGGGCATGGACGGTAAAATTGTCGCAGCCGCTGCGCGTCGCCACCGTATCGATGAAGTCGCACAGGAACGGATAACTGTCCTGTTCGTCGATGCCGATGCGGGTTTTTACCGTCACGGGAATGCTGACCACGTCGCGCATGGCCTTGACGCAATCGGCTACCAGCGCCGCATCGGCCATCAGGCACGCGCCGAAGCGGCCGTTCTGCACGCGGTCGGACGGACAGCCGACGTTCAGGTTAATTTCGTCGTAGCCGCGGGCTTCGGCCTGTTTCGCGCACTGCGCCAGCGCCGCCGGATCGCTGCCGCCCAGTTGGAGGGCCACCGGGTGCTCCTCCTCGCTATACGCCAGATAGTCCCCTTTACCGTGAATAATGGCGCCGGTCGTCACCATTTCTGTGTACAGCAGCGCCTGACGACTCAGCAGACGGTGAAAATAGCGGCAGTGGCGATCTGTCCAGTCAAGCATAGGCGCGACGGAAAAACGGCACAGCGGATAGGCGGCCTGTGCATCGGAGGACGGACGGGGATCTAACGAGTTTTCAGCTTTATTGTCTGGGTGCATGTCTAAACTTTCTGGCGTGTGGAGGCTGTCTCAGCGCGTCGGTAACGGCGTTCGACCCGGGCCGAACGTATGTTGCATTAATATAACATAAGGTCGCGCAAACTCGCGGATGCCGAACGCAGAGAACGTGTAGGATGGCGGCAGCCCCGGAGCGATATTGCATAAAACGCGACGCGGGACGGCGCGGAACGCCGAAGGCATTGCTACACTTGCTGCGCCGGAGTCATGCGGGCAATACACGTTTTCAGAACGGTTTTTCATGCACTTGGGGGAATTATGCAGTGTGATTTAATACTGGACGCCGGATTTTACCGTCATCTCTCGACCTACCTCGACGGTCTGCCGTTTCATCTGTTGCAACATAATTTCACTTACGGCGTCTTCTCAAGCCGACAGGACGAGGCGTCTGTCGCCGCCGGTTACGAAGTCTATCCCTATAAAGACCTGTCTCAGGAACGCGCTGCGCTCCACGGACAGCTGGCGACTCGGTTCGCCGACGCGGACGTTTCGACGCTGGTCCTGTGGGCCGATCTGGGCGTCGCCCGGCAGGAAATTCTGCTGTATGAAATTCTGATCTGGCTGGCAGATACGCGCGCGGGCGATAAGATCGCCTTGCGCTGTGTGGATCTTGCAGAGCTGCCCCGGCCTGCGTTTCAGGAAGGCACGCAGGCCTACTATCAGCGGATTTATCGTGATTTCTCGTTGCCGCAAAATAACAATCCCATCACTCCCGAGCTGACTGCCGGCGCACGAAATATGCTGTCGTCGCTCTATCACGCCGGGCACCTGATCGTCAGACATCAAGACGTGCTGGCGGCGCTGCCCACGCACTTCTTCGACGACATTATTGTGTCTGTCGTGAATGCGCACTATCAGCCGGTCAAGGTGCTCACCGCGAAGGTGATGCTGTCCCTGTGGGCGAAAGGCTACGCCGAGGTGGAGGATGTGGTGATTATGTCGCGCATTCTGTTTCTGGCCAGCCACGATCCCCGCTTACAGGTGCGTAAAAACATCTTCGATCAGAATCTGATTTCCAACGTTTATATCAAGCTGAAGTGACGGCAGTGTCCGGCGCGTTCGACGCACCGGACACATTGCGTGTGACTCATCCCTGACCGAGCGTCTCTTCGCCGTCGATCAATCGCTGCAAGCGGTCGGGAAACGCCTGTGCAAACCGTTGCAGGTGTTCGGTCACGGTATCGACCAGCGCAGAGGCGGGGCGGTGCAGCGGGCGAATCAGGCTGACGGTAAAAGGGACGTCGATGCTGAAACGGCGGACGACCACGCCGTGACCCGAGGCGGCGTAGTCCGCGGCGGTCAGCGGATTGACGATGGACAGGCCCACGCCAGCGCGCACCATCGCGCAGACCGAGGCGGCGCTGTGCGTTTCCATCACCATACTGCGCTCCACGCCTGCTTCCTGAAACAGATGGTCGAGCCACTGACGATAGCTGTCCGCGCTGGACAGGCTAATAAACGGCTGGTGGCGAAAATCTTCCGGCGTCAGCACCGGCTTGCTGGCGAGCGGATGGCGGGACGGCAGCACGCACACTTCGCTGAGCTGCATCAGCGTCTGACGCTCGGTGCCTGCGGGCGTCGCGCTGTTTTCGGTCAGCCCCAGATCGTGACGCTGCGCGGACAGCCACTCTTCAAGCAGCGGCGACTCCTGGGGAATAATATGCAGATTGAGCGTCGGGTATTCCGCCAGCAGCGGCTGACACACTTCCGGCAGCAGGGACTGGGAAAAGACCGGCAGGCAGGCGATGGACAGCTGCGCCTGCTGAAAGCGCCGGATATCATCGGCGGCGCTGACAATCCGGTCGAGTCCGTAATAAGAACGCTGGACCTCTTCAAAGAGCTGTAGCCCCTGCGCGGTCGGATGCAGGCGGCCGCGCACCCGTTCGAACAACGCCATCTGCATGAGATGCTCGAAACGCGCCAGCTCGCGGCTCACCGTCGGCTGCGACGTATTGAGCAGGCTGGCGGCTTCCGTCAGGTTGCCGGTGGTCATCACGGCATGAAAAATTTCGATATGTCGCAGGGAGATGGCGGCCACGGTAGACACCTCGCTTGGGGATAAAGCCATATCATAAATGAATAGACTCTGCGTAAAAGGATATTTGTCTCCCTCGCGGGGGATTTCGCACAATGCAGACATGATTTGATTGATCAGGTTTTGACCCTATGCCGCACGATCTTAATACCGCTTCTCACGCACTCAATGCAGACAGCCTGCGGGCGCTGCCGTCACGTTTCGGCTGCCCGGTCTGGGCCTACGATGCCGACACCATCGTCAGCCGCATCGCCCAGCTGCGCGACTTCGACACCATCCGTTTCGCCCAGAAGGCGTGTTCCAACATTCATATTCTGGCGTTGATGCGCCAGCACGGCGTCAAGGTCGACTCCGTCTCGCTGGGCGAGATCGAGCGTGCGCTGGCCGCCGGATTCCAGCCGGGAACGCCGGATCATGAAATCGTCTTTACCGCCGATCTGCTGGATCACGCCACGCTGGAACGGGTGGCGGCGCTGAACATTCCCGTCAACGCCGGTTCCGTGGACATGCTGCATCAGCTCGGCGCCGTGTCACCGGGGCATCCGGTCTGGCTGCGCGTTAATCCGGGCTTCGGTCACGGACACAGCCAGAAAACCAATACGGGCGGCGAAAACAGCAAGCACGGTATCTGGTACGGCGATTTGCCGCTGGCGCTGGCGGCGATCGAACGCCATCAGCTCAAACTGGTGGGCATGCACATGCACATTGGCTCCGGCGTGGACTACGGTCATCTGGAACAGGTGTGCGATGCGATGGTGCAGCAGGTGATCGACTTCGGTCAGGATCTGGACGCCATCTCCGCAGGCGGTGGTCTCTCCATCCCTTACCGTGACGGCGAAGAGTCGATCGATACGCAACACTATTACGGGCTGTGGAACGGCGCGCGTGAGCGTATCGCCGCGCACCTCGGCCATCCGGTCACGCTGGAGATCGAACCGGGTCGTTTCCTGATGGCGGAAGCGGGCGTATTGGTGGCGGAAGTGCGGGCCGTCAAGGCAATGGGCAGCCGTCACTTCGTTCTGGTCGACGCCGGGTTTAACGATCTGATGCGCCCGGCGATGTACGGCAGCTATCACCACATCACCTTATTGCCGGGAGATGGCCGCGCCGTGGATGGCGCCGCGCTGCGCGACACGGTCGTAGCAGGGCCGCTGTGCGAGTCCGGCGACGTCTTTACCCAGCAGGCGGGCGGCGGCGTCGAAACCATCGCCCTGCCGGACGCCAACGTCGGAGACTATCTGGTTTTCCACGACACCGGGGCCTATGGCGCGTCGATGTCGTCTAACTACAACAGCCGTCCGCTGCTGCCGGAAGTGTTATTCGAAGACGGCGAGCCGCGCCTGATCCGCCGTCGACAGACGGTGGAAGAGCTGCTGGCGCTGGAACAGCTGTAATCCTTCTCTCGCCTCTCCCTGCATCAGGGAGGGGCGTCATCTCTTGGTCTCATCGCTCCTCACGTCTGTGATAGGTCTCTCCCCGTCTTGTCTTTCCACACGGTTTTCTCCGTGATTTCCCGTGCTTATTTTGTGTTTGCGCACATAGGTGAATACCACCGCCAGCCCTAAAATAAGGGCTATCAAATCGTGGCTTTACCTTATTGGCGCCCGTCGTCGCAACACCGTTTCTCTACCCTATGCAACAGATATAACAATAAAGAGGTCATACTATGAACGGCATGGAACCCCTTGGTTGGTATGGAGCTTTAATCGGTCTATTCATTGCCATCTTCTTGATTCTGAGAAAAATAAATCCTGTCTATTCGCTGTTTTTCGGTGCCATCGCGGGTGCCGTGATCGGCGGCGCGAGTCTTGATCAGACGCTGGCTTTACTGACCACCGGGACGCAAAGCGTGATGGGGACGGTCATCCGCGTACTGGCCGCCGGGGTACTGGCTGGCGTGATGATGGAGTCCGGCGCGGCGGAAACTATCGCTCAGGCGGTGGTGAAAAAAATGGGCGAGGGCAAGGCGATCCTGGCGCTGGCGTTAGCCACTATGATCATCACCGCCGTCGGCGTGTTTATCCCGGTCGCGGTGCTGATCGTCGCGCCCATCGCGCTGTCGGTCGGCAATAAAATGGGGATCTCGAAGATGGCGCTGCTGTTGGCGCTCTCCGGCGGCGGCAAGGCGGGCAACATCATTTCCCCGAATCCGAACGCCATTGCGGCGGCCAACGGTTTCCACATCACCTTGAGCGATGTGATGATCGCCGGTTTCATTCCCGCTGTGGGCGGTTTGCTGATGACGATCCTGATCGCGGGTTTGTTGAAAAACAAAGGCGCCAAGGTGACCGAAGAGGAAGTCGCCGCGCTGTCCGCGCATCAGCCCGCGGGCGACAAACGCTACCCGCCGCTGCATCAGGCGATCGTTGCGCCGCTGGTGGCGGTGATCCTGCTGATGATCAATCCTATCGGCTCGATCCTGCATATCCCGCTGCTCTCCGAGTGTAAGCTGGATGCGCTGTACGTCCTGCCCATCGCCGGGATCGTCGGCCTGCTGGCGATGGGACAGCATCGAAAACTGATCGCCTACACCGCGTCCGGGCTGGAGAAAATGACGGCGACGGTCCTGATCCTGATCGGCGCCGGGGCGATAGCCGGTCTGATTGCGGCGTCGAATCTGTCGACGCAGGTGGTGGCGATCATCAACCTGATGGGGATCTCAGGCACGTTCCTGGCGCCGATTTCCGGGATCCTGATGGCGGCAGCGACGGCGTCGACGTCCACCGGCGTCATTCTGGCGACCGGCACGTTCGGCAGCGCTATCGCCAACGTCGGCGGCAGTCCGATCGCCTCCGCGGTCATGGTGCACACCGGGGCAACCGTGATCGACTCTCTGCCGCAGGGCAACTACTTCCACGTGACCGCCGGCAGCATGAACATGGCGCTGCGCCAACGTATGTCGCTCATTCCTTATGAAGCGATGGTGGGCGGCACCATGACGATAATCGCCACCGTGCTGTACGGCCTCCTTTAACCCGTGACGAGATGATTCCTATGAAACATGAAACCTTTGTACTGGCGCCGGATTCATTCAAAGAGAGCATGACCGCGAAAGAGGTCTGCGTGGCGATGGAGAAAGGGCTGCGCAAGGTCTTTCCCGAAGCGAACTACATTCATGTCCCGATGGCGGACGGCGGCGAAGGCACTGTGCAGTCGCTGGTCGACGCCACCCAGGGCGAGCTGTTTCACCTGTCGGTGACCGGGCCGCTAGGTACGCCGGTGGACGCGGTCTACGGCATCATGGGCGACGGTGATGTGGGGGTGATTGAAATGGCCTCCGCCAGCGGTATCCACCACGTCAATGCGCAGACCCGCAACCCGCAGGTGACGACGACCTACGGCACCGGCGAACTGATCCGCGCCTGTCTGGATAAGGGGATAGAAAAAATCATCCTCGGAATCGGCGGCAGCGCGACCAACGACGGCGGCGCGGGGATGGCCGAAGCGCTTGGCGCTCGCTTCTTCGACGGCGACGATAAACCGCTGCCGCGCGGCGGCGGGGCGCTCGGACAGCTGAAGCGCATTGACGTGAGTGGACTGGATCCGCGTCTGGCGCAGGTCGAGATCATCGTGGCCTGCGACGTCACTAATCCGCTGTGCGGCGAGCAGGGCGCTTCCCACGTCTTTGGACCGCAAAAGGGGGCGACGCCGGAGATGGTGGCTCAGCTGGACGCCAACCTGTCTCACTATGCCGACGTGGTGTTACAGCAGTTGGGCAAATCCGTGGCGACGGCGCCGGGGGCGGGTGCCGCAGGCGGACTGGGGGCGGGGCTGATGGCTTTCACGCGCTGTGTGATGCAAAAAGGCATTGATATCGTCATCGAATACAGCGGCCTGCGGGACACGTTACGGGGGCGGACTACTGCTTGACGGGCGAGGGGCGCATCGACAGTCAGACCCGCTTCGGCAAAACGCCTTATGGCGTGGCGAAGACCGCGCAGGCGCTGCAGGTGCCGGTGATCGCCGTGTCCGGCTGCGTCGGCGACGGCATCGAATCTCTCTATGAGGAAGGGATCGATGTCATCTTCGGGATGATCCCCCGCGCCGATCCGCTGGCGTCCTTGTTGCAAGAGGGGCCTGCGAATATGGAACGGGCCTGTGAAAACATCGGCCGCTTAATCCGTATTTCCCAGGCGAGAGCGGCGTCCAGAAGTTAGCCCCGGCATTTCGTCGGGGCGCGATCATGCTAGGCTGAGTGTGCAGGCGAGCGCGGTGATGCCGCTCGTCTGCGTCACCGTCTGGAGAAAAGACATGTCGGATTACCATTTTGACGCCACGCTGGCCGGTGCCATTGTCGCGCGCACGATGCAGATCATCGAATGCAACGTGAACGTGATGGATGCGACGGGGAGAATTATCGGCAGCGGCGACAAGGAGCGTATCGGCGAAATTCATGAGGGCGCGCTGTTGGCGCTCACGCAGGAACGTATCGTCACCATCGACGACGCGTCCATGCACATCTTGCAGGGCGTGAAACCCGGCATCAATCTTCCTCTGCGGCTCGACGGCGTGATCGTCGGGGTGGTGGGCTTAACGGGTCAACCGGACGGACTGCGCCAGTATGGCGAACTGGTCTGCATGACGGCGGAAATGATGCTGGAGCAGGCGCGGCTTATGCAGCTGCTGGCGCGCAACAGCCGTCAGCGCGAAGAGCTGGTGTTGAACCTGATCCGCAGCGATACCTACTCCGAGACGGTCAGCGAATGGGCGCGGCGGTTGGGGATAGACCTGCAAAAACCGCGCGTCGCACTGGTGGTCGAGTTGGACAGCGGCCAGTTGGGCGTCAGTACGGCGATGACCGAGCTACAGCAGTTTCAGAACCTGCTGACGGAGCCGGGCATGGCGTCGGAGCGGGAAGAGGGGCTGATGGCGATAGTCTCTTTGACCGAGATGGTGGTGTTGCAGCCGCTATCCGAGCATGGCCGCTGGGATCCCGACGCGCATCTGCGGCGTATCCAGCTGTTATACCAGCGTCTGCATGATGAAAGCCCCCTGCGGGTGCGGCTGGCGTTGGGCAACTTTTTCCCCGGCGAAGGCGGCCTGCAACGCTCCTATCAGACGGCGAAGACCACCATGAAAGTGGGCAAACAGCGTCAGCCTGACGCGCATTGCTACAGCTATCAGGATATGGCGCTGCCGGTGCTGCTGGACAGCCTGCGCGGCGGCTGGCAGGCCAATGAGCTGATGCAGCCGCTAAGACGGCTGCGGGCGATGGACGGCAACGGGATCTTTCGCAAAACGCTCTACAGCTGGTTCTGCTACAACCTGCAAAACACGGTCACGGCCAACGCGCTGTATATCCATAAAAATACGCTGGAATACCGTTTGCACCGTATCTCGGACATTACCGGACTGAACCTCTCCCGCGTCGACGACCGCCTGTTGCTGTATATCGCGCTCCAGCTGGAAGACGGGTGATTCGCCGAGCCGATTATGGATGGGCGGCGGGGGCGTAAGGTCCGGGTCGGACGGAATCGCGAATTTTCAGCTCGCCGGTGAACGGCGTCAGCGGGGCGGCTTCCTCGCCGGAAATCAGACGTAGCGCCTGCTGAATGGCGGCGCTCATCATCTCTTCGATCGGCAGATACACCGTTGACAACGACGGACTCAGAAAGGCGGCGTTCGGCTCATCGTCAAAGCCGAACAGGGACAGATCCTCCGGCAACGTTTTGCCTGCTTCGCTGAACGCCTTCATCGCGCCGATACACATATCATCATTGCTGGAGAACAGCGCGCTGAACTCGACCCCGCGGGCCAGCAGGGCATGCGCGGCGAGATAGCCGCTCTCCACGCTGCTATCGCCGTGGACGATCCGCAGGGGATCGATCGCCAGACCGTGGTGACGCAGTGCGGCTTCATAGCCGGAGAGGCGAGCCTGTGAGGTCGGCGTGGTCATCGGTCCGGTGATGCAGGCGATCTCGCGGTGGCCTTGGGTGATCAGATAGTCGACGACCTGAAACGCCGCGCGCTGTTGTTCAAAGACGACGCTGCGATCGCGCCTCTGCGGCAAATCGCGGTTGATGACCACAATCGGGACACTGGACTCCGCCAGTAGCGTCATCAGCTCCTGCTCGGACATGTGGCGGGTATAAAGAATGATGGCGTCGCAGCGACGGTCGGCCAGCAGTTGAACCGACTGGCGTTCGTCTTCCGGCGTATCGTGTCCGTCGGTGACGATCAGGTGTTTGCCGCTGCTTTCGGTCAGTTCTGCGGCCCGTCGCAGCAGGCGACCGAAGTAGGGGCCATCGAAGTGGGAGACGACGAGCCCGATGCTGTTGGAACTGCGATTGGCCAGCGAACGCGCGAGAAAGTTAGGCCGGTAGCCCAACTCGGCCATGGCCTTGAAAACGGTTTCCCGCGTGCTGGCTTTGACCTGGCCGGTGCCATTAAGCACGCGCGACACGGTCGCTTTCGAAACACCGGCGTGGTGAGCCACATCAAGCATGGTTTTCATGGCGTTATACCCGTTTTCAGTTGATCGGTCTGAGTTCGCATACTATCACAAGGGCGAAAAAGCGCGCACAGGGTGCGGGCGCGCGACGGCGTTTCAGGACGACGACGCCCCTCGTTAGAGCTTGGAAATAGCCCTAATCACCCGACGTGATTACATGGCGGGTCAGAATTTTACAGATGGTTGCACTTCGTGCAGTTATCTTGCGATTCGCGACTAGAGAATAAATACCCGACTCTCTAGAGTGAAAGTCCCAGAGGTATTAATGGGTGACAAGTGGATGTGATGTTCACCATGAACCATATTTATTTCACCAACCTACGCGGATGCGTAGGTTTTTTTTTGCCTGTCGTTTACTCCCGTTTGAGACATTCTGTCCCTTTCGCTGCGCGCAAATCCCTGCCTGAATCGACCCTTTAGCGTCCGCCGCAGTCATCCCTGTTACGCGATTCACCTTCTCCTCCTGGTTTTCGGCCGCGGTATCGTACCAGTGCTCGTCGTAAAGACGCTTATTCTGGTGGCAATGGGTTGGCTATAGTATTTTGTGCCATTAAATTCGTTTAAAACCCCGCGCAAACGTTGCGCCGATGGTGTGCCAGCGAGGGGGGTTACCTAGGGAGATGGGATGATTTATAACGCACTACGCTGGCTGTTGCGTCGCCTGTACCGTATCGAAATCACCGGGGATGATCGTGTCTTCCGGCAGTCAAAACTCCTGATTACGCCGAATCACGCGTCCTTTATGGACGGCGTGCTGCTGGCCTTGTTCCTGCCTCTGCAAGAAAAACCGATTTTTGCCGTCTACTCCACCATCGCTGACCGTTGGTTTATGCAGTGGACGAAGAAGTTTGTGGATTTTGTGGCGCTGGACCCGACACAGCCAATGGCCATCAAACACCTGATCCGCGTGGTGGAGCAGGGGCGGCCGGTGGTGGTGTTCCCGGAAGGGCGCATCACGGTGACCGGCGCTCTGATGAAAATCTACAGCGGCGCGGCGTTTGTGGCGGCGCGTTCAGGGGCGACCGTCGTCCCGGTGCGTCTGGAAGGACCGGAGTTCACGTTCTTCGGCCGTCTGCGCGGCGTGGTGAGGCGGCGTCTCTTCCCGCAGATCTCCCTGCATTGGCTGCCCGCCGTGAAGCTGCCGATGCCGGATGCCAGTAGTGCGCGTGAGCGCCGTGAGCTGGCGGGCGAGCATCTGCACCGCATCATGATGGAAGCCCGGATGGCGGTGCGACCTCGCCATACGTTATATCAGGCCTTTTTGGCCGCCTGCGGCCGCTATGGTTACGGCTCCTCCAGTATTGAAGACGTCGCCATGCAGGAAGACAGCTACCACGGCCTGCTGAAAAAATCGCTGGGGGTATCGCGGATCCTGCAACGCTTCACGGCAGACAAAGAGCACGTCGGCCTGCTGCTGCCGAACGCGACTGTCACCGCCGCCGCTATTCTGGGCTGCTCCCTGAGCGGCCGTGTCCCGGCGATGCTCAACTACACCGCTGGGACGAAAGGGCTGCAGAGCGCGATTTTGGCGGCCAGCCTCAAAACGATCGTGACCTCGCGCCAGTTTCTTGAAAAAGGCAAGCTGACCCATCTCCCCCAGGAGGTGAAAGACGTTAACTGGGTCTATCTGGAAGATCTGAAGGGGACGGTGACGATCGTCGATAAGCTGTGGATCCTGTTCCATCTGCTCTTCCCCGCGCAGGCGATGGTGCCGCAGGAGCCTGACGATGCTGCGATGATCCTGTTTACTTCGGGTTCTGAGGGGCACCCGAAAGGCGTGGTGCATACGCACAGCAGCCTGCTGGCGAACGTCGAACAGATCCGCACGGTGTCCGACTTCACGCCGCAAGATCGTTTCATGTCCGCGCTGCCGCTGTTTCATGCTTTTGGGCTAACGGTGGGGTTGCTGACGCCGTTGATGACCGGCGCCAAAGTGTTTCTGTATCCCAGTCCTTTGCATTACCGCATCGTGCCGGAGCTGGTGTATGACCGTAATTGCACCGTGCTGTTCGGCACCTCGACCTTCCTGGGCAACTATGCGCGCTATGCGCACCCATACGACTTCACCCGATTGCGTTACGTCGTCGCCGGGGCGGAAAAACTCTCGGATACCACGCGTGATCTGTGGCAGGAACGTTTCGGCATTCGCATTCTGGAAGGTTATGGCGTCACGGAATGCGCGCCTGTGGTTGCGATAAACGTGCCGATGGCGGCCAAACCCCATACCGTCGGACAACTGCTGCCGGAGATGGAAGGACGCCTGATCCCGGTGCCGGGAATTACCGCGGGCGCTCGTTTGCAACTGCGTGGACCGAACGTGATGAAAGGGTATCTCCGCGTCGAACAGCCCGGCGTCCTGGAAGCGCCTGCCGCCGAAAACGCGCAGGGTGAGCGGGAAGACGGCTGGTATGACACCGGCGATATCGTCACACTGGATGAACAGGGTTTCTGCGCCATCGTGGGGCGCGTGAAACGGTTCGCTAAACTGGCGGGCGAAATGGTCTCGCTGGAAAGCGTGGAGCAGTTGGCGTTGCAGGCGTCCCCAAACGCGCAGCACGCGGCCAGCGCGCGTAGCGACAGCAGCAAAGGGGAAGCGCTGGTGCTGTTCACCACCGACGCCGATCTGACGCGTGACCAATTGCAGGTGCAGGCGCGCCAGCACGGCGTCCCAGAGCTGGCGGTGCCGCGTGATATTCGCTATGTGAAGGCGTTGCCGATGTTGGGCAGCGGCAAGCCGGATTTCGTCACGCTGCGTCAGATGGCGGAAGATCAGGAGCGCACCGCATGAACCCGGTCTCAACCCCAACGACGCCGCTGCTTTCACGGGGCATGATCGCCGTGATGGCAGCGCAGTTCTTTTCCGCCTTCGGTGACAATGCGCTGCTGTTCGCGACGTTGGCGCTGGTGAAATCGCTGCTGTATCCCGACTGGAGCCAGCCGTTTCTACAGATGGGATTCGTCGCGGCCTATATCCTGCTGGCGCCGTTTGTCGGCCAGTTCGCGGACAGCTTCTCCAAAGGCCGCGTCATGATGCTGGCGAATGCCCTGAAGCTGGCGGGCGCGCTGCTGATTTGCGTGGGCGGCAACCCTTTCCTGGGCTATACGCTGGTCGGTGTTGGCGCGGCGGCGTATTCGCCCGCCAAGTACGGCATTCTGGGCGAAATCAGCCACGGCGATCAGCTGGTGAAGGCCAACGGCCTGATGGAAGCCTCCACCATCGCCGCCATTCTGATCGGTTCGGTCGCGGGCGGTATGCTGGCGGACTGGCATTTGGGCGCGGCGCTAGGCGTCTGTGCGCTGGCCTACGGCATTGCACTGGCGGCTAACCTGCTGATCCCGCGTCTGAACGCGGCGAAAAGCGGCAGTTCATGGCATCCCCGGCAGATGGTGGGCGCTTTCATCCATGCCTGCCGCATGTTGTGGGCGAACGGTGAAACGCGGTTGTCTCTGCTGGGCACCAGCCTGTTCTGGGGCGCGGGCGTGACGCTGCGTTTTCTGTTGGTGCTCTGGGTGCCGCTGGCGCTGGGTATCAGCGACAACTCGACGCCCACGCTGCTGAACGCGATGGTCGCCGTGGGGATCGTCTTCGGCGCGGGGGCGGCCGGGCGTCTGGTGACGCTGAAAACCGTGCGCCGCTGTTTGCCAGCCGGGGTGATGATCGGCGTGATGGTGGTGTTCTTCACGTTGCAGCACAGCCTGTTCGGCGCCTACACCTGCCTGCTGATCCTTGGTGCGCTGGGCGGTTTCTTCATCGTGCCGCTCAATGCGCTGTTGCAGGAAATCGGCAAGGCCAGCGTCGGCGCGGGCAACGCCGTCGCGGTGCAAAACCTGATGGAAAACGGCGCGATGCTGCTGATGCTGGCGCTGTACTCGCTGGTCGTGAAGCTCGGCGTGCCGGTGATGGCGATCGGGATTGGCTTCGGCGCATTGTTCGCGCTGGCGATTGCCGTCCTGTGGGCATGGGGACGCGTTAAGCGTTGATGACGTGCGTGAGGAGTGTGGCGACGTGATGAAGACGGTGGAGTGGCATGACTGGGGCGTCGACGATCTGACGGTACAGACGCTGTATGACGTGCTGCGGCTACGTAATCAGGTGTTTATTGTGGAACAAACCTGCCCGTATCAGGACATCGACGGGCAGGATCTGACGCCGGGCCATCGCCATATCGTCGCCTGCCGACAGGGGCAACTGCTGGCCTATGCGCGTTTATTGGCGCCGACGCCTGAGCGCGACGCGGTCGCCATCGGCCGCGTGATCGTCTCCGCCGAGGCGCGTGGACAGAAGATGGGGCATCAACTGATGGCGCAGGCGCTGTCGGCCTGTGCTCGTCACTGGCCTCAGCGTCCGTGCTATTTGTCGGCGCAGGCGCACCTGCAAGACTTCTAC
Source organism: Lonsdalea britannica (assembly GCF_003515985.1). Lineage (GTDB taxonomy): Bacteria > Pseudomonadota > Gammaproteobacteria > Enterobacterales > Enterobacteriaceae > Lonsdalea > Lonsdalea britannica. The sequence goes on along the minus strand of NZ_CP023009.1, from coordinate 435,185 downwards.
CGTCAGCTGGGTTTTGTCGCCGTCGGCGAGGCCTATGAGGAAGACGGGATACCGCACGTTGATATGTTCCTCGCGTCTCTGCCTTCCGCGGATTGATCATGTTCCCGTTCAGCGCGTGCGTTGCTGAACGGGAAATCCTCTCGTTTTGCCTTTCCTTCCCTTCAGTTATTTCTGCTCGCGAGCCGCAGTGCCGCAGCGGTCGAAGTGAATGCGTACAAACAATAAGTCGGAGAAAATCAGGCGCAGAGGCAAAAACGCCCCGAGCGTGTGGATAACGCTTGGGGCGATGTGCGCCTGGTGCTTTAAGGGTTTAGCTGGCGGTACGGGAGATGGAGCTGCCGAGCTTCTGAACGTCCTGACCAAATCCGCGCGTGGTGTTACAACCGCTCAGGACAGCGGTCATCAACAGTACGGCCGTTAGTATTGTGATGTTTTTCATCGTGGTTTACCTGCTATCTCAGTCTCAGTCCTGTCTGCACTTTGTCATATTCTCGCCTGCGAGTTCAATGCGCTTTATCGCGTCGCCAGCGATTTTTATGCGGCATGACGACGGGCGGCGAATCAGTCGGCGAGAAAGCCTTCCAGCAGCGTATTCAGGAACAGTTTGCCGTGCTCGGTGATCTGCCAGTGGCGGTCGGTTTCGGTCAGAAAACCTCGCGCCAGCGCCGCGTCGATCTGCGGGCGGATCGCCTGCTCCGTCAGTCCAGTATAGTCCGTGAAATCGGCGCGTGGCGCAGGCTCCAGCAACCGGAAGCGGTTCATAAAGAATTCGAACGGACGGTCATTTAACGGCACGTCTGTCGTTTGATGCAGATACTCGCCCCGCATGTAGCCGCGCGGATGGCGGGTTTTGGCGGTGCGCACGATGCGTCCGTCCGCGAACGTCAGCTTGCCGTGCGCGCCGCAACCGATCCCGAGATAGTCGCCGAAGCGCCAATAGTTCAGGTTGTGCTGGCACTGGTAGCCGGGGCGGGCGTAGGCCGAGGTTTCATACTGCTGATAGCCCGCGGCGCTCAACAGCTCATGGCCGGCGCTGAAAATGTCCCAGAGCGCGTCGTCGTCCGGCAGCGTCGGCGGGCGGGAGCCAAACAGCGTGTTGGGTTCGATGGTGAGCTGATACCACGACAGGTGCGGCGGGTTCAGCGCGATAGCCTGACGTAAATCGTCCAGCGCCTCTTCCAGCGACTGCTGCGGCAAGCCGTGCATCAGGTCGAGGTTGAAGCTGCGCAGGCCCAACTGTTCGGCCAGTCGCGCGGCGCGTTTCGCCTCTTCCGGCCCGTGGATGCGGCCCAGACGCTGGAGTTTGTCCGGGCTGAAACTTTGTACGCCGATGGAAATACGATTGATGCCCGCCTGTTGGTAGCCGCTGAAGCGGTCGGCCTCGACGGTGCCGGGGTTGGCCTCCATCGTGACTTCGGCCTCGGGCACCAGTTCCAGTCTGGCGCGCACGCCGTCCATCAACTGCTGCATCGCTTCGGCGCTCAGCAGGCTGGGCGTGCCGCCGCCGATGAAGATCGAATGCAGCGGACGCCCTTGCGCCATCGCTAGATCCGCATCCAGATCGGCCAGCAGGTGATCCACATATTCCCCGTGCGGCACCTCGCCTTTGAGCGCGTGCGAGTTGAAGTCGCAGTACGGACATTTCTGCACGCACCAGGGAATATGGATGTAGAGGCTGAGTGGAGGCAGCTTAAGCATTGCGCAGGGCATCCAGCAATTGGCGAAGCGCTTTACCACGGTGGGAACGGCTCAGCTTTTCGCTGCGGGTCAGTTCTGCGGCGGTGACGCCTGCGTCCGGCACGAGGAAAATCGGGTCATAGCCAAAACCGCCGCCGCCCGCCGGTTCACGGGCGATAGTGCCCTGCCAGCTGCCGTGACACACCAGCGGCGTCGGGTCGTCGGCATGCATCAGGAACACCAGCACGCAGTGAAAACGGGCGGTGCGTTGGTCATCCGGCACGTCCTGCAGAGCGTCCAACAGCTTGTTGAGATTCTGCTGGTCGTCGGCGTCTTCGCCCGCATAGCGCGCGGAGTAGATCCCCGGCGCGCCAGCCAGCGCATCCACGGCCAGACCCGAGTCGTCGGCGATGGCGGGTAGCCCGGTGATCCGCGAGGCGTGACGGGCCTTGAGGATGGCGTTTTCAATAAACGTCAGGCCGGTCTCTTCGGCGGAGTCCACGCCCAGATCGGTCTGCGCCACGATGTCCAGCCCGAAATCCGCCAGCAGATCGGCGAGCTCACGCACTTTACCGGCATTGCCGGTGGCTAATACGACTTTTTGCATCAGTTATTCAGTCCTGAGAAGGTGAAGCGATGAGTTCCGCGACGTTGGCGGGGATCGTCTGGGGATCGACGATTTTGATCTGTTTATGCCGACCCAGCTCGCCTTTTTCAATAATCACTTTGCTTTTGGCGACGCGAAACTGCTTGGAGAGAAATTTGACCAGATGCGCGTTGGCCTGACCGTCGACCGGCGGTGCGGTGATCGCCACCTTCAGCTCTTCGCCGTGCAGGCCGACAATCTGGTCGCGGCTGGCTTTCGGCTGTATGTACAGCCGAATCACCAGTTCGTCCCGATCGTAGCTGACTGCACTCACAGCAGGAACCACAGTCCGGGGAACAAATCCATGCCGAGGTAGTTCAGCAGATACAGGATCAGGATGACGACCATCGCGGAGAAGTCGAGGCCGCCCATCGCAGGCAGTATGCGGCGGATCGGCGCCATCAGCGGCTCCGTCAGCTGGTGGAGCAGGTAGTCGACCGGGCTGCGGCCCTGGCTGATCCAGCTCATCAGCGAACGGATGATCACCATCCAGAACACCAGATAACCTGCGGATTTGACCAACGACAGCAGCCCGACCAGCAGATTCATCGGGCTGAGCGACAGCGCGCCGACCTGAATCAGCAGCAGCAGCGGGTATTTCAGGGTCGTCAGCAGAAACGCCAGCAGCAGCGATGCGCTATCGATAGGGCCGAGCGAGGGGATGATGCGGCGCAGCGGTCCGACGATCGGCTGGGTCAGTTTGACCACGAACTGCGACAGCGGATTATAAAAATCGCTGCGCGACCACTGCATCCAGATGCGCAACAGCAGCACCATCACATACAGGTCGATTAGCGTTTTGACTAGAAACGTCAGAGTAAGCATAAATGCAACGGTTCCTTTCGGGTCAGAGGATGAGGTCGTGTGTGGAAAAGGCCACGATTAAAACAGCTTTTCCATTTCTTTGGCGCGAGCGACGGCGGCCTGCATGGCCTCCGACACGGTTTCAGCCAGATGCTGTTCGTTGAATACCCGCAGCGCTTCCGCCGTGGTGCCGCCCTTGGAGGTGACATTTTCACGCAGGGTAGACAAAGCTTTGTCCGGGCTGGCGGCGACCAGCGCGGCGGCGCCGGTGGCGGCCTGCTGAACCAGCTGGCGTGCCGTTTGGGCATCAAATCCCTGACGTTCGGCTTCCCGCTGCATGGCTTCCATAAACAGGAAGAAGTAGGCCGGGGCGCTGCCCGCGGCGGCGATGACGCCGTTAATCTGCGCTTCCTCATCAACCCAGCAGACTTCGCCGACGCTGCTCATCAGGCTGCTGGTAAAGTCGCGGTCAGCCTTGCTCACGTTATCGGGCGCATACAGTCCGCTCATCCCCTGACAGACCAGAGAAGGCGTGTTAGGCATGATCCGGACGATATTCAGCGGCTTGCCCAGCAGCGACTGAAAACGCGCGACGCTGACGCCCGCGGCGATGGACAGCACCAGCTTGTCACTGAAGTCGACGCTCGACGCCAGCGATGAGCACACGTCCGCCATCAGCTGAGGTTTCACCGCCAGCACCACGACGTCGGCCTGTTGCACGCAGTCGACGTTGTCGCCGGAGCTGATGACGCCATACTCTCTGGCCAACGCATCGCGACGCGTCGCCGTCGGGGCGCTCACGGCAATGTGTGTGGCGGGATAGCCGCCGTCGATTAAGCCGGCAATGATGGCCTGCGCCATGTTACCTGCGCCAATAAAGGCAATTTTACGGTGTTCCATCGGATTCTCGCTGTAGTCGGGTGTCTGTTAAGCGTCAGGCGGCGGAATAATCTCTCGCGCCAAAAATCGCCGTGCCAATGCGCACCAGCGTGCTGCCTGCGGCGATAGCCGCTGGCATGTCGTCAGTCATGCCCATGGAAAGGGTATCCACCTGAGGATAGCCGCTCCTGAGTTGCTGAAAAAGATCGGACAGCTGGCGGAAAACGGCGAGCTGTCGCTCATAGTCGCTTTCCGGCGCGGGGATCGCCATCAGGCCGCGCAGGCGCAGGCGGGGCATCGCCGCGACGCTGGCGGCCAGCGCGGGCAAGGCGTCCGCCATCATGCCGGACTTGCTCGCTTCCTGGCTGATATTAACCTGTAGCAGGACATTGAGCGGCGGCAGCCCGTCCGGACGCTGATCGTTCAGGCGCTGCGCAATGCGCAGGCGATCGATAGTGTGGCACCAGTCGAAGTGCTCCGCCACCAGTCGGCTTTTGTTGGACTGCAAAGGACCGATGAAGTGCCATTCCAACGGCATATCGGGCTTCGCGGCGCGGAAATGCAGGATTTTATCGACGCCTTCCTGGACGTAATTTTCGCCGAAGGCGCGCTGTCCGGCTTCGATCGCCGCTTCGATCGCGCTGAGGGGTTTGGTCTTGCTGACGGCCAGCAGCGTGACGTCTTCGGGAAGGCGTCCGCAGCGTTCGGCCGCCGCAGAAATTTGCTGCCTGACGCCCTGTAGATTCTGCTGCACCGTCTGTGTCGTAAGGTTCGTGCTCATAGTCATTCAGGAGGCTTATGTGTGATTTGAAATATCGGTTCGGCAGATAGTGTAAAACAGAATGACCTGGATCTGCACCTTGAAGGGTAACCTGTCCGGCGGACTGAGTTCCCAACTGCATAAAAAAACCCGCGTTTGGAAGAGTTTGGTCTAAGCTAACACCCAGCCAGCTGAACGGGTTCGGCGTCAACCTGCCAGTTTGCTAAGTTCGACAGTTTAAAAGGTGACCGCTATATACATGGAATTTTCAATGAATAAAAAGAAAACAATCGCGACCGTCGGCGTCGCCTTGCTCCTTCCCTTCATGGCTGATTCAGCCCGCGCCGCCGCTCCTTCGTCCCCCCCTATCGGCAAGATTTGCAAAGCGACCACCTCGTTAATTTTTGGACGTAGTACCCAGATCATGAACCTTGACGCCGTCGAAAATGGTATCGCCTATGTGCATTACTTCCGACCGGGCGACCGCTCTCGCTGGGCGATCAAATGCAAACTGGCGGACAACCGCGTGCTGTGGGCCAGTAACAATCCCGATAGCATTGGACGCTGGCGCAACGACCCCGCCGATGAAATTATCACTTATCGCATTCATGGCGATGCGCTCGACATCAGCGAAACCTACTCCGATGGCTCTCAGGAACAACAGTCTTATTCTCTGAGCGCGCTGTAACGCCGAAAATCGCTCGCCTTTCCGGACGGGGCCAGCCCGCCCGGAACGCGGGATTAAGCGTAGTCGATGCGCTCGGGCGTACGACGCATGATCACCTTACCGTGGCGTATGGACACCAGCGCTTTGGCCTGACGACGCACGGCCTCGTAATCATTTTCCGCATCCAGAATCAGCAGATTGGCGGGTCGGCCGACGACCAGACCGTAATTTTCTCCCAGATGCATCGCTTTAGCGCTGTTATCGGTCACGAAGTCCAGGCAGCGCTGTAGATCTTTGTAGCCCATCATGTGACAGATATGCAGACCGGCATCCAGCACTCGCAGCAAATTGCCGTTGCCCAGCGGATACCACGGGTCTTTGATGGAGTCCTGCCCGAAACAGACGTTCATCCCTGCGCGGTCCAGTTCGGCGACGCGGGTGATGCCGCGCCGTTTTGGGAAGGTGTCGAAGCGGCCTTGCAGGTGAATGCTTTCCGTCGGGCAGGAGACAAAGCTGATGCCGGAACGTTTGAGCAGGCGAAACAGCTTGGAGCAGTAGGCGTTATCGTAGGAGCCCATCGCCACCGTATGGCTGGCGGTGACGCGATCGCCCATACCGCGCACGCGCGCTTCTTCGGCCAGCACTTCCAGAAAGCGTGACTGAGGATCGTCGGTCTCATCGCAGTGAACATCCACCAGACATCCGCGACGCTCCGCCAGATCCATCAGAAACTTCACTGAGCTTACGCCCTGTTCGCGGGTGTTTTCGAAGTGCGGGATCCCGCCTACGACGTCGGCGCCCAGGTCGATCGCCTGTTCCATCAGTTTGAGGCCATCGGGGAACGACTCGATTCCTTCCTGCGGAAACGCGACGATCTGCAAATCGATCAGATCGCGCGCTTCCTCTTTGACTTCCAGCATGGTCTTCAAAGCGCCCAACGTAGGGTCGGTCACGTCGATGTGGGTGCGAACATGCTGGATGCCGTGATCCCGCAGCAGGCCGATGGTGCTGTGCGCCCGGCACTTGGTGTCTTCGTGGGTGATGGTGGCTTTGCGCTGGCTCCAGCGCTCAATGCCTTCAAACAGCGTACCGCTCATGTTCCACTCCGGTTCGCCGGCGGTCAGCGTCGCATCGAGGTGAATGTGCGGCTCGACCAGCGGCGGGATCACCAGACGCTCGCCCGCATCGATGTCCTTGGGCGCCGCCGTCAGCGGACCGCTTTGCGGCTCGATAGCGGCGATCAGGCCGTCGTGAAAGCTCAGCGTGTAGAGGCCCGGCTGATGGCGAAGGGCGGCATTGATAATCTTCATAACAACTCCTGTTGTTGTGCATTGGACATACGCCAGACCAGCAAAGCGACCGACGCATTCAAGCGAAACTGGGGATCGCTCAACGCGTTCCCCGACTGTTGTTCGATGCGCTGCAAACGCTGGTGCAGCGTGTTGCGATGGATATGCAGCCGCTCGGCGGCTTTGATCAGATTGCCGTTTTCCTGTAGCACGGCGTCGAGCGTCTCCACCAGCTGATGCGGATGTTTGCGGTGCGGCTCGAATAGCATCCCCAGCGTTTCCTTCATGAACTGCGTGACCAGCTCGGGCTCTTTGACGGCGGTCAGCAGTTTAAGCACGCCCAGCTCACTATAGTCGCACTGGCCCTTGTCCGGCTGCATGCTCTCCGTGACATCCAGCGCGCGCCGCGCTTCGATCAGTCCCTGCCGGTAGTGCGCCGCCGAGATCACCGGAGATGAGATGCCGCTGAACAGGCGCAGGGGACGGATCTGAGCGTCGATCGTTTGCTGAAGGTGTTGCAGCCGCTGTTTGCTGCGCCGGAATGACTGATCGTCATCGGACAGCAGCAGAATAAACAGTTCACCCAGGACGATCAGCGGCAGTCCGTGGTCGTGGCTGGCCAGATCCGCCTCCAGCTGCTGTTGGATCTGCTGGCGGGCCGACTGCAACTGCGTTTCGGCCGCCACGGGATCGCACGCATTGAACAACGCTTGAGTGCCGCTCAGCCGCAGCGCGGCGATCCGACGCGGCTGCTCCAGCGCGAGGTGGAGATGACTGGCGCGCTGGCTGGCGATCGCCAGGCTCGGATACTCGCCGGTCAGCAGCTGGATCAAAATGTCTCTTTGAGATCGCAGCGTCGCTTCTCGCTGGACCAGCGCGGTGCCGACCCACTGGGTGACGATCACCATCTTCAGCGAATAGGGCTGCTCTATCAATGGAATGCCCAGCGTGTCCGCGAGCGCGATAACGGCGTCGGGGATCGCATGAATAAACGCTTCTCCGGTGAGGATCACCATGCCCGCGATACCGTGCTGGTGTCCTTCACGCAGTAGCTGCAACAGGTTTTCTTCGTTGCGCGGGTGGTTGATCCCGGTGACGAAGACCAGCTCTCCCCCCATGATCCACTCGGCGATCCCTTCATTTTCCGCCACGTAGTACCAGCGCACCGCGCGATGAATATTGTGCGCGCCGCCGCGTAGCTGCAATGGCTCCAGCCCCGGCAGCGACAGAATTTCACTGATGGTCAAACTCATGGCAGCTCCTCGCGTTGCGTCAGGGGCGCGCGGCGTCCGCTCAACAGCGTGAAGAGCATGTACAGGCTGGCGGAGGCCGCGATGCCGACCAGCGGAAAGGCGACGCCCAGCTTGCCGCCCGCGAACATCGTTGCCGTAAAAAACGTACAGCTGAACAATACCATTGAGATCGAGAGCAACCCTTTGCGCTGATTTTTGGGTGTTTCACTCAAGGGAAACTCATTCCGTTCTGACATGGCGGTGGCCTCTGTTTAACGTAGGGAAGGGGAATACCTGAGTTAACAGAGCAATTAACGTGCCCGTTTTTTGATTCGGAGAAAGTAGGCGGTGGATACGTCAAGTATTGTGCAGTTTGCCCGGTTTTTGCGTCTTTATTTCCCGTAACCGCTCTATGATTGTGCGTTTTGCCCGATAGTTGCACTGATATCGACAGGCGTGTCGTGAGGACTCGAGGGGCGTTGCGATGGAATGAGTGAGGGCGGGGCGATAAAAGGTCGCCGCCGCGAATACGGCGACGACGGTCGGGGATCAGGGCAGTAGCGGGAGCTTATCGCCGATGCGGAACATCGCCATCGCGTCCACCAAGTGGCGGGATTGCGCTTCCAGCGATTCGGTCGTCGTGGCGGAAGCTTTCACCAGCGCGGCGTTCTGCTGAGCGACCTTGTCTATCTGAGTAAAGGCGATATTCACCTGCTCGATGCCGTGGTGCTGCTCTTGAGACGCATAGGAGATTTCCTTCATCAGGCTGGTGATGCGGTTGATCTCGCCGGATACCTCGTCCATGGTCTCGCCCGCCTGTGAGGCCAGCGTCAGCCCCTCGGTCACGTGGGTTTGCGAATCCATGATCAGCGTTCGAATTTCCTTGGCGGCCTGTCCGCTGTGCTGGGCCAGATTTCGGACCTCGCTCGCCACTACCGCGAACCCTTTGCCCTGTTCTCCGGCGCGAGCCGCTTCCACCGCCGCGTTCAGCGCCAGAATGTTGGTCTGAAATGCAATGCCGTCGATGACGCCGAGGATGTCGCTGATGCGTTTGGCGCTGTTGGCGATTTCCTGCATTTTCTCAATGACGTAGCACACCGATTCGTTGCCCCGGTCGGTGGTGTCCGAGACTTTATCGGTTAACTGATGCGCCAGCGTGGCGTTGTCGGCGTTGTGTTTGACCGTCGCGCTGAGCTGTTCCAGGCTGGCTGCGGTCTGCTCGAGTGCGGCCACTGAGGCTTCGGTACGCTCTTCGAGGTGGCGGTTGCCGGACGTGAGTTCATGGCTGCCGCGGTCAATGTGAGTACTGGCGTCTCGCACTTGTTCGACCGACGCCAGCAGCGCGAGCTGCATGCGCTCAATGGCGTCGCTCAGTCGGCCCAGCTCATTATCGCCGCCCGCCGGAATCCGCTGCGTCAGATCGCCCGCCGCCACCTGTTCCAACTGGTCAACCGCCCGGTCGAGCGGCTTAAGCAGCATATGCCGCAGCGCCATCCATCCAAGAAACACCAGCAGCAGCGATAGCAGGCCCGCTACGCTAATCAGCAACAGCATGACGCGTTCGTTATGTTCGGCGTCCTGAATACGGTCAACCGCCTGCTGCTGCGCATAGGTTCGAAACGCTTGAATCGCGCTGTCGAACGCCATCGACAGCGGCGTCAGATTGCTTTCCAACAGCGTGTAGTACTCGTCCGTATACTGTTTTTGCAGCGATTCCACCATCGGGTTGAGGCCCTGTTCCAGATAGCGTTGATAGGATGTCGCGACGTTCTTCGCCAGCGTGAGTCCTTCCTCCGCCGCATTGTCGGTCTGGGAAAACTGCTGGATAACGTTTGTGGCGCTTTGGACCTCGCGGGTCAGGCGTTCGGTTTCCTGCGCGCCGATATCGAGCAGCCCCATCTCGATTTTCCGGACGGCCAGCGTGGCCGAGGCTCTCGCCTGCAGCGTGAGGTTATAGCCGCTCATCAGGCCGCCTAGCTGTAGGCCCTGAATGTGATTTAGCGCGCCGAGCGATTGTCGGCTTTGATTAATGGCGTGAATGCCCATACCGCTGACGATAAGCAGCAGCAGGGTGATAAGCGTTAACAACGATAAAAGACCGGTACGAATGGAGAGGTTCTTCAAACGCATGATGTCGATTCCCTGTGTGTAGAAAAATCACGGGCGGCATCACTGCAACGCCGCCGGACGTTGCCTGCTATAAATAAGAATCTGTCCCTGACTGACCCTGTTGAATCTGGGCAGTGCTCGGTACCCTGACGTACCCTCTGTACGCTCAGGTGGGTGCGCACTGTTCGTGTTCGAACGAGGTGTACTCATGGGATAAGGCCACAAGAAGAGTGGAATCAGAACATATCAGAAGAGCGATGAGGGCAGGAAACAGGATTCCCTTATCTTATGGCGGAGCCAAAAGAGGGCAAAATGAAGTGAAATTGTCGTTAAACGTTAAATAATTGGCCCTGATGTTTGCCGCTGGTTTATTATCTGCTGATAAAAAATGAGCATGTAGTGTGAGATGCCGTTTACGATTGTGTGGTTGCGTAGCACGGCGGGGAACCTGAAAGCACGGGGCGGCTTCCTCAGCGACACCCGAAAATGTCCCCAGAGGTGAATGTGCAGTTAACACGTTTTACGGATTATGGCCTGCGAGCGCTGATCTATCTGGCGTCGTTGCCGGAAGGAAAAATGACCAGTATTACCGAGGTGACCGACGTTTACGGCCTCTCACGCAATCATATGGTCAAAATTATCAATCAACTGAGCCGCGCCGGGCTGATTAACGCGGTCCGTGGAAAAAATGGCGGCATCCGACTGGGCCGGGACCCGGCTACCATCCGCCTCAGCGACGTATTGCGAGAACTGGAGCCGCTGACCTTGGTCAACTGCGATCGCGATGCGTGTCACATAACTTCCGCCTGCCGTCTCAAGCAGGCCCTTCATCAGGCAGTGCAGAGTTTCCTGCAGGAGCTGGACAGTTACACGCTGGCTGATATGGTGAAAGAAAATCCGCCGCTATACCAATTACTTCTGGTTGAATAAGCAATCCGTTCAGCCACCTGCCGATGACAACGGAGGAAACTTAATGTCACAAGACCCATTTCTCGAACGAGAAGCAGAAAAGTACGAATCACCGATTCCTAGCCGAGAATACATTCTGGCGCACCTCGCCAAGCGAGATACCCCTATCAGTCGTGAAGAACTGGCCAAAGATCTGGAACTGACGTCTGACGAACAACAAGAAGCGCTGCGTCGCCGCCTGAGAGCGATGGAGCGTGACGGCCAGCTGGTCTTCACCCGCCGTAAATGCTACGCCCTGCCTGAAAAACTGGATTTGCTTCGCGGTACGGTCATGGGCCATCGCGACGGCTTCGGTTTCCTGCGCGTCGAGGGTCGCAAGGACGACCTGTACCTGTCTGCCGAACAGATGAAAACAACGATACACGGCGACGTCGTACTGGCCCAGCCCCTCGGCGAAGATCGTAAAGGCCGCAGAGAAGGACGTATCGTCCGCGTTCTTGAGCCGCGGACTAGCCAGATCGTCGGCCGTTACTTTACCGAAGCCGGTACGGGCTTCGTGGTGCCGGACGACAGTCGTCTGAGCTTCGATATCCTGATCCCGCCTGAGGCGGTATCCACCGCCCGTATGGGATCGGTCGTGGTGGTCGAGCTGACGCAGCGCGCCACGCGTCGCTCCAAGGCGATCGGTAAGATTGTGGAAGTGCTGGGCGACAACATGGGGACCGGGCTGGCGGTGGATATCGCGCTGCGCACCCATGATATTCCGCACGCCTGGCCGCCCGAAGTGGAAGAACAGGTCGGCGAATACAGCAGCGAAGTGCCTGAGAGCGCCAAACAGGGTCGCATCGATTTGCGTCAGCTGCCGTTAGTCACCATTGATGGCGAAGACGCCCGTGACTTCGATGATGCCGTTTTCTGCCAGAAGAAACGCGGCGGCGGCTGGCGTCTTTGGGTGGCGATTGCGGACGTAAGCTACTATGTACGCCCGGAGACGCCGCTTGATACCGAAGCGCGCGCCCGCGGCACGTCGGTTTACTTCCCGTCTCAGGTTGTGCCGATGCTGCCGGAAGCGCTTTCCAACGGCCTGTGCTCCCTGAACCCGCAGGTGGATCGTCTGTGCATGGTGTGCGAGATGACCATCTCCGCGCAGGGACGTCTCTCTTCCTACAAATTCTACGAAGCGGTGATGAGCTCTCACGCGCGTCTCACCTATACCAAGGTGTGGAACATTCTGCAGGGCGACAAAGCGCTGCGCGCGCATTACCAGCCGCTGGTCGGCGCGCTGGAAGAGTTGCACGAGATGTACAAAGTGCTGGATAAAGCCCGTGAACAACGAGGCGGCATCGCGTTTGAAACGGAAGAGGCGAAGTTTATCTTCAACGCCGATCGCCGTATCGATCGCGTGGAAGCCGTGGTGCGTAACGATGCGCACAAGCTGATTGAAGAGTGCATGATCCTGGCGAATATCGCGGCGGCCAAGTTCGTTGAGAAACACGAAGAGCCTGCGCTGTTCCGCGTCCACGATCGTCCTACCGAAGACCACGTTCTGGCGCTGCGCAGCGTGCTGGGCGAGCTGGGCCTGACGCTGAAAGGCGGTATGAAGCCACAGCCTCAGGACTATGCGGAGCTGATGACGCAGCTGGCCGACCGTCCGGACCGCGACATGTTGCAGACCATGCTGCTGCGTTCGATGAAGCAGGCGGTTTACGATCCGGAAAACCGCGGCCACTTCGGGCTGGCGCTGACTTCTTATGCGCACTTCACCTCGCCGATCCGCCGCTATCCCGATCTCTCGTTGCACCGGGCGATCAAATATCTGTTGAGCGACCGTAAAGCGCGTTCCACCGCGACCGGCGGCTGGCATAGCGATATGGCGGAATGCCTGCAACTGGGTCAGCACTGTTCCATGACGGAACGCCGTGCGGATGAAGCGACGCGTGACGTGGCCGACTGGCTGAAATGCGACTTCATGCAGGATCATGTGGGCGAAGTCTTCACCGGCGTGATCTCCAGCGTTACCGGGTTCGGCTTCTTCGTCCGTCTCAACGACCTGTTTATCGATGGGCTGGTGCACGTTTCGTCGCTGGATAACGACTACTATCGCTATGATAATATCGGCCAGCGTCTGATTGGCGAATCACGCGGTCAGGTTTACCGCTTGGGCGACGTAGTCGAAATCCGCGTCGAAGCGGTGCATATGGACGAGCGCAATATCGACTTCGCACTGGTCTCTTCCACGCGCAAAGTGCGCGGTGAAGGAAAAACGGCGCGTGACCGGATGAAGCAGGGCGACGGGAAAGACAATAAATCCCCTCGTCGTCGTAAGCCTGCCAACAAGCACGTCAACTTTGAGCCGGACAGCGCGTTCCGCAACGATAACGACGGCGTCAAGAAAGCTGACGGCGGGAAAAAAGCGCCGTCCAGAGCCAAAAAGAACGTGCAGAAAACGCGTAAGATCGCCGCCGCCACCAAGGCCAAACGCGCAGGCAAAAAGCCCGCCGCGGAATAGGTCTGACGCCTGGCGATCAGCGCAGCGTCGGCGAGGGGAAACTTGGCTGATGGGCGTGTCGTCAGGCGCAGCGAAGCGTCTCCATTATCAACATCGCGGGCGGTTTACCGCCCGTTATATCTGTCAAAAGAGTATCAATGAGCGAAATTATTTACGGTATCCACGCGGTTAAAGCCCTGTTGGAGCGCGACCCACAGCGTTTTCTCGAAGTCTTCATTCTGAAAGGTCGGGAAGACCGTCGTCTGCAGCCGGTTGTCGCCGAGCTGGAATCCAACGGCATCGCCGTGCAGGTCGCCAACCGCCAGTGGCTCGACAGCAAAGTCGAGGGTGCCGTACATCAGGGGATCATCGCCAACGTTAAGCCGGGGCGACAGTTTCAGGAAAACGATCTGCCTGAGCTGCTGGCTGCCCACGAAGCACCGTTCCTGCTGGTGCTGGACGGCGTGACCGACCCCCATAATCTGGGCGCTTGCCTGCGTAGCGCAGATGCCGCGGGCGTGAACGCGGTGATTGTTCCGCGCGACCGTTCCGCACAGCTGAACGCCACGGCGAAGAAAGTCGCCTGCGGCGCAGCGGAAAGCGTGCCGCTGATTCGCGTGACCAATCTGGCGCGTACGCTGCGTTTGCTGCAAGAGCACAACGTGTGGATTGTGGGAACGGCGGGCGAGGCTGACCATACGCTGTATCAAAGCAAGCTGACCGGCCCAATGGCGCTGGTAATGGGGGCGGAAGGTGAAGGAATGCGTCGATTGACGCGCGAGCATTGCGATGAGCTGATCAGCATTCCGATGGCGGGCAGCGTCTCTTCGCTGAACGTGTCGGTCGCCACCGGCGTATGCCTGTTCGAAGCGGTGCGCCAGCGCAGCTAAGACGGGGTGTGATGGCGGGAGCAAGCTGGCTCCCGCTGGATGATTCGCTTATTTGGCGGCGGTCGACGAGGCTTTGGCCGCGATGCGCTGTTCTACCGCGTTACACCACAGTACAGAGGTTTTGTTCGGCCAGGATTTCGCCGCCAGCTTACTCTCTACGGCCTGTTGCCAGGTCGTCGAACCAATCTGCACGCTGATTTGCGATTGGCCGAGGATATTCAGTTCGGACTCTACCCATAAATTCCATTCCAGGCTGCGGCAGGGCGCGGTGGCTGCCGTGGCGGAACCCGCACTGAACAGCAGAACGGCGATGGCCAATATTTTCTTCATTACATCCTCTCAATCGGGTGGTTTCAGGGTTTCTGGACCGCCGGCTGCCTGTATAGCACGGCAAAGGCTCTCCAGACGCCGGGGTTGAGCGCTTCGCTCTCCATCCGGCTGACAATCCGGTAATACTGCGCGCCGCGCTGATTAGCCTGGCGCCTCACTTCTCGGTCCGCGTCATCGGGACTCCCCCGCACGATAACAGAAAGCGTGTCGATTCTATCCAGTGAAAAGCTTTGCTGCCGTGTGATTTCAATCGCCTGTTGACCGGGCGGCGGCGCGGGTTCTGGCGTGTTCAAGCCGCAGGCGGAGAGTAGCAGAGAACATGAAAATATCGCCAGTCGCTGACGTGTCCGTTGTAATGCGCTGCGCGCCAAAAAGAAAATCGCTGAACATTTTCGCTGAAAAGGCTGAGGCTCCGTCAACAGCATCTTCGCTGCCTGCTGGTGCGTGGATGACTCTGCTGGTTTTTCGCCTTTTGTGTGGCACTTTTCGCTGGTGGATTGACTAATGGCTGTCGTTTTTTGCTTGCCAATTGCCTTATCGCAGTCGTAATATTCTGCTGTTTCCATTTCCACTCACCTATCGCATTGCAAAGGAGGTTCAGTATGACTTATTCACATTCAACCCTTTGCAGGCAATGTCAGGATTAATCACCGCAGTTTTCTGTTTCTTTGCGTCTTGTTCCGGCTTCTGCCTGCCCACGAAATCTTTTTCAATTGATCATTAGGATTGATCTATGGGCAATACAATTCGCTCTATTTCTGCGTGCGTGAATGTGATCGCGTCGCAAAACACCTGGATTGATGATACCGCCATTCAGCAATTGACCGCTACAGCCGGTCTGCCGGATATGGCGCGGGTGTCCGGCATGCCGGACCTGCATCCGGGGCGCGGCTATCCCATTGGGGCCGCTTTTTTCTCTCTCCGCCGTTTTTACCCTGCGCTGGTCGGTAACGATATCGGCTGTGGCATGGCGTTATGGCGCACCGGCTTATCTGCCGGCAAAATTTCTCTGGATAAGCTGGAGAAAAGATTGGGCAATATCGATGGTCCGTTGGACGACGTGCCGGACCTCGACGACGATATGCTGCCGCACCGGTTTTCTCTCGGCACCCTTGGCGGCGGTAATCATTTTGCCGAGCTGCAACAGGTGGATCAGGTCTACCAGCCGTCACTCTTTGAAGAAATGATGCCGGACGCCCGGCGACTCTTGCTGCTTGTGCATAGCGGGTCGCGAGGGCTAGGTCAGGCCATTTTGGAGCAGCACGTCCGAAAGCACGGGCATCAAGGTTTGCGGGAGGGGACGCCCGACGCTGATGATTACTGGCGGCAGCATCAACAGGCGCTGCGCTTTGCCGAGGTTAATCGGCAGTGCATTGCCCTGCGTATGTTGCAGCGGTGGCACACGGACGGCGAAGCCCTGCTGGATGTGGCTCACAATCTGGTGACGTCGACCACCATCGACGGCGAGGCCGGGTGGCTGCACCGCAAGGGCGCCACGCCGTCCGATGCCGGTCCGGTCGTCATCCCCGGCTCTCGCGGCGATTACAGCTATCTGGTACAGCCGCGGCCCGATGCAGTCAGTCTGTACTCATTGGCGCACGGCGCAGGCCGCAAATGGATGCGTACCGAATGCAAGGCGCGCCTTGAGCAGCGCTACAGCATGCAGGATCTGGCGCGTACCGCGCTGGGGAGTCGCGTCATCTGTCAGGATAAACAGCTGATGTTTCAGGAGGCGCCTCAGGCGTACAAGTCGATTGATACGGTGATCGCGTCTCTGGAAGGGGCGGGACTGATCACGCCAATCGCGCGTTTGAAGCCGTTGTTAACGTATAAAACGCGGGGAGGTGCCGCATGATTTTTCTGCAACTCTCCGCCGCGCAAGGGCCTGATGAGTGCATGTTGGCGACCGCCAAGGCATTACACACGCTGACGCGCGAAGCGCACGCGTTGTCCGTCACGCTGGAGATGGTCGAAAGCGAATCCGGGGACCGGCCGGGAACGCTGAGATCCGCGTTGGTTCTACTGCAGGGCGACGCCGAGGAAGCGCTGGCGGACGCATGGTGCGGGACGTTGCAGTGGGTTTGTCCCAGTCCCTGGCGTAAAGGTCCCGGGCGTAAGAACTGGTTTATCGGCGTGCAGCGTTTCACCCCACAGCAAACGTTCACTGACGGAGAGATCCGTATCGAGACGCTGCGCTCTTCCGGTCCCGGTGGCCAGCACGTCAATAAGACGGAGTCCGCCGTCCGCGCGACGCATGTCGCCAGCGGCATCAGCGTACGGGTGCAAAGTGAGCGTAGCCAGCATGCCAATCGCCGTCTCGCGCTCCATTTGATTGAGTGGCGCTTACGGCAGCAGCACCAGCAGCGGACGGCGGCCTTGCGGGAGCAGCGACATCGTTGTCACCAACAGGTTGAACGTGGCAATCCGGTGCGGGTGTTCAAAGGCGAGCGCTTCGAACCCTGTGGTTAGCCATCCGCCAGCCGTCACGCTTTGTCGTTTTTTATCTATGGTTGGGGGGATTTCTTTTTATCCCTCAGGTGTGTTTGGCGCTATGGTATGGGGAGTAAACGCGCTGGCGACGGCACTGGCGGCGTAGATGAACGAAAAGGGAGGTGACACTGATGGTCGATATTTCGGTAACCACGATAAACGGCGTTGAGGCGTTGCACGCTACGCCATCAGGCAAACAGGCTGCGTCTCTGCCCACCGTTTTCTTCTTTCACGGTTTCACCTCCTCGAAAGAGGTCTATTCCTACTTCGGCTATGCGCTGGCGCATGCCGGATTTCGCGTGGTTTCCCCGGATGCCCCGATGCACGGCGCCCGCTTTGACGGTGACGACGCGCGGCGTTTGCATCATTTCTGGGATATCTTCCAGCAGAATGTCCGGGAGCTGCCGGAGTACGTGGCGCATTTCCGTCAGTTGGGATTGATTGAAGACGGGCGCATTGGCGTCTGCGGCGCTTCATTGGGGGGGATGACCGCGTTAGCGTCGATGACGCAGTATCCGTGGATCAACGCGGTGGCGGCCTTTATGGGATCGGGCTATGTCTCATCATTGTCGCGCTCTTTGTTCCCTCCGGTCGCGCCGGATGAACCGCAGAACGCGCCGCAATTCGCGTCGCTGGCAGAACAGCTTGCGCCTTACGATGTGGGGCATCAGCTGGAAAAAGTGTCTGACCGACCGCTGCTGCTGTGGCATGGGCTGGCGGATACGCTGGTACCGGCGGACGAGACTGAACGTTTGTATCAGGCGCTTGCCAAACGTCAGCTGGACGCGAACGTGACTTATCTGACGGAGGCGGGTATCGGCCATAAAATCACCCCCACCGCGCTGCGGGCGGGCGCCCATTTTTTCCGTCAGCACCTCTGAGTGGCGGACGTTTTCCTGTCGTCAATCACATCATTGACTCTAAGGCCGCGTCTTTTTCTCGCGGCCTTTCTGCTTTCCCGGCCACATTGTCGCTTGTGTTACCTGTACGGGGCACTTATAATTGCGCGTCATTTTTTCGGCCGCACACAACTACGTTCCTTGCTTCCATGGGCCGCGGCTGACCCTGACAGGAGGCTGAATAATCCGTAAGGAGCAATTCGATGCGTCATTACGAAATCGTTTTTATGGTTCATCCTGACCAAAGCGAACAGGTTCCAGGTATGATCGAACGTTACACCGGTGCTATCACTGGTGCTGAAGGTACGATCCACCGTCTGGAAGACTGGGGCCGCCGTCAGCTGGCTTACCCGATCAACAAACTGCACAAAGCTCACTACGTTCTGCTGAACGTGGAAGCTCCGCAGGAAGTGATCGATGAGCTGGAAACAAACTTCCGCTTCAACGACGCCGTTATCCGCAGCATGGTTATGCGCGTTAAACACGCGGTAACTGAAGCTTCCCCGATGGTAAAAGCGAAAGACGAGCGCCGCGAGCGTCGTGAAGATTTCGCAGAAACCAGCGATGATGCTGAAGCTGGGGATTCTGCAGAGTAATTTGCCGTGATGACGACTAATCGACTGGTACTGTCCGGCACCGTGTGCAAGACGCCCATTCGAAAAGTCAGTCCTTCGGGTATTCCTCACTGCCAGTTCGTGCTTGAGCATCGTTCTTCGCAGCAGGAAGCCGGATTTAACCGGCAAGCATGGTGCCGTATGCCCGTGGTTGTCAGTGGACACCCGTCACAAGCATTAACTCACAGTATAACGGTCGGCATGCAACTCACCGTTCATGGTTTCATTAGTTGCCACCAAGGGCGCAATGGCCTGAACAAGGTTGTTCTACATGCCGAGCAGATTGAATTGATAGATTCTGGAGACTAGCCAAATGGCACGTTATTTCCGTCGTCGCAAGTTCTGCCGTTTCACCGCGGAAGGCGTTCAAGAGATTGACTATAAAGACATCGCTACGCTGAAAAACTACATCACTGAAAGTGGTAAAATTGTACCGAGCCGTATCACCGGTACGCGTGCAAAATATCAGCGTCAACTGGCCCGTGCTATCAAGCGCGCGCGCTACCTGTCTTTGCTGCCGTACACCGATCGTCATCAGTAATCGGCTGCTGTCTATTAACAAGACTTTAAGAGGATAAGGTAATGCAAGTTATTCTGCTTGATAAAGTAGCAAACCTGGGCAGCCTGGGCGACCAGGTAAACGTTAAAGCGGGCTACGCTCGTAACTTCCTGGTTCCGCAGGGCAAAGCTGTGCCGGCAACCAAGAAAAACGTTGAGTTCTTCGAAGCTCGTCGCGCTGAACTGGAAGCCAAACTGGCTGACGTTCTGGCCGCAGCTGAAGCTCGTGCCGCTAAACTGAACGAACTGGCTAACGTCACCATCGCTTCCAAAGCGGGTGATGAAGGTAAACTGTTTGGTTCTATCGGTACTCGTGACATCGCTGATGCGGTTACCGCAGCTGGCGTTGAAGTTGCGAAAAGCGAAGTCCGCCTGCCGGATGGCGTTCTGCGTACTCTGGGCGAACACGAAGTGAGCTTCCAGGTTCACAGCGACGTATTCGCTAAGCTGAACGTGGTTATCGTTGCTGAAGCGTAATTTACGCTGATGTTAACGTCGTAAAACGCTGGCCTTGTGCCAGCGTTTTGCATTTCTGGGGGAGTGAATCGATAATTCACCTGGGTGGGTAACAGGCCCTTTCCGCTGACAGAAAGCGCCCGCTTTCTTTTTGACTTTCCTATCCGTGACTCAAACGCCACCTAGCGAGTGCGAACAAACGCGCCGTCCTGCTGACGGACGAACTGCACCGTCTGGTTATCCGTTGTATCAATCTCTAATTCCGACACCACGTCCTGCGCATTCAACCGCAGTCTGACCTTTTGTCCCGCATGAAGACTGCTGAGCGGTTTGTCGCTGCCTTCCACCTGCGCCATGGCGAACACGTCGTTAACCGGCAGGTTGTGATCGCGAAAAAGCTGCGCCAGCGTTTGTCCTGAGGCTATCTGGTAGTTTTGCCACGGTTTTTCCGTTGCTGCGGGAGCCGCTTCTGCTTGTTCCGGCGCAGGGGCTGAAACAGTATGCGGCGTTGGATTGACCAGCCTGGCTTGAACCGGAGCGGGCTCTGACGCCAACGGAACATTTGTGGGGCTGGCGACGTTCGGAGACTCCGGCGTTGGAGAATAGGGCCAGAGCAGCACAATCAGCAGCAAGGTCGCCGCAATCAGCAACCCGCGACGATGCGGATAGGGCAGCGGTTCCATCCACTGGAAGCGGTCCGGCACATGCCAGAGCTGACGTAGCAGCGGCGAGATTCGGCCATAGGGGATGCGACGTGCGGAGGCTGACGCGGACGGTCTGCGGCCTGGCATTTTATCGGCGATGCGGAACTGCCAGGGACGTTGACGCCACAAGCGCAGGCAGGATTGCCATAGCATGCGGGAATCCCTGCGAGTTTTACTTCTCCTGGGCGCGATTCTGCCCATGATGACCTCTCTTGCTACCGTGTAAGGTAAAACGCCTTGAGTATATCGGTAATCCCTTAATGATAGCCAGTAAGTCAGAACGCTTTTGGGGCGGAGTCCACGCTATCGGTCACAAGGTATGTCAGCGCGCGTCCGGCGGGGCTGGACAGAGAAAATTTTACCCATAAACCTCACGCTGTTATGCTGCACGTTCGCTATTTTTACAGAAAAAAGGAACATCAATGACAACGCCTTCTTATGACAGCGTAGAAGCCCAGGCAAGCTACGGCATCGGCCTGCAGATCGGTCAACAGTTACAGGAATCGGGTCTGGAAGGGCTGCTTCCTGAAGCGCTGGTCGCTGGCCTGCGTGATGCTCTTGACGGACAGGCGCCAGCCGTACCGGTCGACGTCGTTCACCGTGCGTTGCGTGAAGTTCATGAACGTGCGGATGCGGTACGCCGCGAACGTCAGCGCGAGCTGGCGGTAGAAGGTCAGCGTTTCCTGGAAGAGAATGCGCAGAAAGAAGGCGTGAGCAGCACCGAGTCTGGTCTTCAGTTCCGTGTGTTGACTCAGGGCGAAGGCGATATTCCTGCCCGTCAGGACCGCGTACGTGTGCACTACACCGGTCGTCTGATCGACGGTACGGTCTTCGACAGCTCCGTACAGCGCGGCCAGCCGGCGGAATTCCCGGTCAGCGGCGTTATCCCAGGCTGGGTTGAAGCTCTGACCCTGATGCCGGTCGGTTCCAAGTGGGAACTGTATATCCCGCAGGACCTGGCCTACGGCGAACGTGGCGCTGGCGCGTCCATCCCGCCGTTCAGCGCGCTGATTTTTGAAGTCGAGCTGCTGGAAATCCTGTAAGTCAGGAAACCGTCAGACCGTCGACGGGCGGTCTGACATCTCGCCTTACCACGAGAGCGACTGCCTCGTTAGAAGTTATACCCCACCATGGCGTAATATCCCCATCCGGTCGATTTGATCGGCCCCTGCGGCGTGCCAATCTCCGCCCCATCCTGCCATTGTCCGCCGTGATGGAAATAGCGCGCGACGAGCGCGTAGTGCCAGTGATCGTAGCCCAGCGACAGAATGTGGCTGGAGGCAATAGAGTTGCTGGTGCGTACTTGCTTACCGTTACCGTCTACCCAGTTGCTGTCCTTGGCCAAATCGGAGCCAAAGTCGAAGTTGGTGAAACCGATGTAGCTCAAGTTGCCGCCCCACAGCGGGGTCAGCGGAACAAAGTATTTCACCTTGATGCGATAGCCGTCCCACTGGTTTTCGTTGGCCGCCTGATAGTTTTCCCACTGATATTTAGCGTATACGTTCAGCGACAGGTTGATCGGCAGACCGGTATCGATGTCGGTGCCAAGCCCCATGTACCAGGTATTCTGACGTCCGTCGGCGTTATGCCCGAGGTCGTAGATATAGTTATTGGCGAAGTACCACTGCTTGAAGGGACCGAAGCTGAGATCGGTGCCGGTCAGGTTATCGAGGGAAACGCGGGGTTCGATTTCCATAAACAGCGGAGAGCCTTTGTCCCAGATGCCGCTGTCGGGCGTGTTGCCGACGCCAAAGAACTTGGGAACATCCACATAGCCGTAAAAGTCGAGTAAGTCTGTTTTGGCGAAGGCTTCGTATTCCAGATAAAGGTCGTTATTGAGCTGTGGTCCAAAGCGGGTATGGTAGCTGCCGACGACGTTGACGCTCTGATGCCACCAGTCTGAGGCATACTGACCGTCGGCCGCGGCCGCGCTAAAAGACGAAGCCAGCAGCGCACCGGCGGCAAAGGCGATTTTCTTCATGTGTTTCCTCGTTAAAACAAAGAGCGTTTCCTGCTCGTTAAAGGTGACGGCGTGCTGAAAACACGCAGCACCAAAATCGTGGAAAGTTAAGCGTGTCTGGCGGCAAGGGCTGTCATCCCTCTCTGCCGCGTTGATTCACCGTGTTCAGAACGGCATAACGGTGGGGCGCAGGTCTTTCAATCACGGCATGGCCGAGCCTGATTCTTTCCTGAGCCCTTTGACCTCTGCCGGTCAGAAGCAAATGACATACCAGAAAACGTCGGCTTCCTTTCCGCCTTGCGTTTTGTTACCTGATGCAATACCTGGAGGATGTTGAAACGGAAAGTCCGTTCAATACCTGCGTATTTCGCCTCTTTTTGGTGAAAGACAGGCGGTGTATGCACCAGCGAAGAGCCGGACATCGCCGATGGGGCCGGCCGTCAACGGCGGGCTGTAGTATCAACGGAACGATGGCGGGAAAGTTTGGTCTGCATCAGTTCTTAGCCGGTTTTCTCTTCTGCGATGTGCTTGCACCTAATGTTTATGCGCCTAATTCGTTGAAAACCGCCTATATATCGATTTTTAATAAGTTAAACCTATCGTTTTAGACGAAAGTTGGTACGCGGCTTGCGTGCAGGTGGATGATACCTCCACCACACCAAGGAATGCTGCTGATGAAAGAACACTGTTCCGGTCCCACGTTTTCTTTGACTCGTTTGGCTCTGGCCGTTCTGATGGTGGGGGCGACGTTGCCGGCTGTCGCTCGCGCTGAAAGCACGTTACGTATTGGCATGACGGCGGCGGATATTCCACTGACGTTGGGCCAGCCCGATCAGGGGTACGAAGGCAACCGCTTCACCGGCATCACGCTTTATGATTCGCTGACGCAGTGGGATCTGTCGCAGGGCGAAAAGCCCAGCGGACTGATACCCGGTCTGGCGACGGGCTGGAAAGTGAACCCGGACGATCCTACACAATGGACCTTCACGCTGCGTCCGGGCGTCAAGTTTCATGACGGCACGCCGTTCAATGCCGATGCGGTGGTGTGGAATGTGGATAAGGTGCTGAACAAAGCGTCTGTTCAGTTCGCGCCCGCGCAGATCGGCACGACCGCGTCGCGTATGCCGACGCTGGTGTCCGCACGCAAGATTGACGATTTGACGGTAGCGCTGGTGACGACCGAGCCGGACGCCGTCCTGCCTTATAACCTCACCAACCTGTTTATCGTCTCGCCCACCGCGTGGCAGCAGGCCTTTGACGCTGTGCCTGCTTCGGTGACCGACCGAGCGGAGCGCGCCAAGCAGGCCTGGACCGCCTTTGCCGCCAAAGCGGTGGGGACCGGGCCGTTCAAAATGAATAAGCTGGTGCCGCGCCAGCAGCTGACGCTCGATAAAAACCCCGACTATTGGGACAGCAAACGCGTGCCGAAAGTCGACCATCTGATTTTGGTGCCGCTGCCGGAAGCGAATGCCCGCACGGCGGCGTTGTTGTCCGGTCAGGTGGACTGGATCGAGGCGCCCGCGCCGGATGTGATGGAACAGATCAAGAGCCGCGGCTTCAAGATCTACGCCAATGCGCAGCCGCACCTCTGGCCGTGGCAGTTTTCTTTCGCGCCGGGCTCGCCGTGGTTGGATAAACGCGTCCGTCAGGCGGCCAACCTGTGTATCGACCGTAGCGAACTGAAGTCGTATCTCGGCGGTTATATGCAGGAAGCCACCGGCATTTATGAAAAGGATTCGCCGTGGTACGGCCATCCGCAGTTCAAGATCCGCTATGACGCGGACGCGGCGCGCAAACTGATGCAGGAAGCAGGGTACAGCGAGAGTAAACCGTTGTCGGTCAAAGTTCTGGCCTCCGCTTCCGGTTCCGGGCAAATGCAACCGTTGCCCATGAACGAGTTTATTCAGCAAAGCCTGAAAGCCTGCTACTTCAACGTCAATATTCAGGTGACGGAGTGGAATACGCTGTTCAGCGGCTGGCGACTGGGCGCGAAAGATCCGGCGGCGCAGGGCGCCAATGCTGTCAACGTCAGCGCGGCGGTGATGGATCCGTACTTCGGCATGATGCGTTTCGCCAGCGAAAAAACCTTCCCGCCCGTCTCCACCAACTGGGGCTATTTCTCCACGCCGCAGATCGAGGCGTTGATTACCAAAACCCGTAATGCCTTCGAACCCGCCGCGCTGGATGCCGCCGCGGCCGAACTCCACACCGCGATAGTGGATGAAACGCCGTTCCTGTTCGTGGGGCATGACATGGCGCCGCGCGCCATTTCACCTGCCGTGACCGGCGTCGTGCAGGCGCAGAGTTGGATGATCGACCTGACGCTGCCCGCCAAGAAAGCGGAGTGATACCGTCTGGCCGCCCTTCTCGGGCGGCACCTAACCCCATCGCGGAGGAGCCATGTTTGTCTATCTGATCCGTCGTCTGCTGCTGGCGACGCCCATTCTGCTTGGGGTTGCACTGGTGTGTTTCATGCTGGTGCATATGACGCCGGGCGACCCGCTGGTGTCGGTCATGCCGCCGGATGCCTCGGAAGCGCTACGCCAGCAGCTGATTCGCGACTATGGTTTTGACCGGCCGCTGCCCGTGCAGTTCGGGCTCTGGCTGTGGCACGCCGTGCAGGGCGATTTAGGGATGTCGATTGCCAGCGGTCGGCCGGTGTTTGTCGAGGTGATGAACGCCGTCGGCTATTCGCTGCGTCTGGCGCTGCTGGCGACGCTGATCGGTTTTCTGCTCGGCAGCTTCTTCGGCTTCGTCGCGGGCTATTTTCAGGATAGCTGGCTGGACCGACTGGCTTCCGTGCTGTCGGTCTTCGGCGTCAGCGTACCGCACTATTGGCTGGGGATGCTGCTGGTCATCGTGTTCTCCTCTCAGCTCAACTGGCTGCCTGCGACCGGTGGCGGTCCGTTAGGCGAGGGCGGCTGGGCGTGGGACTGGGCGCATCTGCGGTTTATGCTGCTGCCCGCGATGACGCTGTCGGTGATCCCGACCGGCATTATCGCGCGCACGGTGCGGGCGCAGGTGGCGGAAACGCTATCTCAGGAATTTATTGTCGGGCTGCGGGCGAAAGGCATGAGCGAACTGACGCTGTTTCGCCATGTCGCCAAGAATGCCGCCCCAACCGCGATGGCGGTGATGGGCCTACAGGTCGGCTATCTGATGGGCGGTTCCATTCTGGTTGAGACTGTCTTCTCCTGGCCGGGGACCGGAATGCTGCTCAACTCGGCGATTTTTCAACGCGATTTGCCGCTGTTGCAGGGCACCATTTGGGTTTTAGCGCTGTTTTTCGTCGTGCTGAACCTGCTGGTGGATGTGCTGCAAACGCTGATCGATCCGCGCATCAAGAGGGGATGAGCATGAGTGTGAATATCGGCGTTGCGCCCTCTCCGGTGGTTGAGACGGCGCCGATCGACCGCGCTTCCGGCTATTGGCGGGAAGTCGGAAAACGTATGGCGAAAGATCCCACCGCGTGGTGCGTCGGCAGCGTGATCATGGTGTTGCTGCTGCTGGCGATCTTTGGTCCCTGGCTGGTGCATGGCGATCCCTATAGCACGTCCATGTTTAAACGGCTAAAGCCCATCGGCACGCCCGGTTTCCCGCTCGGCACCGACGAGCTGGGACGAGACATGCTCTCGCGCCTGATGCTCGGCGCGCGGCTGTCGCTGTTTATGGGGATTACGCCGGTGATCCTCGCGTTTTTTATCGGCTCTGCGATCGGCGTCGTCGCCGGGTATGCGGGCGGGTGGCTGAATACGCTGATCATGCGGACTATCGACGTCTTCTATGCGTTTCCTTCCGTGCTGCTGGCGATAGCGCTTTCCGGCGCGATGGGCGCGGGCGTCGGCAACGCGCTGCTGTCCCTGACGCTGGTGTTCGTGCCGCAGGTGACGCGCATTGCGGAAAGCGTCACGACCCAGGTGCGCAATCGCGACTATATCGAAGCCGCGCGCGCGTCCGGCGCTTCGGCGTGGGTGATTATCCGCACTCAGGTGTTGGGCAATGTGCTGGGACCGATTTTTGTGTTTTCGACCGGGTTGATCTCGGTGTCGATGATCCTTGCCTCCGGCTTGTCGTTCCTTGGTCTCGGCGTGAAACCGCCGGAGCCGGAATGGGGGCTGATGCTGAATACGCTGCGTACGGCGATCTATACCCAGCCGTGGGTATCGGCGCTGCCCGGCGCGATGATCTTTATCACGTCGATCTCTTTCAACCTCCTCGCCGACCGACTGCGGATCGCGATGGCGATAAGGAGCTGATGCGATGAGTACTCAGGATATTGGCGGCCCCGCTCAGCCGCTGCTGATCGGCACCGATCTGGTGAAGCACTTCCCGTTAAAGGGCGGATTGGGCAAAGCGGAACGGGTGCGCGCGCTGGACGGTATCGCGTTCAGCGTGATGAAGGGAGAAACGTTGGGCGTTGTCGGCGAATCCGGCTGTGGAAAATCGACGACGGCCCGCGTGTTGATGCAGCTTATCGCGCAGGATAGCGGCGAGCTGATTTTCGACGGGCTGACGGTCGGCGGCAGCCAGCTGTCTTTGCGCGACTACCGGCGACAGGTGCAGATGGTGTTTCAGGACAGCTACTCCTCGCTGAATCCGCGTCTGACGATGCAGGCGGCGGTCGCCTTCGGGCCGTCGGTTCACGGGGTGCCTGCCGCGGAGGCGAAACGACGCGCGCGCGATTTGCTGGAGAAGGTGGGACTGGACCCCACGCGCTTCGCCGGGCGTTATCCGCATGAGTTGTCCGGCGGCCAGCGGCAGCGCGTGAATATCGCTCGTGCTTTGGCGGTCGAGCCGCGGCTGGTGATTCTGGATGAAGCGGTCTCGGCGCTGGATAAGTCCGTTGAGGCGCAGGTCATCAACCTGCTGTTGGATTTGAAAGAGAGCATGAATCTGACCTATGTCTTCATCAGCCACGACCTCCACGTGGTGCGCTATCTGTCCGATCGCATCATGGTGATGTACTTGGGCGAGGTGGTGGAGGTCGGTCCCGCGGAAAGTCTGTTCGAGCGGGCGCGTCATCCTTATACGCGCGCGTTGTTAAGCTCGATGCCGTCGATGGACCCTGGCGCCCGAACCCAGCAGGCGCCGCTGAGCGGCGATCCTCCGAGTCCTATTCGGCCGCCGTCCGGCTGCCGTTTCCATACCCGCTGTCCGCACGCCGAGGCGGTGTGCGCCCAGCGAAAACCCATCATGTCATCCTGCGGCGACGGGCATCAGGTGGCTTGCCTGATGGCGGAAACGGATGCCGGGCATTCGCACAGCGCCGCCGCGCTCACTACCGAGGAGGTCTGAATGACGACACAATCTTTAATGGCGGTCGACGATCTGCGGGTGACGTTTCGCCGTGGCAATCAGACGCTATCGGCGGTGAACGGCGTGAATCTGGCGCTGGGGCGTGGAGAAGTGCTGGCGTTGATCGGCGAATCCGGCTCCGGAAAAAGCGTGACGCTGCGTGCGTTAATGCGCCTGCATCCGGCCCGAACCACGACGATTGATGGTCAGATTCGTATCGCCGGTCAGGATGTGATGTCGCTGTCTCCGCGTGAACTACGGGCGATGCGTGGACCCACGGTCGCGATGATTTTTCAGGAGCCGTTACTGGCGCTCGACCCGGTTTACACCATCGGTCAGCAAATCATGGAAACCGTTCGCAGACACCGCGCCGTTTCCCGTCGGCAGGCGCGCGAAATAGCGCTGGACGCACTACAGCGGGTCAGAATCCCCAGCCCGGAACAGCGACTTAACGCCTATCCGCATGAAATGTCCGGCGGGATGCGGCAACGCGCCATGATCGCGCTGGCGCTGGCTTGTCAGCCACAGCTGTTGTTGGCCGACGAACCCACGACGGCGCTGGATGCCACGGTGCAAATCCAGATTCTGATCCTGCTGCGCGAATTGCAGCAACAACTGGGCCTGTCGATCATTTTCGTGACGCACGATATCGGCGCGGCGGTCGAAGTGGCCGACCGGGTTGCGGTGATGTACGGCGGACGCATCGTCGAGCAGGCGCCGTTGGCCGAGCTGATGCAAAGCCCGCGTCATCCCTATACGCGCGTGTTGCTCGGCACTCGCCCGCAGGGCGGACTGGAAAAAGGAAGCCGTCTGGTGAGTATCTCCGGCGCGCCGCCGGATCTGGCTAATCTGCCCGCGGGCTGCGCGTTTGCGCCGCGCTGCCCGCAGGCCAGCGAAACCTGTCTGCGCCAGGTGCCGACGGAGAGTCGGGTCGCGCCGTCGCATCAGGTTTTCTGCCATCACTGGCAGGAGAACTAGGCCGATTTGCCTGAATGGGCCGGTCGTAGCGGCCTTTTTGTGGCCGGAAGTGCTGCCGTTAGCGGAATAACAGGAAATTAGCCATTTTCTGATAGAGCGTGTGTCAGATTCCCCGTATACCGTTGCCATACGCCGCATCGCGGTGACGTAGAGGGTATGATGATGATTAAACCGCTGTTATTCGCTGCTGTTATGGCAGGAGTGGTCTATACGATGCCCGCCGCGCAAGCTGACAGCCTGAGTCTGTCGTTGCCGGGGGTGCAGCTGCACATTGGCGATCGCGACAGACGGGGCTATTACTGGGACGGCCGCTACTGGCGCGATCCTGATTATTGGCGCGAACGCCATCACTATCACAGACCGCCGCCGCCGCCGCGTCATTACTATGAGCCGCCGCCGCGCGTGATCGTCGTGCAGCCGCCGCCGCGGGTCTACCGCGAGGAGCGCCACCACCGCGGGCCTGACCGGGATTGGGATCGTCGTGACCGCGATCGTGGACACCATCATCGTGACGACGATCGTCATCGCTAATCGCCCGTCAGACGGCAAGAGGAGGCTCGCTTCCCTTGTTGCGACACCAGGCTGATTCAGCACCGTTTTCTTCTCAAGGGATGCCAGCAAGCGCGGCATCCCTTGTCATTTCAGGCATTGGTATCCTACGTTGAATCTCTGGCGAAGCCCGTTTGACCTGTCCCGGTACGGTAACGGTCCACACCTGCGTTTGGGGTCATCAACTGTCGGGGACGTCATTTCAGGTTTCTCAGGATCATGTTTTGCACTGCGCTTTTTGCCCTGTTCTCTGGTGCGGCCGTCTCGAGAAGGGAATGCGCTTCTTCGCCCCATGCCTGCCGGTGTCTCTTCGTGCGGTGTTTGGACGGGGTGGTAGTGGAGGGGATATCTCATATAATCAGGGTTAACAGATGAAGTATCATCCCCTATAAGCGAAGGGCGTGCAGACGCGGTCATTGCCTGTAGCATCATGGCCGACTCATCCCTTTTCAGCGTTATCAGACGGGGCATCAGGCGGCCTCGGCAACCGGTAGAGAGGAGACACCATGCTAGATCATATTTGCCAGCTAGCGCGTGAGGCGGGCGACGCCATCATGCAAATTTACGAGGGACAGGCGCCGGTTGAGGTCAAACATAAGCAGGATGACTCACCGGTGACCGCGGCCGATATCGCTGCGCACAAGGTGATTGCGCGGGGGCTGACGACGGACTATCCGGCGATTCCCTTGCTGTCTGAAGAAGATCCGCCGCAGTGGTCAGAACGCCAGCGCTGGCAGCGTTACTGGCTGGTGGACCCGCTGGATGGAACGAAAGAGTTTATTAGTCGTAACGGGGAATTCACCGTCAACATCGCGCTGATTGAAGACGGCAAACCGGTGCTGGGCGTGGTGTACGTACCGGTGACCGGCGTGATGTACGCCGCCGCGGATGGCAAAGCCTGGAAAGAGGAGTGCGGCGTCCGTCTGCCGATTCAGGTACAGGACGCGCGTCCTCCGCTGGTCGTGGTCAGCCGTTCCCATGCGGATGCGGAGCTGCAGGACTATCTTGCTCAACTGGGCGATCATCAGACCGTCGCTATCGGTTCATCGCTGAAGTTCTGTCTGGTGGCGGAAGGAAAGGCCCAGCTTTATCCACGGTTTGGACCGACTAGCGTATGGGATACCGCCGCAGGACACGCTGTGGCGCTGGCGGCGGGCGCACAGGTTAACGACTGGCAAGGCCAGCCGCTGTCTTATCTCCCTCGCGAATCCTTCCTCAACCCCGGATTCCGCGTTTCCCTGTATTAATCCTGTCAGCCTATTCTCCGGGCTCATGTCCTTGGCCCGGAGCCCTTCAGAGGCTGTTCTCGCGCTCTCCCTTTCTGTAACGCCTTAAAGTTTTATGAGGATTGTCCGAAACTTTTAAGCGCCGTCGTCATTCCGTCATACAAGGACGGTATAACACCGCACGGCCTCAATGATTTGGCTGAAACGGCGGGAGACGCCGCTGGCAATTGGTGTTCTGTATTACCCTGGTATTTGAAGGTTTATTCTGATTTATCAAATTTTGCGTTTTTCTGTTCCGTAAACTAATGTAAAAGCGATAAATAATGCTGGCTTATAGGGAACTTCCCATTAAATATCGACCCTAAATGTAGGATAAAGCTTGGTGCGTCATACACCCTGTACCGGGTTGGTGGCAGGAGGCGCACTACTGGAACAACGTAAGGAGAGGAAGTATGAGGATCTTCGAACGCTATAATCCCTTTAAAGTCGCCAAGTACGTGAAGACACTGTTTCGCGGCCGCTTGTATATCAAAGGGGTTGGTGCTTTTGAGTTCGATTACGGCAAAATTTTACTGCCGAAAAAGAAAGACAAGCAGCATCTTGAAGTCATGTCTGAGGTAAACCGTCAGGTCATGAAACTGCAGTCAGAGCTGGCATAACGCCGCTTATCGCCCTCGAAATAGGGATGTTGGAGACGGCGGACCGAACTGTTGCGACACATGCAATGAATTGATGCACGATGTGTAAAAAGAACAGGTTCGGATCTGCGCCGGTATGAGGGTGACCGGTACGCCCTGCGGTTATCCAGCGTCAAAAAAAGGCCCGTTAACGGGCCTTTTTTAATGGGTG
Organism: Lonsdalea britannica; assembly: GCF_003515985.1. Lineage (GTDB taxonomy): Bacteria > Pseudomonadota > Gammaproteobacteria > Enterobacterales > Enterobacteriaceae > Lonsdalea > Lonsdalea britannica. The sequence continues at coordinate 403,927 of NZ_CP023009.1, read as the reverse complement.
AAACACCGTTTTATGGCTGCACGATGGTGACATCCGGGGCCGCGCTTCCCGCCGGTTTGTCTTCCAGTCGAGTGACCAGCAGCTGGTCTATCTTGTAGCTGTCGATATCCACCACTTCGAACTTGTAGCCTGCGAAACGCACGAAATCAGTTCGTTTAGGGATTTTTCGCAGGGTGTACATCATGAAACCGCCGATGGTTTCGTAGTTGCCGGAGTGTGGGAAGTCGTCGATATTCAGTACGCGCATCACGTCGTCGATCGGCGTGCCGCCCTCGATCAGCCAGGAGTTGGCGTCACGCGCCACAATCTGTTCTTCCAGCCCCTGACCCACTAAATCGCCCATGAGCGTCGTCATCACGTCGTTAAGGGTTATGATGCCGACCACCAGCGCATATTCATTCAGAATCACTGCGAAGTCTTCGCCCGCGGTCTTGAAGCTTTCCAGCGCCTCGGACAACGTTAGCGTATCCGGCACGATCAACGCAGGACGAATTTGTACGCCGCTGGTCAGTTCCAGGCTCTGATTTCCCAGCACGCGGTTCAGCAGGTCTTTGGAATCGACATAGCCGACGATCTGATCGATATGGCCGTCGCAAACCAGGAATTTAGAGTGCGGCTGCTGGGCGATTTTATCCTTGATACTTTCCTCGTCGGCATGTAGGTCGAAAAACACCACGCTTTCGCGAGAGGTCATGGAAGACGGTACGGTGCGGGATTCCAGCTCGAACACGTTTTCGATCAGCTCATGTTCCTGCTTACGCAGTACGCCAGCCAGCGCGCCAGCCTCCACCACTGCATAAATGTCGTCTGAAGTGATGTCGTCCTTACGCACCATCGGCAGCTTGAGCATCCGGAAGATCATGTTCGCCAAGCCATTAAACAGCCAGACCAACGGCCGGAATATCAGCAGACAGAAGCGCATGGGGTTGATGATCCGAACGGCAACCGTTTCGGGGGCGATCATGCCTATGCGTTTCGGCGTCAAATCGCCAAGCAGGATAAACAGGCTGGTAACCAGCACGAAGGAGCAGATAAAACTGACACGCTCGGCCATTTCCGGCGACATCACATTATCGAACAGCATGTTGAAGTAGGGGGAGAAGGCGGCGTCGCCGACGACACCCGCAAGAATGGCGACGGCATTAACGCCAATCTGAATCACGGTAAAGAAAATACCGGGCGTCTCCTGGAGCTTCATCACGCGTGCGGCGTTTTGGTTGCCCTCGTCCGCCATGAGTTTGAGCTTGATTTTGCGCGATGCAGCCAGGGAGATTTCAGACACGGAGAAAAACGCGCTAACGGCGATAAGAAAAATAATTAATAACAAACTGTTTAACATAGTTTTTTCGCTTTGCCTCAATAGACAGGGCGATCCTCAGGAAGGAAAATAATCATGAACCGACGGCAGGGAGCCGTGGACAAGGCCGGTTATCAGCCTCATGCCCGCGGCATTATAGCAGGAGCGGTCAAAGAACCGCCAGCACTGGCGTGAGGCGATCAGTGGGCCGCTAAAACGGCGTTTTAACGAGGAAAAAACGCCGTCGGTTTTAACGCGACGGCGTTCGGTAAAATCAGCGCTGCGGCGGCAGGCAAACGCCGATGCCGCCGAGTCCGCAGTATCCTTCCGGATTTTTGTACAGGTACTGCTGATGCTCATCTTCGGCATAGTAGAACGGCCCGGCCTCAGTGATTTCGGTGGAGACCGTTCGCTTGTCGCCTGCCGCTGCCATCGCCTGCTGGAAACGTTGCAGGCTCTCTTTCGCCGCCTGTTCCTGTTCCGGCGTCAGCGTATAGATCGCTGAGCGGTACTGCGTGCCGATATCGCCGCCCTGACGCATCCCCTGCGCCGGATCGTGATTTTCCCAGAACACTTGCAGCAGCTTCTCATAGCTGATGATGGCCGGATCGAAAACGACCCGCACGACTTCGGCATGACCGGTTTTGCCGGTGCAAATTTCCCGATAGGTCGGATTCGGCGTGTAACCGCCGCTGTAGCCGGAAGCCGTACTGTAGACGCCCGCTTGTTCCCAGAACAAACGTTCCACTCCCCAGAAGCAGCCCATAGCGAAAATGGCGACGTCCATGGTGTCCGGCACATGCGTCATCGAGTGTTGGTTGACCACATGGAGCCGGGCGACAGGCATCGGCGTGGAGCGGCCAGGCAGCGCGTCGGTCTGACTTATCGGCTGCGTTTTATCAAAAAGTGAAACCACGTTGAGCTCCCGTTTGCTGATTGAATCATCATTATCGGTTACGGTTCCGGTATCGTCCGGGCAGGATAAAAGGGTGTGCGAGCGAGTTTCCCCTTGTATACACTATATTTTAGGCTTTACCGGCTAATATCTATGGCTAAAGAGAAACAATTTAATTCTATAGGGTGATCAGGGAGCGCAGTGGCGATTTTTACATTGAAGAGGAATTTTTATCGCACCGGCGGCCTCCGCCTGTGCCGTGCGATAGGTGTGTGCGGATTACTGCTGGCGAGTGCGTCTGCCAGCGCCGCTTCCAATGTCCGTCTGCAGGTCACGGGACTGACGGGCGACCTGCAAAAGAACGTGCGAGCGCAGCTGTCGACCATTACCGCCGATGAAGTGAGCGCAGATGGACGTTTCCGTTCCCGCGTCAACACGGCTGTTCGACAGGGTTTGCGGGCGCTGGGCTACTACGATCCTGAGATCGACTTTCAGTTCTTACCCGCCGTCAATGGCGGCCGTCCGGTGCTGATGGTCAAGGTGACGCCGGGAGAACCGGTGAAAATCGCCGGTGTGGACGTCGATATTGAAGGGCATGCTCGTAACGACGAGGATTTCCTGAAGCTGAAGAAAGAAAAAACGCCTGCGCTGGGTACGATCCTTAACCACGGCGATTATGACGATTTTAAAAGCGACCTGAACACGCTTGCCGTCAGCAAAGGCTACTTCGACGCGCACTTCCTCAAAAGCCAGCTGGGGGTGATGGACTCGACCCATCAGGCCTTCTGGGACATCGACTACGACAGCGGCGATCGCTATCGCTTCGGCGCGCTGAGCATCGAGGGATCGCAGATCCGCGAAGAGTACGTCCGCGCGCTGCTGCCTTTCCACGAAGGCGATGACTACACTTCTGAACAGCTGGGCGAATTCAACCGCCGACTCTCGGCCACCGGATGGTTTAACTCCGTGGTGGTGTCCCCCGACCTTCAACGCGGCAGAGAAAACAAAAATAAAGAGCTGCCGATGGAAGCCCTGCTGTCTCCGCGGACGCACAATACCGTTGAAACCGGGGTCGGCTACGCGACGGACGTGGGTCCGCGCGTGAAAACGACCTGGAACAAACCCTGGGTCAACTCCAGCGGCCACAGCCTGCAAAGCAGCTTCAGCGTTTCGGCTCCGGAACAGCAGCTCGATCTGAGCTACAAAATCCCGCTGCTAAAAAGCCCGCTGGAGCAATACTACCTTTTGCAGGGCGGCTTCAAGCGTGAGGACCTCAATGATACCAAGGCGGACTCCACCACCCTGAATGTGGCCCGTTACTGGAACTATTCCAGCGGTTGGCAGCGTTCAGTCAACTTGCGTTGGAGTCTCGATCACTTTACTCAGGGGTCGGTGACCGACACGACGATGCTGCTTTACCCCGGCTTCAACGTGAACCGTACCCGTCAGCGGGGCGGTTTGATGCCGACGTGGGGGGACTCGCAAAGCTACTCCATCGACGTGTCCAATACCGCCTGGGGATCCGATATCGACTTCTCCGTCTTCCAGGCGCAGAACGTCTGGATCCGTACGCTGGAAGAGAAACACCGATTCGTCGTGCGCGGCAATCTGGGCTGGATTGAAACCGGCAGCTTCTCCCGCGTGCCGCCATCCCTGCGTTTCTTCGCCGGGGGCGACCGCAGCATTCGCGGCTACAAATACAAATCTATCTCTCCTCGCGATGGCGACGACAAGTTGACCGGGGCCTCCCGGCTGGCGACGGGCTCGCTCGAATATCAATACAACATTACCGGCAAATGGTGGGGCGCGGCGTTCATCGACAGCGGTGAAGCGGTCAACGACTTCAAGCAAAGCAACTTCAAAACCGGGGCGGGGGTCGGCGTCCGCTGGGCGTCCCCGGTTGGGCCTATCAAGCTGGACATCGCACGACCTATCGGCGATCCGGAAAAACACGGTTTACAGTTCTACATCGGTTTGGGGCCTGAATTATGAGTAAGTTGAAAAAAATCGGGATCGGCCTCATTGCCGTGGTATTAGCGCTACTGGTGGCGTTGACGTTGTTGGTGACGACGACGCCCGGGCTGCATTTCATGCTCAGTTCGGCCACGCGTTGGGTGCCGGGATTGGCTATTGGGAAGGTAGACGGCGGCTGGCGCGACCTGACGTTACAGGACTTCAGCTACCAGATGCCGGGCGTGACGGTGAAAGCTTCCCGTCTGCATCTGGCTCTGACTCCGAACTGCCTGTGGCACAGCCGACTGTGCATTAACGACCTGTCGCTACAGGGGCTGGACGTGGTGGTGGACACCAAGGCCATGCCGGCCGCCGCTCCGGAGAACACGACCGCCAGCGAGCCGACCACGGAAATCTCTACGCCGGTGACGCTGGATCTGCAACATTTCAGCCTGCAAAACACCCGCGTGACGGTGGACGATGTCGCCATCTCGCTGGCGGAATTTCAGACCGGCATGCTGTGGCAGGGACGGTCACTGACGCTGCAACCGACCCGTATCGCTTCTTTACTGGTCGCGCTGCCTAAAACCCCCGCGGGACTGGTCGTCAAAGATAACGTGACGGCGGGCGACGTCGCGCAGACGCTGCCGCAGGTGGCCAAAGCGTCTCAGGATAAAGAGGCCGGAGACGCTAAAGCGGCGTCGGCGGAGAAAGCGCCCGCCGAACCGCCGTTAGGCGAGCGTCTACAGGCGATGTTTGCCAAGCCGCTGCTGAACGACATGCCGGACATCACGCTGCCGCTCGATGTGACGATCGCGGATATCACTGGCGAGCAGCTGCGTGTCACCGGCGATCAGGATGTGACGATCAACCGTCTCCAACTGCAAGCCTCCACGCTGAAACAGGCCGTCACTCTGCAAAAGTTCAGCGTACAGTCCCCGCAGGGATCGCTGTTCGCCAACGGCGCGGCGACGCTTAACGGCGACTGGCCGGTGACGTTTAACGCCAACGGCGCGCTGAACATCGACCCGTTGAAGGGGGAACGCCTGAAGCTCACCGTCGACGGCGCATTGCGGCAGCAGCTGAAGCTGGCGATGAATTTGTCCGGTCCGCAGCGCGCGCAACTGAATATCGACACGGCGCTGGCTGAGACGGGCCTGCCGTTGACGCTGAAACTGCAAAGCTCACAGCTGCGTTGGCCGGTGACCGGCACCGCGCAGTATCAGATGAATAACCTGCAAGTGAACTTTGGCGGTAAAGCGACGGACTATGCGCTCAACGTGAAGGGCGATATCCGTGGCAGCGCCGTTCCGCCCGCGTCACTGCGGGTCGAAGGGAAAGGCGATTTGCAGCAGTTCGAGCTGGCGCACCTGCGGCTGGATGCGTTCGAGGGCTACGGCGATATCACCGCGAAAGTCGACTGGCGCGACGCCGTCAACTGGAGCAGCGCGCTGACCCTCAGCCGTATCAATACGGGGCGGCAGTGGCCGGATTGGCCGGTACGCCTTAACGGCAGCATCAAGGCTAACGGGCAGGTCGTCTCCGGCAGTGACTGGACGCTACAGGTGCCTCAGGTGCAGATGGACGGCAGCATCCGTCAGAACAAGCTGACGGCGAAAGGTTCCCTGAGCGGTAACGCGGCGGGGCAGTGGAACGTGCCCGGACTGAATCTGGCGCTGGGACGCAACCAAATCAACGTGAAGGGAAAACTGGACGACCGCTGGCAGTTGTTGGCCGATATCAACGCGCCGGAGCTGAATGGCATGTTGCCGGGTCTGGGCGGGCACATCCTCGGCAATCTTCATCTGGACGGCCGTCGTGACGCGCCTCAGGTGCGCGCCGACTTAACGGCCTCTGGGCTGCGCTGGCAGGAACTTCGGATTCAGCGTATCGACCTGAAAGGCGATGTTCGCTCTGATCAGCAGATTCAGGGGACGCTGGCGCTCAAGGTGGCCCAGCTCACTCAGGGGGCGCTGAAGATCAGCTCGGTTGACCTGGCAGCGGGCGGCAACGAAAACAAACATCAGCTCCAGCTCACCGTGAAAGGCGAGCCGGTTTCCGGCCAGCTTGCGGTGAATGGCAGCTTCGACCGCGCTCAGCAACGCTGGCGCGGCACGTTGAACAACACCCGTTTCGATACGCCGGTAGGCGAGTGGCGGCTGACTCAGGCAATGTCGCTGGATTATTTGGCGGCGGCGCAGAAAATCACCGTCGGCACCCACTGCTGGGTGAATCCGCATGCTGAAGTGTGTGTACCTAAACCGATAGAGGCGGGTCCGAGCGGACAGGCCAGCGTGCGGCTCAACCGCTTCGACCTGGCGATGCTGGAGCCTTTCCTGAGTGAAGATACCGTGCTGAGCGGGCGTTTCACCGGCGATGCCAATGTGAGCTGGCAGGCAAACGGCGGACTGCCGCAGGCCAAAGTCACATTGAACGGCGATGGTGTAAGCGTACGCCAGCAGATGCAGGGCGGCGCGCTGCCGGTCGTCTTCGACACACTGACGCTGAACGCCGGTCTTGACCGCGGTCAGGCCAAAATCGGCTGGCGGATGGCGATTCGCGGCAACGGCCGTCTGAATGGCGACGTGCTGATCAGCGATCCGCAGCAGCGCCGTAACCTGAGCGGTACGGTCACCATTGATACGCTGTCGCTGGATATGCTCAATCCGGCGTTGCAGCAGGGCGAAAAAGCCGCGGGTATTCTGAACGCCAATCTGCGGTTAGGCGGCAACGTCGAACGTCCGCAGATCTTTGGTCAGATGGTGTTGGAAAAACTGGATATCGACGGTAACTGGATGCCGGTCGATCTGAAAAATGGCCGTCTTGCGGTGTACTTCAATGGCATGTCCTCCACGCTGCAAGGCTTCCTCAAAACGACGCAAGGGCAGGTCAACCTGGCCGGGGGGGCCGACTGGTCGCAGCCGGATGCCTGGCGCGCGCGCGTGGCGGCGAAAGGCGATCGTATGCGAGTGACGGTGCCGCCGATGGTGCGTCTGGATGTGTCGCCCGACATCGTTTTCGAAGCCACGCCGCAGCTGCTGGCGTTGAACGGGTCAGTGAATATTCCGTGGGCGCGCATCGTGGTGCATGACCTGCCAGCCAGTTCGGTGGGCGTTTCGTCGGACGAGGTGATGTTGAATGAAGAAGGAAAACCGACGCAGCAGAAATCGACCTCGATTCCGATCAACAGCAACCTGACTATCCATATCGGCGACGACGTCAAACTGGATGCTTACGGCCTGACCGCCAATCTGGCGGGCGATCTGAAAGTCGCGCAGGACGAACGTGGTTTGGGGCTTAATGGCCAAATCAATATTCCCAGCGGGCGATTCAAGGCGTATGGTCAAGATCTGCAGGTTCGCAAAGGTCAGCTGTTATTTGCGGGACCGCCGGGACAACCGATGCTGAATATCGAGGCTATCCGTAACCCTGACAACACGGAAGACGATGTCACGGTGGGAATTCGCGTCACGGGCTCCGCGTCGGCGCCCAAGCTGGAGGTCTTCTCCGATCCGACCCTATCGCAACAGGAAGCGTTGTCCTATCTGCTTCGCGGTCAGGGGCTGGATAGCAGCGGAACCGATAGCTCAATGATGACCTCAGCATTGATCGGTCTGGGGGTTGCGCAGACAGGCCAAGTTGTGGGTAAAATCGGCGAGGCTTTCGGCGTAAGCAATTTAGCTCTGGATACACAGGGCGCTGGCGACAGTTCGCAAGTCGTCGTCAGCGGTTACGTCGCACCGGGCCTGCAAGTCAAATATGGCGTGGGTATATTTGATTCACTGGCAACGTTAACGCTGCGTTATCGTTTAATGCCGAAACTATATCTGGAGGCGGTGTCTGGCGTCAGTCAGGCATTAGATGTGCTCTATCAGTTCGAGTTTTAGCGATGCGAATTATTGTCTATGGCAGTTTACGACGCAAACAGGGAAATAGTCATTGGATGACCAATGCGCAATGGCTAGGCGACCATCAGCTCGAAGGCTATGAGCTGTATGATTTAGGTCACTATCCGGCGGCAGTGGCGGGTGAGGGGGCGGTCTACGGCGAAGTCTATCGCATTAGTTCCTCCATCCTGACCGAATTGGATGCTTTAAAACGAGACGGCGGCGAATATAAGCGCAAGCTGATATTCACCCCTTACGGCAGCGCCTGGATCTATCTTTACCAGCGCTCCGTGACCGGTCTGCGGCGCATCAGTAGCGGCGACTGGTCCAAACGCGACGAGGAAGCGTAACCGCTTTTCATCGTCCTCTCGGCGGCCCCGATGCCCGATGTCGGGGCAGGCATTGAAGCCGGGAACATCGTTTTTCAGTCTGCATCAGTCAATAAAAAACACCGCCCGTTGCGGTGTTTTTTTTATGCCTTCATCAGAGGCATTCCACCCTGTTTGAGCGCAAAAAAGCGCGCAGACAACGGCCTGCGAATTTTAACGCGTGAGACGCGCCGCTGGACGTCAGAAACAACAAGGGGGCTGAGCCGTTAAGCTCAGCCCCCTTGCAGGGTCAGGTGATGCGCGGATAGGAACGTCTTCCCGCTACGCTGTCACCATCAGGATTACTTGTTTTTGGCGCGTTCGAAAGAGGCAACGATTTCCGCTTTAGCCGCTTCTGCGTTGTCCCAGCCTTCCACTTTCACCCATTTGCCTTTTTCCAGATCTTTGTAGTGCTCAAAGAAATGGCCGATCTGCGCACGCAGCAGTTCAGGCAGGTCGTTCACATCCTGAATGTGCTCGTACTCTTTGCTCAGCTTGCTGTGGGGTACGGCAACCACTTTGGCATCTTCACCGGATTCGTCGGTCATTTTCAGTACGCCAACCGGACGGCAACGGATCACAGAGCCTGGCTGCAGCGGGAACGGGGTCGGAACCAGCACGTCGACCGGATCGCCGTCCAGCGACAGGGTGTGGTTGATGTAACCGTAGTTGCACGGATAGAACATCGCCGTAGACATGAAGCGGTCAACAAACAGCGCGCCGCTTTCTTTGTCTACTTCGTATTTGATGGGATCGGAATTCGCGGGAATTTCGATGACTACATAAATATCTTCCGGAAGCGATTTGCCTGCCGGCACCGTATTCAAGCTCATGTCGGTTTCCTTCTCTTTCAAACCAGAAATGGAGTGGCGGTCATTATAGCCAACTCGTCGTGAAAGTCGCGGTTTTTAGCAGTGCGGACGCCGGTTCGACGCGTCGCAGGGCCGGGACGGCTCCCGTTAGGACTAACGTTATGGAGGTGGTGGCTAGCAAGCTAACCATAACCACTATAATAATTAATTTAATTGAAGACTAAGGGTGATGATCCGATAAGAAGGGGCTTCTTTAATGAGATTTATCTATTTTTTATGGCTTTTTCATTAAGTTAAGAGGGATTTTTGGATGTTGAAAAATATCACGGTGAAGTCGAGCCTGATTGTATTGCTGAGCGTCATGGTGCTGCTGCTGCTTCTGGTCAGCGGTATCGGCGCCAATGCTATCAGCCAGGGAAATGCGTCATTAAGCTCGATCGATAAAATACAGGGGAAGGAATTGGGGACGCTGGCGGCGAGCTATACGGCGACGCTGCGAGCCCGTACTACCGCCTATCAGGCCGCGCGGCAGTTGGATGAGGGCAACGTCACCCGGGCGAAGGAAACGCTGTCACGCGTTGAAAACTATCTGGCGCTTTCTCGTAAGGACATGGATGAGTTTCTGGCGTATGGCACGGTGACCGCCAAAGGCGCGATCCTGGCCGAGCAGATCAAAACCAGCTATGAAAGCTATCGCAACCAGGGCATCGCTCCGATGATGGAAGCGTTGAAAAAGGGCGATACCGTCGAGTTCTACAAAATCACACAAGACGTTGTCGTGCCTTATAGCATGGCGATGGATAAAGCCATCAACGACTTCCGCGTCTTCGCCATCATGGTGGGAGACAACCTGCTGACCAAGGCTGAAGAGCTGGCGTTAAGCCGTCTCTCAATTATCGGCCTGTCTTGCGTCCTGACGCTGCTGCTGTCCGGCGTCGCCTGGGTGGTGATCAAGCGTCTGATCCTGCAACCGTTAGATCGCTCCGTTCATCAGTTGGAAGTCATTGCTGGCGGCGATCTGTCCCAGCATATTGAGGACGGCGGCAAGAACGAAATCGGCCGTCTGATTCAGGCGATGAAGACGATGCAGGATGCGCTGGCGACCGCCGTCGGGCGTGTACGCGATGCGGGAGGACAGATTGAAGTCGGCACGCGAGAGCTGTCCGCCGGCAACATTAATTTGGCCGCTCGTACCGAAGAATCTGCGGCGTCACTGGAACAGACCGCCGCGAGCATGGAGCAGCTGTCCTCTACGGTGAAACTGAATGCGGAAAGCGCCGATCAGGCCTATCAACTGTCGCAGAACGTTGCCAGCATCGCGGACAAGGGCAGCGACGCCGTACGTCGGATGCTGGAAAAAATGGAGCTGATCTCGACAAGTACGGCGAGCGTGGCGGATATTCTGGCCATGATCGACGGCATCGCTTTCCAGACCAACATTCTGGCGCTGAATGCGGCGGTTGAAGCGGCGCGGGCAGGCGAGCAGGGACGTGGTTTTGCTGTGGTGGCTGGCGAAGTGCGTAGTCTGGCTCAGCGCAGTGCGCAGTCTGCCAAAGAGATCAAAACGCTGCTGGAAGACTCGCAGGTCCAAGTGCGTGAAGGTACGGAGATCGCGCAGGTCGCTGGTGAAACCATGAAGGACGTGTCGTCCGCCGTGGTGCAGGTGACGACGCTGATGGGCGAGATTTCCACCGCGACCCGCGAGCAGAGCAACGGCATCGATCAGGTCAATACCGCCGTGTCGCAGATGGACAGCGTGGCGCAGCAGAATGCCTCGTTGGTCGAAGAGTCGGCTTCGGCGACACGTTCGCTGGAAGAACAGGCGATTGAACTGGCGGCCAGTATGGAACTGTTTAAGCTGGACAATGAGCCGCTGGCTGCGATTGGCCGCAGCTAAACGAGAGTAAGAGAGTAACGCGGCGCTGCGAATCAGCGGCGTCGTGAATCACGCGATGCAGGTTATTTCTGTTCGGAGGATGAGGAGGAGTTCCTGCGTCGCTTTTTCCAGATTTTCGTTTCCTGACCGCGCCACAGACGCTGAATATTATCGTGGTGACGGACCAGAATCAGGCAAGACAGCATGGCGACCGGGAAGGTCAATTGCGGTTTAAACCACCAGACGTAAAACGGCGCGATCAGCGCGCTCACAATAGCGCCCAGCGACGAATACCCGCTCAGCAGCACGGTCAACAGCCAGGTTCCCGTCATCAATCCCGTTAAATCCCAACCGATAGGCGCGATGGCGCCGAATGCGGTCGCGACTCCTTTGCCGCCGTGAAAGCGGAAGAACAGAGGATAGATGTGCCCCAGACAGGCGGCGATGGCGATCAGACCGAGATAAAACGGCGTGACGCCAACTTCATAAGCGCCCCAAACGGGCAGCATGCCCTTCAGGATATCGAAAACCAGCACGGCCGCTGCCGCGCCCTTACCGCCGACGCGCAACACGTTAGTGGCTCCGGGGTTTCCCGAGCCGTTTTCGCGTGGGTCTGGCAATCTGGCGATCCTACAGACCAGAATCGCACTGGAAATCGAGCCGCACAGGTACGCGAGGATAATCATTCCTAGCGCGGTAGCACTCATAGTATGCGTCCGTCTAATAAAGGTCGTTTTAATATTAGCATCCAAGGATAATACGCATATTCGGCCGGAAGTGGTATCCGGCAGCCGCAAAAACAGAGGGTAAGGTAATGGATATCGTATTTATCGAAGAACTTAGCGTGATTACCACGATCGGCGTTTACGACTGGGAACAGACCATCCAGCAAAAGCTGGTGTTCGATATTGAAATGGGATGGGACAACCGCGCCGCCGCCGTCAGCGATGATGTCAAAGATTGTCTAAGCTATGCGGATGTCAGCGAGGCAGTGATCGCGCTCGTCTCCACACAGCGGTTTGCGCTGGTTGAACGTGTGGCTGAAGACGTGGTCCAAATGCTGATGAAACGATTCGGGATACCGTGGATGCGTCTCAAAGTCAGCAAACCGGGTGCAGTCGCTCAGGCTCGTGCGGTCGGCGTAGTGATCGAGCGGGGAATGAGATAATTCCGTTATGCAATGATTAGAGACCCTTCCTAAGGTCATTAGCCCGTAATCTCATTATTTTAATGTCGTTTCATATGCAGCGGCTCGCGTGCAGCGAGGCCGCTTTTTTATGGTTACGGTTTGATGGAGCTGAACAGGTAATGACAGATTCATACACGTTGCTGGTGGCGTTTATCCTTGGGATCGTCGAGGGGCTGACGGAGTTTTTACCCGTCTCGTCGACTGGACATATGATCCTTGTCGGTCATTGGTTGGGATTTGAGAACGATCTGTCGAAAACCTTTGAGGTGGTGATTCAGCTGGGGTCTATCCTGGCGGTGGTGGTCGTGTTCTGGCGGCGGATGTTTGGGCTGATTGGCATTCATTTTGGTCGCGAACCTCATGATGGCGTCAAGCCTACCGGGCGTTTGACTCTGGTGCATATCTTGCTGGGCATGGGGCCGGCGGTGGTGTTGGGGATGTTGTTCCATGACGCCATCAAAACGTTGTTCAACCCGCAGATGGTGGCATGGGCGCTGATCGCCGGCGGTATTTTACTGCTGATTGCCGAGAAGTGGCGTCCTAAAACTCCGCGTGCGGAAGGGCTGGATGATATTACCTATCGTCAGGCGTTCTACATCGGGTGTTTTCAGTGTCTGGCGCTCTGGCCGGGATTTTCCCGTTCCGGCGCGACGATCTCCGGCGGGATGTTGACGGGCGTGAGTCGATTTGCGGCGTCCGAGTTTTCTTTCATCCTGGCGGTGCCGATGATGTTGGGAGCCAGCGGGTTGGACTTGTACAAGAACTGGCACCTGATGAGCCTGTCTGCGCTGCCGATGTTCGCCATCGGCTTCATTACCGCGTTTGTGGTCGCGATGATTGCGATTAAAACGTTCCTGGCGGTGATCAAACGGATGTCGTTCGTGCCTTTCGCCATTTACCGCTTCATCGTCGGCGCGGCGGTATATGTGATCTTTATGTAACACGCTAGGGGGCTCCCCTAAACGGGGGCTTTAACTGTGGTGTTAAAAACGGCCTTTCCTCTGCGGCAACGCATACGGGAAAGGCCGTTTTTTTTAGTCAGCGCTCTGCTGGCTATCTTTCCAATCTTGCAAGGCGCGACGACGACGCCAGTGCAGTTCGTCGCGGATCGCCGCATTGCGGAATCCATCGGCCACGACCTGCGCGCTGGTGACGCTGCTGGCGACCTTGAAGGCTTCGCGTAGATAGTCGCCCTGCGGATAAGGCTTGTGCTCAAAGCTAGTTCGCCCACGCGCGTCGGCCTCGCTGGTCAGAATCAGCTGATCCAGACGATGCGGCTTGCGCCAGACGTCGATGCTGTCGAACAGCTTCAACAGGGTCTTAGGTTGCAAGATGGGTGCGGTATGCAGCAGATCGTGGTATTCCGCCACCAGCTTCGCCAAATCGCGTATGTGGTTAGGGATCCGCAGGCGCTGGCACATCGCTTCAATCAGCTTGATGCCCGCAGGACCGTGTCCGTGATGACGCGGCCACAGCGACGGCGGCGTCAGGCCTTTGCCGACGTCGTGACACAATGAGGCGAATCGAACGTCGATCTCCGGACTGAGCTGCGCCGCGATGGCCAGCGTCATCATGACATGAATGCCGGTGTCGATTTCGGGGTGCCATTGCGCGGGGGCAGGGACGCCAAACAGATTGTCGATTTCAGGGAACAACACCTGCAATGCGCCGCAGTCCCGCAGCCGCTCAAAATAGACCTGCGGCGAGTTCGAACCCAGCGCCTTTTCGGTCTCTTTCCAAACGCGTTCCGGCGTCAGACTGTTGAGTTCGCCGCTGTCCACCATCTGACGCATCAGCGCCAGCGTTTCCGGCGCAATCGTAAAGCCGAGATGAGCGTAGCGGGCGGCGAATCGCGCGACACGCAATACTCGCAGCGGATCTTCGCCGAAGGCGTCGGAAACGTGGCGCAGCAGTTTTGAGGCGAGATCGCGTTGGCCGCCGTAAGGATCGATCAGGCTGCCGTCTTCATCTTGCGCGATGGCGTTGATGGTCAGATCGCGGCGCAGGAGATCGTCTTCCAGCGTCACGTCCGGACTGGCGTTGCAGACAAAACCGGTATAACCCTGCCCGGATTTACGTTCCGTTCGGGCCAGGGCGTACTCTTCGCGGCTGGTGGGGTGCAGGAAGACGGGGAAATCCCTGCCGACCTGCTGATAGCCGAGTTTCAATAGTGTTTCGGGCGTAGCGCCGACTACCACCCAGTCTCGCTCGGTGACGGGTTGATGCAATAAACCATCGCGCACGGCGCCACCCACAAGGTAAATCTTCAAACCCAACTCCTGAATCTACGGTTTCTTAATGACGATGGCTCACTATAACCTTTATTGATGTTCAGTGCCGGGTTTGACGATGGGCAACGGGTTAGCCCATCCAGCGATCGTTTTTCTTGCGACGCGGGATCAGATGCGGCAACACGAGCCCCAACAGCAGACCTGCGCCGGCCACGCCGCCGCCGTACATAAACCATTGCAGGATTAAAGTGCGCTGTTTGTCATCCAACTGTACGTTGGCGGCATTGACCTTCTTCTGCGCGACGACCAGCTGATTTTTCAGATCCTGATTTTCGCGCTGCAGGCCGGTGATCACGTTATCGCTGGCGGCGACCTTCTGCTGCATATCGGCGGTACGCTGGTTCCAGCTCTGGTCGATATTGGTCAGCTTGTCGGTCAGGACTTTCACCTGATTCTCCAGATCCGGCACGCGGGTGCGCAGGCTGGGCGTCTGGCTCAGCTGATCGAGCGGGATCCAGCTGGCGCGACCTTTGCTGTCGCGGATCTGGGCATAGCCCGCTCCGTCGTTGACTTCAACGACGGAGACTTCTTCACCGGCTTTCAGCGTGCCGACAATACGGTATTGGTTGCCCGGTCCGCTGTGGATGTAGGTGATAAGTTCATCGGAGATATAGCGTTTTTCTTCCGCCTGGGCACCAAAGGTGATGGCAAGGCCAACGAGGCCGGCAATAATAAAGCGTAATTTCTGCATAAGATCATCAGGTTGCGTGAATGAATGTGAAATATTCGTCGGATAAGTCTGACGACGAGGGGGACAAACCTAAATGGGAACTGTCTTACTCTTGTTTGTCAGCCGAAGACGCAGGATAACCGATGATGGCGGTGGTCGCACGTCTGGCGGCAGGGGATGGCAACGGTGGCAAGGTAGCGTAAAATGTTATTTACTGACGAAATTCCCGCAGCATCCGGTGTAGCTAACGATTATGAGTGAAGAGATTGAACTGAAATTTATTGTCCACCCTGACACCGTGCCAGCCCTGCAAGCGCAGCTGAATGAGTGGAAGAGCGACTACAGCCACAGCAAGCATTTACATGCGCATCAGTTGGCGAACATCTATTACGAAACGCCGGACGGCTACCTGCGTCAGCATGGGATTGGGCTGCGTATTCGTGGGGAAAACGGTCGCTACGAAATGACCGCCAAAACGGCGGGCAAGGTGGTCGGCGGCCTGCATCAGCACCCGGAATACAACGTCGAACTGGCGGGGCCGCAGCTGGATATTCGTCTCTTGCCGGACGATATTTGGCCAGAGCATTGCGACCTGGATGTGTTGGCGGCGGAGTTAACGCCGTTGTTCAGCACCGATTTCCGTCGTGAGGTCTGGGTGGTGTCTCATCATCAAAGCGTCATCGAGATGGTGCTTGACCGCGGCGAGGTGGTGGCCGGCGATGTGCAGGAGCCGATTTGCGAGTTGGAGTTAGAGCTGAAGGTCGGGCAGCGCAGCGACCTGCTGGAATTCGCCAACGAGCTCTCCGACGTAGGCGGTCTGCGACAGGGCTATTTGAGTAAAGCGGCCCGCGGTTATCAGTTGGCTAAAGGCAACCCGCCGCGCGAAAGACATGCGCTGACGTTCATGCCGGTCAAAGGCAAAATGACGCTCGACGAGGGGATTGAGGCGGGTCTGGAGTTCGGGCTGGCGCACTGGCAGTATCACGAAGAGCTGTGGGTGCGGGGCGATCGGGCCGCGCGCGACAGCATGCTGGAGGCGGGAACGCTGCTGCGTGAAATGCTGGTGTTGATCGGCGGCGTGGTGCCGCGCAAAGTGACGTCAGAATTTCGCGGCGCTTTGACGGCGCTGGAAGCGAAGGCTTCGACGGATCTCGACGCGGAGACCGTCTGCTTCGATAAGGATTACCTGAAAAGTAAGCTGGTGTTGACGACCTGGCTGCTCGAAGCGGGCTGGCGTCGCTATATGGATAACCGTGAGCGCATGCGTTTGCAGAGTTCCTATAAACGCTTCGCCGATATCATGCTGAGCCGGAGTTTGGCGGAGCTGAAGTCCGTCTTTGCGCATTCGCTGACGTCGCTGCATTACGAACAGCAACTGCCGCGTCTGGAACGTGGACTGAGCGCTTTTATGCTGCTGGGCGGTTTTTATCCAGAGGAAGAGGCGGGCGATTATGTTGGCCTTTGGCGCGAGCTGGCGCAGCAAATCGCGAAGCTTAATGTCCACCAACCGGTGCCTGTCGCGTTGGATGATATCCGTAAGCAGGCGATTACCTGTCCGCCTTTCTGGCTGAACAGCGGACAACCATGATGCAATGAACCCAGCCGCCTGTCGTCGGAGCAGGCGGCGGTGTGAGGATAGGTCGATGAGCAGCACTCCTGCGCCCCGTTTCCCATTACCCGCCTCGTTACTCTCTCAGGCCCAGCATGCGGGGTCCCGCTGGCCCTCTTCTCCTGCGCTCACGACGTTGACGGCGGAGGAGCAGGCGGCGGTCGCGATGAGCGATTTCATCAGCGATGCGTTGGCTCGCTACCCCGACTGGCTGCATGACATCAGGCAATCGCCGCCCGCACCCGACGAATGTCGAGGCTATGCGGACGCGCTGCGACGGGTGCTCAACGAGGTGCAAGACGAGGCGGCGCTGATGACGGCGTTACGCACATTTCGGCGTCGCACGCTGGTGCGCATCGCTTTCGCGCAGGCGTTGGGATCGTGTAGCACGGAGGAGACGCTGCGCCAGCTCAGCGAGCTGGCGGAAGTGTCCGTCATTGCGGCCCGCGACTGGCTCTACGCCGCCTGCTGTCAGGAGTGGGGAACGCCCTGCAATCAGAATGGCGATGCGCAGCCGCTGCTGGTGCTCGGCATGGGCAAGCTGGGCGGTCGGGAGCTGAACTTTTCCTCGGACATCGATCTGATTTTTGCCTACCCCGAAAGCGGAACTACGCGCGGCGGACGGCGGGAGCTGGACAACGCTCAGTTCTTTACCCGGCTGGGTCAGCGGCTCATCAAAGCGCTCGACCACATCACCGAAGACGGCTTCGTCTATCGGGTGGATATGCGCCTGAGGCCGTTCGGTGACAGCGGCCCGTTGGTGCTGAGCTTCACCGCGCTGGAAGATTACTATCAGGAGCAGGGGCGCGACTGGGAGCGCTACGCGATGGTGAAGGCGCGTCCGCTCGGCGAAGCGGATGCGGCGTATCGTCAGGAGCTGAATCAATTACTGCGTCCGTTCGTGTTCCGTCGCTACATGGATTTCAGCGTCATTCAGTCCCTTCGCAATATGAAAAGTCTGATCGCGCGCGAAGTGCGCCGTCGGGATCTGCGTAATAACATCAAACTGGGTCCCGGCGGTATCCGGGAAATCGAGTTCATCACTCAGGTGTTCCAGCTGATTCGCGGAGGACGCGAGCCGCAGCTGCAGTCGCGATCGCTGTTGCCTACGCTGCAGCAACTGGGTGAGCTGGGCGTGCTGCCCGTGGAACAAACGTCGCGGCTGCGGGAAGCCTATCTGTTCCTGCGTCGGCTGGAAAACCTGTTGCAGGCGATAGCCGACGAACAAACGCAGACATTGCCGGACGACCCGCTCAATCAGGCTCGCCTGTCCTGGGGAATGGCCTGCGACAGTTGGCCGTCGCTCTGCGAAGCGTTGACGCGGCATACGCAGGCGGTGCGCGACGTTTTCAACGAACTGATTGGGGACGATGCCCCTGACGGCAGCGATGACCCGGCTCATGAACACTTCCGCAATCTGTGGCAGGACGGGCTGGATGATGCCGAACTGGCATCGCTGACCCCGCATCTGCCGGAAGAGAACCGGACCAACCTGTTACGACAGTTGCAGGACTTCCGCGCCGAGCTGACCCGCCGCACCATCGGTCCGCGTGGCCGGGACGTGCTGGACCAACTGATGCCCGCGCTGCTGGCGGAAGCCTGTCAGCAGGAGCAGGCCGATATTATCGTCTCGCGGATCACGCCGCTGCTTATCGGCATCATTACCCGAACAACCTATCTGGAGCTGCTGCTCGAATCGCGCCCGGCGTTGAAGCACCTCATTCGTCTGTGCGCGGCCTCTCCGATGCTGGCCAGCCAACTGGCGCGTTACCCGCTGTTGCTGGATGAGCTGCTCGACCCTGCTACGCTTTATCAACCGACGGCACAACATGCCTATGCGGATGAACTGCGCCAGTATTTGATGCGGGTACCGGAAGATGACGAAGAGCAACAGCTGGAGGCGCTGCGCCAATTTAAGCTGACGCAGCAGCTGAGGATCGCCGCCGGAGATATCGCGGGCGCGCTGCCGATTATGAAAGTCAGCGACCACCTGACCTATCTGGCCGAAGCCATTATCGCCGCCGTCGTGCAACAGGCCTGGCAGAGTATGGTGACGCGCTACGGTCAGCCATCGCACCTGCAACAGCAGGAAGGGCGCGGATTTGCCGTGATCGGCTATGGCAAACTGGGCGGCTGGGAGCTGGGCTATGGCTCGGATCTCGATCTGGTCTTTTTGCACGACTGCCCGGCGAACGTGATGACCGATGGCGAGCGCAGTATCGACGGCCACCAGTTCTATCTGCGGCTGGCCCAGCGAGTCATGCATCTGTTCAGCACGCGCACCTCGTCCGGGATTCTGTACGAAGTCGATGCGCGGCTGCGGCCCTCCGGCGCGGCGGGGATGTTGGTCAGCACGGTTGGCGCATTCGACGATTATCAGCGCCATGATGCCTGGACGTGGGAGCATCAGGCGCTGGTGCGCGCGCGTATGGTTTACGGCGAAACCGGCGTCCAGCGTCAGTTCGAGGCGACCCGTCGACATATCCTCTGCCGGGAGCGCGACGGCGAAGCGCTACGCGCCGCGGTGCGGGAGATGCGGGAGAAGATGCGGCGTCACCAGTCCCGTCGGGATCCGGACGCGTTCAATCTGAAGGCGGATGCCGGCGGCATCATCGACATCGAATTCATCGTGCAGTATCTGGTTCTGCGCTATGCGCACGCGCAGCCGGCATTAACGCGCTGGTCCGACAATGTACGTGTTCTGGAGATGATGGCCCAGCACGGCGTGATGGAAGAAGACGAGGCCAACGCGTTAACGCGGGCTTACATCACATTGCGCGACGAGCTGCATCGCCTGGCCTTACAGGAACGCTCCGGACGCGTGAGCCAAGCGCTTTTCCGCGCTGAGCGCGAGCAGGTGGAACGCAGCTGGAAAAACTGGCTGGGCTGAGAAATTGTATGCAAAATCGGCGACGCCGCCGCGGATTTCCCCCGTGGAGGCCGTGCCGTCTGGCGAGCTGTGGTAGTATAGCGCGCGATAAAAATGAACCCTTTTTGGAGCAGGGAATGAAAGTTACGCTACCTGATTTTCGTCAAGCCGGTGTCCTGGTGGTGGGCGATGTCATGCTCGACCGTTATTGGTATGGTCCGACCAGCCGTATTTCACCGGAAGCGCCGGTGCCGGTGGTCAAAGTCGACACCATTGAGGAGCGTCCGGGCGGCGCGGCAAACGTGGCGATGAATATCGCGGCGCTGGGCGCCGGTTCGCGTCTGGTCGGCCTGACCGGGATCGATGATGCGGCCCGGGCGTTGAATGCCAAACTGAACGAAGTCAACGTGCAGTGTGATTTCGTCTCCGTCCCGACGCACCCGACGATCACCAAACTGCGGGTGCTGTCCCGCAATCAGCAGCTGATCCGTCTGGACTTCGAAGAAGGGTTCGACAACGTTGACCCGGAGCCGATGATCGAGCGTATTCAGCAGGCGCTGCCGAAAATCGGCGCGCTGGTGCTGTCCGACTACGCCAAAGGCGCGCTGGTCCACGTGCAAAGCATGATTCAGACGGCGAAAGCGGCCGGTGTGCCGGTGCTGATCGATCCGAAAGGCACGGACTTTGCTCGCTATCGCGGCGCCACGCTGTTGACGCCAAACCTGTCGGAATTCGAAGCCGTCGCTGGCCGCTGCCGCGACGAAGACGATCTGGTCGCGCGCGGTATGCAGCTGATGGCGGATCTGGATCTGTCCGCGCTGCTGGTCACCCGCTCAGAGCAGGGCATGACCCTGTTGCAGCCGGGTAAAACGCCGCTGCATCTGCCGACGCAGGCGCAGGAAGTGTATGACGTGACCGGGGCCGGTGATACGGTCATCGGCGTCCTGGCTGCCGCTTTGGCCGCCGGTAATCCCATAGAAGAAGCCTGCTTCCTGGCGAATGCCGCCGCGGGCGTCGTGGTCGGCAAGCTGGGAACCTCCACCGTTACGCCGATCGAGCTGGAAAACGCGATTCGCGGTCGCGCGGAAACGGGATTCGGCGCGATGGACGAAGCACAGCTGAAAGCGGCGGTCGCGCAGGCGCGTCAGCGCGGCGAGCGCATCGTGATGACCAATGGCTGCTTCGACATTCTGCATGCCGGCCATGTGTCTTATCTGGCGAATGCTCGCAAGCTGGGCGACCGTCTGATTGTGGCTGTGAACAGCGATGCGTCGACCCAACGTCTGAAAGGCCCGACACGTCCGGTCAATCCGCTGATGCAGCGTATGATCGTGCTGGGCGCGCTGGAAGCCGTCGACTGGGTGGTGCCGTTCGAAGAAGACACTCCGCAACGCCTGATCGCCGACATCCTGCCGGATGTTCTGGTGAAGGGCGGCGACTACAAGCCTGAAGAGATCGCAGGCAGCAAAGAAGTCTGGGACAACGGCGGCGAAGTCAAAGTGCTGAACTTTGAGGACGGCTGTTCGACCACCAACATCATCAATACCATCAAGGCCAGCCGCTGATCGATGTCGTTATGTCAGAGAAAGGGTTTACTCCATTGAATTCACAGTCTGTTGAAGCACGTCTTGAAACGCTGCGCACCCAACTCCGCTATCACGAGCACAAGTATCACGTGGAGGATGCGCCGGAAATTCCCGATGCGGAATACGACCGTCTGATGCGTGAGCTAAAAGCGCTGGAGCAGGAACATCCGGCGCTGATCACGCCTGACTCGCCGACGCAGCGAGTGGGGGCGGAGCCGCTGGCGGCGTTTGAGTCGGTGCGGCACGAAGTGCCGATGCTGTCGCTGGACAACGTTTTCGACGAGCAAAGTTTTTTGGCGTTCTGCAAGCGTATCAACGACCGCCTGAAACATGCGGACGATCTCTCATTCTGCTGTGAACTGAAACTGGATGGATTGGCGGTCAGCCTGCTGTATGAAGACGGCGTGCTGGTACGCGCCGCCACTCGCGGCGACGGGGCGACGGGGGAGAACATCACCTCGAATATTCGCACCATCGGCGCGATCCCGCTGCGGCTCAGCGGGGACGCTATCCCGCGTCGGCTGGAAGTGCGCGGCGAAGTCTTTATGACGCACAGCGGCTTTGAGGCGCTGAACGAGGACGCGCGTCGTACGGGCGGCAAGGTGTTTGCCAACCCGCGCAACGCCGCCGCCGGTTCGCTGCGTCAGTTGGACCCGCGTATTACGGCGAAACGTCCGCTGACCTTTTTCTGCTACGGCGTCGGGTTGATTGAAGACGGCGAGCTGCCTGACTCCCACTGGGAACGACTGCAACGCTTCAAGTCCTGGGGACTGCCGGTCAGCGACCGTATTCGTCGATGCTGCGGCAGCGATGCCGTGCTGGACTTTTATCGTCAGGTGGAAGAGACGCGCAGCGATCTGGGATTCGATATCGACGGCGTGGTCATCAAAGTCGACGATCTCGCGCTGCAAGAGCGTCTTGGCTTTGTTGCCCGCGCGCCGCGCTGGGCGGTGGCCTACAAGTTTCCGGCGCAGGAGCAACTGACCTGGCTGCGCGACGTGGAGTTTCAGGTTGGCCGCACCGGGGCGATTACGCCGGTTGCGCGGCTGGAGCCGGTGGCCGTCGCGGGTGTGATGGTCAGCAATGCGACGCTGCACAACGCCGATGAAATCGACCGTCTGGGCATTCGCATCGGCGACCGCGTGACGGTACGCCGCGCCGGAGACGTCATTCCGCAAATTGTCAGCGTCGTGCTGACGGAACGTCCGGAAGAAACGCAGCCTATCGCTTTCCCTGACCAATGTCCGGTCTGCGGTTCCGACGTCGAGCGAGTGGAAGGCGAAGCGGTAACCCGCTGCACCGGCGGCCTGTTCTGCGGCGCGCAGCGTAAAGAGGCGCTGAAGCATTTTGTCTCCCGCCGGGCGATGGACGTCGATGGTATGGGCGACAAGATCATCGATCAGCTGGTGGAAAAAGAGTACGTGCATACCCCTGCGGACCTGTTCCGCCTGACGGCGGGCATCCTCACCGGGCTGGACCGCATGGGGCCGAAGTCGGCGCAGAATTTGGTGAACGCGCTGGAGAAAGCCAAGTCGACCACCTTCGCCCGTTTCCTTTATGCCTTGGGCATCCGGGACGTCGGCGAGGCGACCGCGGCGAGTCTTGCTGCGCATTTCCTGACGCCTCAGGCGCTGTCTGATGCCGATCTGGAGGCGTTGCAGCAGGTGCAGGATGTCGGGATTGTCGTCGCGACGCGTGTCCGCAATTTCCTGGATGAAGAGCACAA
Source organism: Lonsdalea britannica (assembly GCF_003515985.1). GTDB lineage: Bacteria > Pseudomonadota > Gammaproteobacteria > Enterobacterales > Enterobacteriaceae > Lonsdalea > Lonsdalea britannica. The sequence continues at coordinate 380,899 of NZ_CP023009.1, read as the reverse complement.
CCAGCAGGTGATCCGGGAGCTGATCGACGAGATTGGCATTCATTGGCCCGAACCGGTTGTCGTCGATGTGGACGAATCTTCCAGCCCGTTCGCCGGTAAAACGCTGGTATTGACGGGCTCGTTAAGCGTCTTGTCGCGCGACGAAGCGAAAGATCGCCTGACGGCGCTCGGTGCGAAGGTTAGCGGCAGCGTATCGAAAAAAACCGATATGGTGATCGCGGGCGAAGCGGCGGGGTCGAAACTGACCAAAGCACAGTCGCTGGGCATTCCGGTGATCGATGAGGCGGAAATGATGCGCCTGCTGGAGCAATAACGATGGAAAAGGCCGACCTGCTGGCTATCGCCAATACGACTATGCCGTTTGGTAAATACAAGGGCCGGGCTTTGATCGATCTGCCGGAGGAGTATCTGCTGTGGTTCGCGCGTAAGGAGATTTTCCCCGAAGGACGTTTGGGGGAGCTGCTGCAACTGACGATGGTCATCAAAATGGAAGGTTTGCAGGGGTTAATCAAACCCCTGAAAGACGCCTCAAACGGCCGGTCTGACTGACCGGCGCGTTCCTCTTCTCGCTCGCGATTACACGTAGACGTTAATCTGGTTATTGGCGGTCGGACGATTAATGCCGTCCGCCAACGCCGAGAAGCTGCTGGTCTGCGAGCTGCTGTCGCTGGAATAGCTCTGCGCCTGCGCCGATTGCAGCTGGGAAATCTGGGCTGCCAGCGCCTGAATCTGCGCTTCAATCATCTGAATCTGCATTTGAGCGCTTGAATCTTCACCGCTGCTGGACGTGGCCTGACTTAGCTGTTGTGTCAGCTGCTGTATCTGCTGTTGCAACCGGGCAATCCTTTGTGTGTTATCACGGTTGCTGGACGAATCGCTGAATGATGTCGACGCTATTGCGCTGATTGCGGCCATGATGTCTTCCTCCATTTGTCAGCCTTGGTAGGCTATGGAGTGATTATAAAACAAGTGAGTTGGGTGAATATTTAGCACTTTGTCTGAAAAAACGCAGAATTTTGCTGCAAAGCGTGGGAAAAACGTAAAGAGGCGCTTCATGGCATGATGCGCGGGGCTTGGACCGTCTTGGCGTCAGGGGGAGTAGGGCTGAGAACGCGGCCGGCCATCAAGGCCCGACCGTGGGTCAGTGTTCAGGCTAACGCGAAAAGCGCCGACCTTGCAGGTGACCGTCAGATATAGATGTCAATCTGATTGCTGTCGGTCGGCTGATTAACGCCTTCCTTTTTGCTGCTGGCTGTGGACGCATTGCTGTTTTCAGCGATACTTTGCTGCTGCTGGCTTTGCTGCGTCTGCGCCATTTGCTCCTGAGCCTGTTGGTTTTGGAGCTGCTCAATCTGAGCTTCAATCATCTCAATCTGTGCCTGCAACATCTGCGTTTGAGTGGCTTTCGTCTCTGCATCCGCGCTTGAATTAGACACATCTTTCAACTGCTCAGTGGCCTTTTCCAGTTTCTGGTTGAGCTGATTGATCTTCTGCGTGTAATTGGTCGAACCGCCAGAAGAGCTGCTGCTGACGGAGGTGACCGAGCTAATACTAGTCATTTTCGCTCCTGAATATGTGTGTAAAGCCGAGATCTTCACCCCTTACCCGATGCGAAGCTACGCAGGGGTAAGATCGTGTTTTCGGCGAATTTTTATCATCTTTTAATACTTAATCAGTATAAAACATTCGCCGTTATTCGTGGATCTTCGTTCCGCGTTAGCGCCCGTAGACGTTGACCGCTTCCGTCAGACGGATCGCCTGCTGGTTCAGTCCTGCGGCAACGCCTGAGGATTGGGTGACCATCTCGCTGTTGCTCTGCGTCATTTGCTCGATCTGAGCGATGGAATCGTTGATCAGCGCCAACGCCGATGTCTGCTCCCGCGTGGCCAGGCCGATCTCGTGGATCAGGCCGCTGACCTGTCCGACGTGCTCCACGATATTGGAAATATGTTGATCGGCCTTTTCTACCATATGGCTGCCGTTCTTGACGTTGGCGACGTTATCATCAATTAACGCCTTAATCTCTTTGGCGGCGGAAGCTGAGTTTTGCGCCAGCTGGCGGACTTCGGCCGCGACGACCGCGAATCCTTTCCCCTGACTGCCTGCGCGGGCGGCTTCCACGGCGGCATTCAGCGCCAGAATGTTGGTCTGGAATGCAATGCTGTCGATGACGGAAATGATATCCACCACCTTGACGCTGGTCGCATTGATCGCGTTCATCATCTTGACGGTCTGTCGCATGATGTCGCCGCCCTGCTGCGCGGCCTGAGTCGTCACGTCGGTCAGTTGGATCGCGTTCGCCGCCGTTTCAGCGCTTTGATGGACGGCTGATGTGATCTCTTCGATCGCCGCCGCCGTTTGCTGCAGGTTGCCCGCCGTCTCTTCCGTGCGATGGCTCAGGTCGACGTTGCCGCCCGCCAACTGTTCGCTGACGCTTTTCATGCCCGCCACCTGGGTACTGACGTCGTCTACCAGCGAGTTCAGATTGAGCGAGAACTGATTGACCACCCGCAGCAACATGCCGACTTCATCCACGCGGTTGAACCGCAAACTATCGACTTTCCTCCCCGAGACTACACGCTGCGCCTGACGCAGTATGGTTTGCAGAGGGCGTGCGATTTGCTGCTGTAAAAAGACGTCCAGCAGCAGCATGGTCAACAGCGAAGCCATGGCAAGTGGCAGGAGGCCTGCGCCGGACAACGAAAACAGAAAAGGAATGATACCGCCCGCCAATACGGCGCAGCGCAGGCGCCAGCGTACCGACATTTTTTGAAATACGGAGAGAACAGAGAACAGACCGGTTCTGACCACCAGCCCTTTATAAAACTTGCGGCGGCCGGCCCGCTGTTTGTTCACCGCTTCATACAGCGCGGCGGCGGCTTTCACTTCTTCCGCCTCGGGCGTATTGCGAACGGAAATATAACCAGAAAGTTTATCGTCGTGATAAACCGGCGTGACGTTAGCGCGAACCCAATAATAATCACCGTTTCTGCGGCGATTTTTTACCATGCCGGTCCAACTGTCTCCCCGTTGCAGGGTATACCACATGTCGGCAAATGCGGCGGGAGGCATATCCGGGTGGCGTACAATATTATGCGGTTGGCCGACAAGATCTTCCGCATCAAATCCACTGACCCGAATAAAGGCGGAATTGGCATAGGTAATATGGCTTTTAACGTCGGTGGTTGACATTAACGTAGTATTCGCGCCCAGCGAATATTCTTGTTGGGTGACAGGTGTATTAACCCTCATAACAAAACCCCGAGTGTGTGTCGTCTTAAAAGAAATAAATGAAAAATAATTAACCGATTGAATACTGAAATTTATTAAAAAGAATGGCGTTTTATTATTATTGGCGGTGGTTTGTGAATAGGACTGCCTTATATATGGCCGTTGCCGTCTATTCAGGGGGTATTCCACCAGGCTGGGGATTATCCGGTAAAGAATGATATTGTCAATTTATTCGTGATGTTAGAGCATAGGTAATTATCATTCTCGCAAGGATGATTATTTTAAGTATAAAGTCATTTAATGATTTTAAATAAGTATGAAACGAGAATTAAAAATAAATCGTGTGGGGATTGTTAAAACGATAACGACTTATTTATTTATCCTGCTCAAGGCGTTTACAAAGCCGATAAAATAAAATGACATTATTTCCCCCTTAAAGAGGGAAATAATGAAGGTATTTTGTTAATCGGAAAGGTATTGTCTTGCGGCCTTTTCGACATGGGCCATTTCGTCCAGCAGCTCCAGCCATTCCGGCTCTAAGGCCTCCGCCGTGACGCCGCGCCGCAACTGCTGTTCCAGATACGCGCAATGCTGTTTGAGGCGAGGCACGCCGCTATAGCTACAACTGCCGTGGAGTTTGTGAATGGTATCCAGTAGCGATTCCTGATGCTGTCCGTCCAGCTGCGATTCAATTTGCGGACGCACCTGAGCCAGAAAATCCAACAGCATTTTCAGCAAATCGCGCGCCAGCTCCGGTTTATTAGCAGCCTGCTGCTGCGCCAGCGCCCAGTCGAGCGACACGGCTTCTCCGGCGTCGTCGGCCGGGGTGATCTCCGGCTCGCGCACGTGCCTGCGCAGCACGCTGTACAGCATCTTTTCATCAATCGGTTTGGACAGATAGTCGTCCATACCTGACTGGAGAAACTGTTCCCGTTCGCCGTGCATGACCTGCGCGGTAACCGCGATGATGGGCGTCTCCTTGTGATTCGGCAACTGGCGGATCAGCTCGCTGGCATGCAGACCATCCATCCCCGGCATTTGGATATCCATCAGTATCACGTTCAAATCGTTTTGCCTGGCTTGCTCTACCGCTTCCGCACCGCTTTCGCACAGGATGATGTCGTCCACCAGCTCTTCCAGCAGCGTGCCGATCAGCTTGAGGTTGGCCAGATTGTCGTCCACCGCCATCACCCGTAACGGTAGTCGCGGCGTTTCCTGTTTAGGACGAAGCTCCAACTCGCTACTGTTCGCATAGCTGCACTGGAACAGGTTAGTGTCCTGCAACAGCGGCAACAGACGTGCGGAGGTGATGGGTTTGCTCAGGCAGGCATGGACGCCCAGCGATTTCAGCTGTTCCGCATCCATCTGCGCCAGACTGGGCAGGGCGAGAATGACGCAGGGCGCGCGACGGCAAAGGTTGTGGATCTTGGGCGTGAAGTCCAGCAGCGTATTGCGATAATGGACGGGAATGCCCATCAGCAGAATATCGAACTTTTGCGCTGGCAATTGCTCGGTCGTGGGGCTGTAGCTGACGGCCAGCGGCGTTCGTCTCAATACATCCAGCGTCGCCTGCGCGGCGGCGGAGTTGGCTTCGACATAGGCCAGTTTTTTCCCTTGCAGCATATCGAAGTAGTTGTTGAGCACGGCGGGGTGCGGATTGAGCTGCAGATTCAGCGTACACCAGAAGGTCGACCCCTTATCGGGCACGCTGTGAAAGCGAATATTACCGCCCATTTCCTGCACCAGCCTCTGGGTAATCACCAGACCCAGCCCCGTACCGCCATGTCGACGGGAAATGCTGGTATCAGCCTGTCGAAAGGCTTGAAACAGCTGGGTTTGCTGCGTTTCATCAATCCCGATGCCGGTATCTTTGATCTGGATTTCCAACTGCGCCTGCTGGTGTAGCTGGGATCGTTTTTCCACGCGAATATCAATGTTGCCGCGCTCCGTAAATTTAATCGCGTTACCCAGCAGGTTGGTGACGATTTGCTGGATGCGCAACGGATCGCCGATAAACTGCTCCGGCACATCGCGCTGAATATTCAGCGTCAGCTCCAGCCCTTTCTCGTGCGCGGTATGTGCGAGCAGTATCACCATTTCATCCAGCGTGTTGTGCAGAGAGAAAGGGATGTGCTCCAGCACCAGCTTGCCGGCTTCCAGTTTAGAGAAGTCCAGAACGTCGTTGATGATGTTCAGCAGGTTGTTGGCCGAGCGTTCAATGGTGTGCAGGTAGTCTTGCTGCGTAGGCGTCAGCTGGGTTTTTAGCGTTTGCCGGGTGAAGCCGATCACGCCGTTGAGCGGCGTGCGCAGCTCATGCGACATATTGGCGAGAAACTCGGACTTGATGCGGGCGGCTTCCTGAGCGCGCTTCTTGGCCAAATCCAGCTCGACGTTCTGGATTTCCATCTGTTCCAGCGTTTCTCTCAGGTCGTAGGTAGCCTGATCGATATTCTGCTGCATCTCTTCATGGTAGGCGGTCAGCGACATCGCCATGGAGTTGATGCCGTTTTTCAGCATATGCAGCTCGCCGAGCATTTTGCCTTCTACCCGGCTGTCCAACTGGCCGCGGCGGATACGGTCGACGGTATCCACCATATTGCCGATGGGCGTGGTGACGTCCCGCATCAGGCGATAGGCGAAAAGCAGCGCGCATCCCAGACTCATCAGCAACAGCAGGGTCGCCAGACCAATTTCCCGGTACTGCTGCAGTTCGATGTTGTCCAGATTCAGCGCAATAGCGACGTAGCCGACCGGCGCGAAGCGGCCACTATTGTGGGGGAGCGCCGGGGCCAATTCTTCCTCTGTCAGCAGCGGCATTCGCATGATGAGATGATTGTCGCGTTCGAAAATCTGTAGCGTATCCGGCACCGGCGATCCTTCCGGCAGCGCGAGAATATTGTTGATATCGCGGGAGTAGGTGCTGACTAAAGGGTGGTGATGCGTATCGAAAACGCTGATGGCGCGAACCACATCGGCATGGCGGCGATGCAGTCGATGCACCAGCTGGCGCAACGTTTCCGGTTGATGCTGGGCGATCGCGAAGGCGCTGTTGATCGCTAGCGGTTCAATAATGCTGCTGCCGGCTTCCGTCAGCTGATCCTGCAATTGATTATAACGGTGAATAATGAAGAAGCCGCTGAGCAGCAGTCCCACCAGTAGCGTGGGCGCCAGAATCAGAATCATCATTCGTGCACGCAGACTGTATTTGGTCATGGGGGTCCAATGTGGGAGAATTGAGGCTGATTAATCCGTTAATACATGACATCACACTTATATGGCGCAATTCTACTCCCCAAAACGGCGTGTGACGACCCGTCAACGCATCACCGTGTCGGTCAATGACCTCGACCCGTTCGGTCAAGGCGTGGCGCGTCATCAGGGGAAAACGATCTTCATCGCCGGCGCGTTGCCGGGGGAACAGGCCGAAGTCCAGGTGACCGAGGATAAAAAACAGTTTTCCCGGGCGAGCCTGAAGCAGCTGCTGAGCAAAAGCGAAGAACGGGTCGATCCACGCTGCCCGCATTACAACGTCTGCGGCGGCTGTCAGCAGCAACATGCCAGTCAGTCGTTGCAGGAGCGCAGTAAATCCAGCGCGCTGATACGGCTGATGGAGAGAGAAACAGGGGGGACCGTCCCCTCTCCAGACGTCATTAGCGGCCCGGCCTATGCCTACCGACGTCGCGCCCGGCTTGGGTTATACTTTCAGGCTAAATCACAGCGATTGCAGATGGGGTATCGCCAGGCGGCTTCGCACGATCTGGTGGATGTGCGTCACTGTCCGATACTGTGCTCCGAGCTGGAAGCGCTGCTGACGCCGCTGCACGAGTGCCTTAGCGGTCTTCAGGCCAAAAGACGCCTCGGCCATGTCGAGTTGGTGCTCGCTGACGAAGGGCCGCTGGTGATTCTGCGTCACCTCGACCCGCTTGGCGACGCAGACCGTCAGGCGCTGCTGACGCTAGCGCGCGAGCGGTCAATATCGCTGTTTCTCGCCGGTGAGACAGACACGCTGGAGTGTCTGCACGGCGACATGCCGTCATACCGAATTGACGACCTTTCCCTGGCCTTCAGTCCGCGGGACTTCATTCAGGTGAACGACGTCATCAATCGGCAAATGGTCAGTCAGACGTTGTCCTGGCTGGACGTACAGCCGCAGGACCGCGTGCTTGACCTGTTTTGCGGTATGGGCAATTTTACGCTGCCGCTGGCCCGGCGGGCCGCCGACGTCGTCGGCGTGGAAGGCGTGCCGGCGTTGGTGGCCAAGGGACAGGAAAATGCCCGACGCAACGGTTTATCCAACGCCGAATTCTTTCATCATAACCTGGAAGAGGACGTCACCCGGCAGCCGTGGGCATCGCAGGGGTTCAACAAAATTGTGCTCGATCCGGCCCGCGCCGGCGCGCCGGGCGTGATGTCTCACATCGTGAAACTGGCGCCTGAGCGCGTGGTCTACATATCCTGCAACCCGACCACGCTGGCGCGAGACAGCAAAGTGCTATTGGCCGCTGGCTATCGCCTGGCGCGGATAGCGATGCTGGATATGTTTCCACACACCGGGCATCTTGAATCCATGGCGTTGTTCCTGCCCGGCGCCGGTGATCGGTAAAGAAAGGGAGAATTTATGGTTGCGGTAAGAAGTGCACATTTAAATACCGAAGGCGAATTCGAACCCGATGTGTGGATCGCGTCTTTGGGGATCGCCAACCAGCAGTCATGCGAGCGCCTGAAAGAAACCTGGCGCTACTGTGAACAGCAGACGAAAGATCATCCGGATGCGCTGCTGTTGCTGTGGCGCGGCATCGAAATGGTGGAGATCCTCTCCACCCTGAGCATGGATAACGATAGCCTACGGGCGGCCATGCTGTTCCCGCTGGTGAAAGCGGACGTCGTCAAAGAAGAAACACTGAAAGACGCGTTCGGCCAGAACATTGCCAATCTGGTGCACGGCGTCAGAGATATGGATGCAATCCGCCAGCTAAAGGCGACGCAGCACGACTCCGTCGCCTCGGAGCAGGTGGATAACATCCGGCGGATGCTGCTGGCGATGGTGGAAGATTTCCGCTGCGTCGTCATCAAACTGGCGGAACGCATCGCCCACCTGCGCGAAGTGAAGGATGCCCCGGAAGAAGAACGGGTGTTGGCGGCGAAAGAGTGTACCAACATCTATGCGCCGTTGGCGAACCGGCTGGGCATCGGTCAATTGAAGTGGGAGCTGGAAGATTTCTGCTTTCGCTATCTGCATCCCGAAGAGTACAAACGCATCGCCAGCCTGCTGCATGAGCGGCGCATCGATCGCGAACAGTATATTGACGATTTCGTGACCAGCCTGCGTCAGGCGATGGAAAAAGACGGGCTGAAAGCCGATGTCTACGGCCGCCCGAAACACATCTATAGCATCTGGCGCAAGATGCAGAAAAAATCCCTGTCGTTCGACGAACTGTTCGACGTCCGCGCCGTGCGGATCGTGGTGGAGCGTCTGCAAGACTGCTACGCCGCGCTAGGGATCGTACATACCCACTATCGCCATCTGCCGGATGAGTTCGACGATTACGTGGCGAACCCGAAACCCAATGGTTATCAGTCCATTCACACAGTGGTGCTGGGGCCGCGCGGTAAAACGCTCGAAATCCAGATCCGTACCCGCGACATGCATGAGAACTCCGAGCTGGGCGTCGCCGCGCACTGGAAGTATAAAGAAGGCGCATCGACCACCAGCCGATCGGGTTACGAGGGGCGGATCGCTTGGCTGCGTAAGCTGCTGGCCTGGCAGGAGGAGATGGCGGATTCGGACGAAATGCTGGACGAAGTGCGCAGTCAGGTCTTCGACGATCGCGTCTATGTCTTTACGCCGAAAGGCGATGTCATCGATCTGCCAACCGGTTCGACGCCGCTGGATTTCGCTTATCACATTCATAGTGATATCGGGCACCGCTGCATCGGCGCCAAGGTGGGCGGCCGCATCGTACCGTTTACCTATCAGCTGCAAATGGGCGACCAGATAGAAGTTATCACCCAGAAACAGCCGAACCCGAGCCGGGACTGGCTGAATCCGAATCTGGGCTATGTCACCACTAGCCGCGGGCGTTCCAAGATCCACAACTGGTTCCGTAAACAGGATCGCGATAAAAACATCCTGGCGGGCAAACAGATCCTCGACAACGAGCTGGAAAATCTGGGTCTGAGCCAGAAGATGGCGGAGAAGCTGTTGCTCCCGCGTTACAACATCAATTCGATGGACGAGTTTCTGGCCGGGATTGGCGGCGGCGACATTCGCCTGAATCAGGTCGTCAATTTCTTGCAGTCCAAGGTTAATCAGCCGAGCGCGGAAGAGCAGGATCGTGAAGCGCTGCGCCAACTCACCCAGAAGACGCCTGCGCCGACGCGTGCCAGCAAAGACAATGGGCGTGTCGTGGTGGAAGGCGTCGGCAACCTGATGCATCACATCGCTCGCTGCTGCCAGCCGATCCCCGGCGACGATATCGTCGGCTTCATCACCAAAGGACGCGGGATCTCTATCCATCGGGCGGACTGCGAACAGCTGGACGAGCTGCGTGGTCATGCGCCGGAGCGCGTGGTGGATGCGGTCTGGGGGGAAAGTTACTCCAGCGGATACTCGCTGGTGGTGCGTGTCACCGCCAACGACCGCAGCGGCTTGTTGCGCGACATCACGACGATTCTCGCCAACGAGAAGGTCAACGTGCTTGGCGTCTCCAGCCGCAGCGATGTCAAACAGCAGCTCGCGACGATCGATATGGAAATCGAGATCTACAACCTGCAGGTGCTGGGCCGGGTTCTGGCCAAGCTGAATCAGCTCCCTGATGTGATTGACGCGCGTCGTCAGCAGGGCAACTGAGCCGCAGTCCGATAACCTGGGCGGGCCCGTTGCCCGCCCATTTTTTGCCTTAACCAGGAAACGTTATGTCCTCATCCATCTCCCGACTGCTCAACGTTATGACGCAGCTGCGCGATCCGCAGAGCGGTTGCCCGTGGGATCGCAAGCAAACCTTCGATTCGATTGTTCCCTATACGCTGGAAGAAACCTACGAAGTGCTGGACGCCATTCGCCGTAAGGATTTCGACGATCTGCGCAGCGAGCTGGGCGACCTGCTGTTTCAGGTGGTGTTCTACGCCCAGATGGCGCAGGAGCAGGGGCTTTTCGATTTCTCCGACGTTTGCGACGCTATCAGCGACAAACTGGAGCGGCGTCATCCGCATATCTTTGCCGGGGCCGACGCGCCGACTGCGGATGACGCCCTGAAAAACTGGGAGCAGACCAAGTCTAAAGAGAGAGCTGAAAAGGCGCTTCATTCACAGGTCGACGACATTCCGGAAGCGTTGCCTGCGCTGATGCAGGCGCAAAAAATTCAGCAGCGTTGCTCGGCGGTCGGGTTTGACTGGAAGACGCTGGGCCCGGTTGTCGATAAGCTGTACGAAGAGATCGATGAGGTCATGTACGAGGCGAAACAGGCGGTGGTGGATCAGGATCGCCTGGGGGAAGAGCTGGGCGATATGTTCTTCGCCGCGGTCAATCTATCGCGACATTTGGGCCATAAAGCGGAAATCACACTGCAGGACGCAAATCGTAAATTTTGCCGCCGTTTTCGTCAGGTAGAGCAAATCATTAGTGAAAAAGGGAAAACACTTTCTGAAGCCAGTCTTGAGGAAATGGAGGCCGCCTGGCAGCAGGTAAAACGTGAAGAAAAAGGACATTAAGGGATTTTAGGTCTGAAATGGCTGATAATTCACATATTTTGATTTATCAGTATGATTTTTCAGGAAGATGTTTCGCCGCTATTCCGCAAGGTAGCGGCGGTCATGGACAGGATGTCTATCCGATATTTGGCAAAACGAACATTTGTGGCGCCCATCAGGTTCGGGTATACTACTTTCCCGTCTTGGTCTTCCATCATCCTTAAACCTAAACTCTCAGGTTCAGCATGACAACTAATTATATTTTTGTGACCGGCGGGGTCGTATCCTCTCTGGGTAAAGGCATTGCCGCAGCCTCTCTGGCGGCTATTCTCGAAGCCCGCGGCCTCAACGTGACCATCATGAAACTGGACCCGTATATCAATGTGGATCCGGGGACAATGAGCCCTACGCAGCACGGTGAAGTGTTCGTCACCGAAGATGGCGCCGAAACCGATCTCGACCTGGGCCACTATGAGCGTTTTATTCGCACTAAAATGACGCGCCGCAATAACTTCACCACCGGACGGATCTATTCTGACGTCCTGCGCAAAGAGCGCCGTGGTGATTATCTGGGTGCGACCATTCAGGTTATTCCCCATATCACCAACGCGATCAAAGAGCGCATCATCGAAGGCGGCGAAGGCCACGATGTCGTGCTGGTCGAAATCGGCGGTACGGTGGGCGATATCGAATCCCTGCCGTTCCTTGAAGCGATTCGTCAGATGGCGGTGGAAGTCGGCCGTGAACATACCCTGTTTATGCATCTGACGCTGGTGCCTTATCTGGCGGCCGCAGGCGAAGTGAAAACCAAGCCGACGCAGCATTCAGTGAAAGAACTGCTGTCCATCGGTATTCAGCCGGATGTGCTGATTTGCCGTTCCGATCGCACGGTTCCCGCGAACGAACGCGCGAAAATTGCATTATTCTGCAATGTGCCGGAAAAAGCGGTGATATCGCTTAAAGACATTGATTCCATTTATAAAATTCCGTCGCTATTGAAATCGCAGGGGCTGGACGATTATATTTGTAAACGATTCAGCTTGGACTGCCCGGAAGCGAACCTGTCAGAATGGGAACAGGTCGTTTACGAAGAAGCCAACCCGGGCGGCGAAGTGACTATCGGTATGATCGGTAAGTACGTAGAACTGCCGGATGCCTATAAATCCGTTGTCGAAGCGCTGAAGCACGGCGGTTTGAAAAATCGTCTGACCGTGAATATCAAGTTCATCGACTCGCAGGATGTGGAAAGCCGCGGCGTCGAAGTCCTGAAAGATTTAGACGCTATTCTGGTGCCGGGTGGTTTCGGCTACCGTGGCGTGGAAGGCAAAATCATGGCCGCGAAATATGCTCGTGAGAACAAGATCCCTTATCTGGGTATCTGTCTGGGCATGCAGGTCGCACTGATGGAGTTTTCCCGTAACGTGGTGGGCATGGAAGGCGCAAACTCCACCGAGTTTGTCCCGGAATGTAAATACCCGGTCGTGGCGCTGATCACCGAATGGCGTGATGCCGAAGGCAACCTGGAAGTGCGTAGCGAAGAGAGCGATCTCGGCGGTACCATGCGCGTCGGCGGGCAGGAATGCCATCTGACCGAAGGCAGCCTGGTGCGTAGCCTGTATGGCGAACCGACGATTATTGAGCGTCATCGTCATCGTTATGAAGTCAACAACATGTTGTTGAAACAAATTGAAGCGGCGGGATTACGTGTTGCTGGTTATTCCGCCGACCGTCGACTGGTAGAGATTGTTGAAATCCCTGATCATCCTTGGTTTGTGGCGTGCCAGTTCCATCCGGAATTTACGTCCACACCGCGTGATGGACATCCGCTGTTCGCCGGCTTTGTGAAAGCCGCGGGAGCGTACCAGAAACGTCAGGAAAAATAGGGTTTTGTCAGCAACGCGCGTCCCAAGGTCGCGCGTTGTTCGTCTGAGGTTTTAGTTTAACTTGTACTGAGGAAAATCTAATGTCCAAAATTGTTAAAGTCATTGGCCGTGAAATCATCGACTCACGCGGAAATCCGACCGTTGAGGCTGAAGTTCACCTGGAAGGTGGTTTCGTAGGTCTGGCTGCTGCACCGTCAGGTGCTTCTACGGGTTCCCGCGAAGCGCTGGAACTGCGTGATGGCGACAAATCTCGTTTCCTGGGTAAAGGCGTGACCAAAGCTGTTGCCGCTGTTAACGGCCCGATCGCACAGGCTGTTCTGGGTAAAGATGCTAAAGACCAGGCTAACGTTGATCAGATCATGATCGATCTGGACGGTACTGAAAACAAATCCAAATTCGGCGCGAACGCTATCCTGGCCGTTTCTCTGGCTTCTGCTAAAGCTGCTGCCGCTTCTAAAGGCCTGCCGCTGTACGCACACATCGCTGAACTGAACGGCACTCCGGGTCAGTACTCCATGCCGCTGCCGATGATGAACATCATCAATGGTGGTGAGCACGCTGACAACAACGTCGACATCCAGGAATTCATGATTCAGCCTGTTGGCGCGAAAACCGTTAAAGAAGCCATCCGCATGGGTTCTGAAGTGTTCCACAACCTGGCTAAAGTTCTGAAAGCCAAAGGTATGAACACTGCAGTCGGCGACGAAGGTGGTTATGCACCGAACCTGGAATCCAACGCTGCTGCGCTGGCTGCCATCAAAGAAGCCGTAGAAAAAGCCGGTTACGTTCTGGGTAAAGACGTGACTCTGGCTATGGACTGTGCCGCTTCCGAGTTCTACAACAACGAAACCGGTAACTACGAACTGAAAGGCGAAGGCAAAACCTTCACTTCTCAGGAATTCACTCACTACCTGGAAGAACTGACCAAACAGTATCCGATCGTGTCCATCGAAGATGGCCTGAACGAATCTGACTGGGACGGTTTTGCTTACCAGACTAAAGTCCTGGGCGACAAAATCCAGCTGGTGGGCGACGACCTGTTCGTGACCAACACCAAGATCCTGAAAGAAGGTATCGACAAAGGCATCGCTAACTCCATCCTGATCAAATTCAACCAGATCGGTTCTCTGACCGAAACTCTGGCTGCAATCAAGATGGCGAAAGACGCTGGCTACACTGCCGTTATCTCTCACCGTTCTGGTGAAACTGAAGATGCGACCATCGCTGACCTGGCTGTAGGTACTGCTGCTGGCCAGATCAAAACCGGTTCTATGAGCCGTTCTGACCGTGTTGCTAAATACAACCAGCTGATTCGTATCGAAGAAGCGCTGGGTGCTAAAGCGCCGTTCAACGGTCTGAAAGAAGTGAAAGGCCAGGCTTAATCGCCCCCTTTCTTCTCAGGAGTCTGACGCCGAATAGCGTTCAGACTCCGGTAGGATTGAAAATAAATCCGGAAGCGTGTCATGCGCCTCCGGATTTTTTTTTGCCTGTGTCAGAAGCCCGCTTGGGCACGAGATGTTTTCGCCGATCGGCTTTCCTGAACAAAGACTTCCTCTTTCATGCCTTTCTCAACGCGATAACCCGCCGCTGTCGTCATGCCGTCAGCCTTGAGTAAAGGAGCGAATGAAAAGGTGAAGAGGAGGAGGGGGGATATGGCAGGGAGAGCGTACTCCCTGCCGTGGCGTCGTATTACTGTCCTGCCAGCCCGGACAGACTGTAGTTGGCCGGAACCCAGCGATAGCCGTTCGGCTTGCCATCACTGTCTTTCAGCACTTTGACGTGGCCCAGTCCGGGGAAGCTGATGTGCGCGCCCGCGACCCAGTAACCTTTATCAGCGGCATCGGCCAGAATGGAAGCGCGATTTTTCGCAGCGGTATCCATATCAGAGTCGAAGCTGATCGTGGTTGCCGGCAACGAGAACTGAACGGCGGCGGCGTGAATGATATCGCCCCATACCAGCAGCTTGGCGCCATCGCTGTCTACCCACAGTCCGGAGTGTCCCGGCGTATGTCCGGCTAGCGGCAGGGCGGTGATCCCCGGCACGATCCGATCGTTGCCGCTATACACTTTCATTTTCTTCGCGGCATTGATGACCTGAAACGTATTTTGTGCCAGCTGGAAAGCCTCTTTGCCGTCGGCTGGCGCTTTTTGCAGGTTCGCTTCACTCAGCCAGTAATCTCTGTCTGTTTTGCTGATGTAGACCGCGGCATTGGGGAAGGTCGGTTTGCCGTTGGTCAGCAGCCCGCCGATATGATCGCCATGCAGGTGAGTCAGGATCACGGTATCGACCTGATCCGGACGGTAACCGGCGGCTTTCAAATTACCCAGAAGGCGGCCCACCGGCGCGCCTGCTTTTTCGCCGTTGCCGGTATCGATCAGAACCAGATTTTTGCCGGTATTGATTAGGAAGGTATTAACGGACGTTTCGACGGCGGAGGCGTCCAGCGCGTCATCTGCCAGCTTTTGTTTAATGATATCAGCCGGAGTGCGAGCCAGCAGCGTTCCCATCGGCATCGTAAATGTGCCATCCGAGAGCGCAGTCACTTCAAATTGCCCCAGCATCAGTCGGTAGTAGCCCGGCTGGGTTTTCACCTGTGGGACGGCTTGGGCATTCACCATCGCGGGAACGGCGAACAGCGTCATTAAACACAACGTCAGAGATTTCAGCGAACTCATGTCTTTCGTTCCTTGTAGTTTTCGGGTTTTTACTGGGTAAAGCCTAGCACTAAATGGCGATTATTAACCGGACATGAGCGATGACTCAATCGAAACCTATCCGGCTCATGACGACGGTTGTTTGGCGACGCATCGACGATCTGCGATAATGATCTTTTACGCAACCGCTACAGTGGAAAAACATGCAGTACCCGATTAACGAAATGTTCCAGACCTTACAGGGAGAGGGCTATTTTACCGGCGTTCCCGCGGTGTTTATCCGTTTACAGGGATGCCCGGTGGGGTGCAGCTGGTGTGATACCAAACATACCTGGGAGAAGCGCCCGGAGCGGGAAATTCCGCTAAAGCAGATCGTCGATAAAACGACGGAGAGCGATGCCTGGGGCTCGGCCAGCGTGGAGGATATCGTTGGCCATATGACGCGGCTGGGCTATACCGCCCGGCATGTGGTGATCACCGGCGGCGAGCCTTGTATCCACGATCTGACGACGCTGACTCAGCGACTGGAAGCGTTGGGTTTCAGTACACAAATCGAAACCAGCGGGACGCACGAAATCCGCTGCTCAACCCACTGCTGGGTTACGGTCTCTCCAAAGGTAAATATGCGCGGCGGAATGGTCGTCATCGATCAGGCCCTGCAGCGGGCGGATGAGATTAAACATCCGGTGGCGCGGGAGCGTGATATCGAAACGTTGGATACGCTGTTAAACCGGTTGGATGATGATAAGGCGCGGGTCATCGCGTTACAGCCTATCAGCCAGAAAGAAGAAGCGACTCGGTTGTGCATTGCTACCTGCATAGCGCGCAACTGGCGTTTATCCATGCAGACCCACAAGTACCTGAACATAGCCTGACGACGACCTGACCGGTGCGTCCGTGCGGGTCAGGCGACGATTATTCCTCTCCCCGATATACGCAGCCCGCTGTACAGGTTTCTTTGACCCGGACGGCGGTCAGCAGCGGCAGTATCGGTTTCAATCTCTGCCAAATCCACTGAGCCAGAATTTCACTGGTCGGGTTTTCCAGCCCAGGAATTTCATTCAGATAGTGGTGATCTAACTGCTCCCAGATCGGACGAGAGATGGCTTTCAGTTCGGCAAAATCCATCACCCAGCCGGTATAGGCATCGACTTCGCCGGTAATTTCCAGTCGAACCATAAATGAGTGGCCATGCAGCCGGCCACATTTGTGTCCGTCTGGAACATGGGGAAGCCGATGAGCGGCTTCAAACTGAAAATCTTTAAACAGCATGGTTGGCATGACGGTGAATCTCATATGACCTGAAAAAACCGACGCATACTACCGGAAAGTGCGCCTTTGCGCTATTTTCCGCCGCAAAGAAGCGTAAATAGTAATTTTTATCATTTGGTTTTCGACGCCGGCATTGGTTTTTTATTGTTAACAATCAGATGCTTATTCTATTTTTCGGCCTATATCACTTTTTGTGGTAAAGCGTATATAAAAAACCCTTTAGTCATTTTGGTTATTTGATATTTCCATCATTTCTTTAATTGTTAAGATGGGGGTCGCTACCTTAATAACCCATTCAACTTTGTACCGCACCAAATCGGCATTGGCGCCAGCGACCTGAACAAGGAAAACGTATCACAATGACTAATCCGGTTTCTCCGACTTCGCTACTCCCTCTGAGCGCGGAGCAACTTGCGCGCCTGCAGGCGGCAACCGGTGATTTCTCACCCACCCAGCTTGCCTGGTTATCCGGTTATTTTTGGGGGATTTCTCAGCAGCCCGCAGGCGTTTCTACCGGCGCGATGGCGACAGCCAGCGCACCCGCCGCTGCTCCTTCGGCGATCACGCTGATTTCGGCGTCTCAGACGGGGAATGCGCGTCGGGTTGCTGAACAGACGCGGGACGATCTGCTGGCGGCCGGGTTGCCGGTCACGCTCGTCAACGCGGGCGATTACAAATTTAAGCAAATTGCTCAGGAGAAACTGCTGGTCGTTGTGGCATCGACGCAGGGCGAAGGTGAACCGCCGGAAGAAGCCGTGGCATTGTATAAGTACTTGTTCTCCAAAAAAGCGCCGACCTTAGATGGCACCGCATTCGCGGTCTTTGGCTTGGGGGACTCCTCGTACGAGTTTTTCTGCAAAGCCGGTAAAGATTTCGACAGTCGTCTGGCGGAACTGGGGGCGGAACGCCTGCTAGACCGTGTGGATGCTGACGTGGCCTTCCAACCTGAGGCGGAGCAGTGGCGGAAACGGCTGACGGAAACGCTGAAGTCTCGCCATCAGGCGCAGGACGCGGCCGCTGTCCAGACAGCGGCAGTGGGCGCGGTGGATGAGATTACCGCGAGCCCGTACGGCAAAGAAACGCCTTATACCGCCGCGCTGTCGGTCAATCAAAAGATCACCGGCCGCGGCTCGGATAAAGACGTGCGCCACCTGGAAATCGACTTGGGTGAGTCAGGTTTGCGCTATCGTCCCGGCGATGCGCTGGGCGTGTGGTACGAGAATGATCCGGCGTTGGTTGAGGAATTGCTGGGGCTGCTGAAGCTGAAAGGGGACGAAACGGTGACGGTGTCTGGTGAGACGCTGCCGCTCGCCGAGGCCCTGCAACGGCATCTGGAGCTGACGCAAAATACGGCGCCGCTGGTAGAGAAATATGCCGTGCTGTCGGGACATGAAACGCTTCAGTCACGGGTCGGAGATAAGTCCGCGCTACAGCAGTATGCGCAGCAGACGCCGCTAGTGGATATGGTGCGATCGGCACCCGCCGAACTGACGCCGGAACAGCTGGTTAGCTGGCTGCGTCCGCTGACGCCGCGTCTCTACTCTATCGCCTCATCGCAGGAAGAGGTCGACAATGAAGTGCACATCACGCTCGGTGTCGTCCGTTACGCCTATGAGGGAAGGGAGCGCACCGGCGGCGCCTCCGGTTTCCTGGCCGATCGGCTGGAAGAAGACGGCGAAGTTCGCGTCTTCATTGAGCATAACGATAACTTCCGCCTGCCGGCGAACCCGAATACGCCGGTCATCATGATTGGTCCCGGGACGGGCATCGCGCCGTTTAGAGCCTTCATGCAGCAGCGTGAAGCGGAAGGCGCCGAGGGTAAAAACTGGCTGTTCTTCGGCAATCCGCACTTTGTTGAAGATTTCCTATATCAGGTGGAGTGGCAACGGTACGTCAAAGACGGGCTGCTGACCCACATCGATTTGGCCTGGTCGCGCGATCAGGCGCATAAGATTTACGTTCAGGATCGCATCCGTGAGAAGAGCGTGGAAGTCTGGCGCTGGATCCAGGATGGCGCGCATATTTACGTGTGCGGCGACGCCAACCGAATGGCGAAAGATGTCGAACAGGCGCTGTTGGCAGTGATTGCCGAGCAGAGCGGGATGGATGCCGAACAGGCGGATGAATTTTTAAGCGAGCTGCGGCTTGAGCGGCGCTATCAGAGAGACGTGTACTAATGAGCGAGAGATATTCTGGCCCGCTGGTGGTAGAAGGCAAACTCACCGATGCGGAGCGTCTAAAACAGCAGAGCAACTTTCTGCGCGGTACGATCGCAGACGATCTTAACGATGGCCTGACCGGTGGTTTTACCGGCGACAACTTTTTGCTGATCCGTTTCCACGGGATGTACCAACAGGATGACCGTGACATTCGCGCCGAACGCGTCGCGCAGAAGCTGGAGCCACGTCATGCGATGATGCTGCGCTGCCGTCTGCCGGGCGGCGTCATGACGCCAGAGCAATGGCGGGCGATCGATGACTTCGCCAAGGCCAAGACGATTTACGGCAGTATCCGTATTACCAACCGTCAAACGTTTCAGTTTCACGGCATCCTGAAATCCAACCTGAAATCGGCGCATCAGCTGCTGCATGATGTGGGGCTGGATTCACTGGCGACGGCGAACGACGTCAACCGTAACGTGATGTGTACGTCCAACCCCGCTGAGTCCGAGCTGCACCAGCAGGCGTACGACTGGGCGAAGAAGATCTCCGAACACCTGTTGCCGAAGACTCGCGCTTATGCCGAGATCTGGCTCGATCGGGAAAAGATTGCGACGACGGATGAAGAGCCGATTCTGGGATCGAACTACCTGCCGCGAAAATTCAAAACCACGGTGGTGATCCCGCCGCAGAACGATGTGGATCTGCACGCGAATGACCTGAACTTTGTCGCAATCGCCGAGAACGGCCGGTTGATTGGCTTCAACGTGCTGGTAGGCGGCGGTTTGTCCATCGCTCACGGCGACAAGGCGACCTATGCGCGCACTGCCAGCGAGTTCGGCTATATCCCCGTCGAGAAGACGCTGGCGGTCGCGGAAGCGGTGGTCACCACGCAGCGCGACTGGGGCAACCGCACCAATCGTAAGAACGCCAAAACCAAGTACACGCTGGAGCGCGTCGGCGTCGACACGTTCAAGCAGGAAGTGGAACGCCGCTCTGGCGTCACGTTCGAAGAGATCCGTCCGTATGAATTCACCGGCCGCGGCGATCGCATCGGCTGGGTGAAAGGCATCGACAATAAGTGGCATCTGACGCTGTTTATCGAAAATGGCCGCATCCTCGACTATCCGGGCCGTCCTCTAAAAACGGGGCTGAACGAAATCGCGAAAATCCACAAAGGGGATTTCCGCCTGACCGCCAACCAGAACCTGATTGTGGCGGGCGTGGCCACGCGCGATAAAGCGAAAATCGAAGCGCTGGCGCGCGAGCATGGGCTGATTGACGATTCGGTCAGCGAACAGCGTAAAAACTCGATGGCCTGCGTTTCGCTGCCGACGTGTCCGCTGGCGATGGCGGAAGCCGAACGTTTCCTGCCGCAGTTTGTCACAAAGGTAGAAGGGATCATGCAGCAGCACGGCGTCGGCGATGAGCACATCGTCCTGCGAGTGACCGGCTGCCCGAATGGTTGCGGACGTTCGCTACTGGCGGAGATCGGGCTGGTGGGAAAAGCCATCGGCCGTTACAACCTGCACCTCGGCGGCAACCGGGAAGGGACGCGCATTCCGCGTATGTACCGGGAAAATATCACCGAAGCTGACATCCTCAGCGAAATCGACCAGTTGGTAGGGCGTTGGGCGCAGGAGCGCGAAGCGGGCGAAGGATTTGGCGATTTCGCCATTCGTGCCCACATCATCAAACCGGTGCTCGACCCCGCTGTCGATTTCTATGACTAAGAGGAGAGCCTGATGTCTGCACTCAATCTGGGGGCGCTCAACGCGTTGCCGAAGCCGGAACAAGAGTCTGAGCTCGCGGCAATTAACACCGAGCTGGAAAGCCTGACTGCCGAAAACCGAGTCGCATGGGCGCTGGAAAATCTGCCGGGCGAGTTCGTGCTGACGTCGAGCTTCGGGATTCAGGCGGCGATTTCTCTGCATCTGGTCACCCAGCAGTGTCCGCAAATCCCGGTGGTCTTGACGGACACCGGCTACTTGTTCCCGGAAACCTATCAGTTCATCGACAGCCTTACCGATCAGTTGAAGCTAAACCTGAAAGTGTTTCGTGCCGAGCTGTCGCCCGCGTGGCAGGAAGCGCGCTATGGCAAGCTATGGGAGCAGGGCGTTGAGGGGATCGAGCGCTATAACCAGATGAACAAGGTGGAGCCGATGAACCGGGCGCTACAGGAGCTCGGTGCGCAAACCTGGTTTGCGGGCCTGCGCCGCGAGCAGTCGAACAGCCGTGAAACGTTGCCGGTGCTGGCTATTCAGCGCGGCGTATTCAAATTCCTGCCGATCATCGACTGGGATAACCGACAGGTCTATCAGTACCTGAAGGCCAATGGCCTGAGCTATCACCCGCTGTGGGATCAGGGTTATCTGTCGGTGGGCGATACTCATACCACCCGCAAGTGGGAGCCGGGCATGAGCGAAGAAGAGACACGATTCTTCGGGCTGAAGCGTGAGTGCGGCTTGCACGAAGGCTGACCCGAAGCCCCTCGTTTGAGGGGCTTTCTCTTTTGGCGGCGAGATTCCCCCTTTTCCCTTTGCCGTTTAGATTAAGTGACCCTTTTTCAGCCTGAACGCGATGTTATGTACAGATGGCGGCAACTTGCTGATGCAAAGAGAGAAGTTCATTGGGTAGTGTATTGATGCCCACGGTGCGACAGACTATGTTTACCGCCATTTGCAGAATGGGACCGTGTGAGTGATGTCTGAAATGAAGAAAGTATGGTGGCGAGACATCGACGATCGAGACGGCGTCTGGCAGGGATTAGCGCTGGAAAGTCCTTCCGGCCAGCGACCGGCGGGAGCGCTGCAACTGCTTGTGGGCGCGCAGGGCAGGGC
The DNA here is from genome assembly GCF_003515985.1 of Lonsdalea britannica. GTDB lineage: Bacteria > Pseudomonadota > Gammaproteobacteria > Enterobacterales > Enterobacteriaceae > Lonsdalea > Lonsdalea britannica. The sequence continues at coordinate 359,170 of NZ_CP023009.1, read as the reverse complement.
GCAGGCGATTTGCGGAGATGAAACTTTATTCTGGGCGTCAGTGGCGGTGAATGGCGCCGAGGCTAGCGTGCTTTGTCCTCGCAAAGATATCCGCCAGCGGTCATTACTCAGTCCGATTCGGTCCGCTGACGTCATGCGCGCTGAAGCCTTGCAAACGTCCACTGCGCGTCAGGCAGGGTGGTGTCGCTTCTTTGCCGAGCGCCTGCTCTCTTCGCCTCAACCGCTGCTGAACAATGGCCAATGGCTGCTGCGGCCGATGCCGTATGTGTTGCCTTCTGCGCCACGCACTGCCCAGCCGCAGCCGATAAACGCGTGGCGTTTTATCGCGCCCCAATCCGCAGGCGACTATTGCCCGCGTTGGGATCTGTTTGGGGAAGACATCCCGGATCTGACCGTGTCAGACTCGGTCTTTCTTATCGACCGGTGGTGGGACAGCACGCAACTCCTGCCGCTGTCCGTGGTTGACCCCACTTCATCACGGGTAAAATGGTGGCGTAAAAAAGCGCGGGAGGGAGCATTGCCGCCCGTCCTGCTGTGGTTTGTCTCGGGGCTGGGCGCCTATGTGATTTTAGATGGACATTCCCGGCTACAGGCCGCGCGAGAGGAAGGTATACCGCCGCTGTTTATCGTGTTGAGCGGGCTGTATCACCAGCGCTGGAAGCCGGATGTTGCCCAGCAGCAGCGGGTGGTCGATGCGTTGGCGCGTCAGCAGCGGTCGAATCCTGCGCTGAATCAGGACGCAATAAACCAGACGTTAATTAATACTTATGATGACCGTGGCGCGCTGGCCGGAATGACATATAGCCGAGTGACGTCGCTGGACGAACGTTGGCAACGGAAGGTTAAGGCGTATCTGCGCCGCTATTCACTGACGGAACATTTGGCTCATTTCGGGATCACCGACTGAGGCCAAGTGACCGCGTAGGCGGCATGAGTCCGCTTTTTACGACTTGTAGAGTGGTCCTTTATTCCATTACGGAACTTATCATGCGAATTCGGCATTTCAATACGCTTACCCCCTCGATTTATAGTCCCATTATCACTTTTTTATCTTAGTAAAGGCATCTGTGAACTATCTCCCTGTATTTGCCGATTTGCGGCAGCGCCCCGTGCTGGTGGTGGGCGGCGGCGAAGTAGCCATGCGTAAAATCACGCTGCTGCTGCGGGCGGGCGCAGAGGTTCGGGTGGCGGCGCGCGAGCTGTGCGTCCCGCTTGATGCTTTGCGGAACGACGGAAAAGTGGCCTGGATTGCCCGTGAGTTCAGTCCTGAACAGCTGGACCCGGTGTTCCTGGTCATCGCGGCTACCGATGATGCTAAGCTCAATGAAACGGTCTCAGAGGCCGCGGATCGTCGGCAAAAACTGGTCAATGTGGTCGACGATCAGCCGAAATGTTCCTTCATTTTTCCGTCGTTGATTGACCGGTCTCCGTTGATGGTGGCGATCTCATCCAGCGGCACTGCGCCGGTACTGGCGCGTTTGCTGCGCGAGAAGCTCGAGGCGTTGCTGCCTTCCCGTTTGGGGCAGATGGCCGAGCTGGCGGGCAACTGGCGTAGCCGCGTCAAACAGCAACTGCCGACGATGACCGGCCGACGTCGGTTCTGGGAGCGCCTGTTCGACAGTCGCTTTGCCTCACTGGTGACGTCGGGAAAACTGGCTGAAGCCGAGGATGCGCTGGAAGAACAGCTGATGGCACCTCAGAACCAGCAAGGCGAGGTGTCGCTGGTGGGCGCCGGTCCGGGCGATGCGGGTTTGCTGACGTTACGCGGACTTCAGGTCATCCAGCAGGCGGACGTGGTGCTGTACGACTATCTGGTGAGCGCGGACGTGCTGGAGCTGGTACGACGCGATGCCGAGATGATTTGCGTCGGCAAACGCGCCAGCGCGCATCTGATGCCGCAGGACGAGATCAACCAGCGGTTGGTGACGTTGGCGCAGCAGGGCAAACGGGTCGTTCGCCTAAAAGGCGGCGATCCCTTTATTTTTGGCCGCGGCGGCGAGGAGCTGCAGCATGTGGCGAAGGCGGGCATCCCCTTCCAGGTGGTGCCGGGCGTGACGGCCGCGGCGGGCGTCACCGCCTACGCGGGGATCCCGTTGACGCATCGGGACTATGCGCAAAGCGTGGCTTTCATTACCGGACATCACCGCGTCGACGGCAAAGCGCCGGACTGGTCTACGCTGGCTCGTGAGCGGCAGACGCTGGTGATTTACATGGGCACGATGAAAGCGGCGGATATTAGCCGTCAACTGATAGAAAACGGGCGATCCGCAGAAACACCGGTCGCCGTTATCAGTCGCGGGACCTGCCGGGATCAGCAAGTGCTGACCGGTACATTGCAACAGTTGGAACCGCTGGCGCGGCAGGCGGCTACACCGGCATTGCTGGTGATTGGCGAGGTGGTGAATTTGCATGAGCAAATCGCCTGGTTTGGAGATCATTCGCGGGTGTCGGCCTCAGAACGTCGGCCAACAGTGGTGAATTTGGCTTAAGGTACGATTTTATGGACGAGAAAAGACTGACGCATCTGCAACAGCTTGAAGCAGAAAGTATTCATATCATTCGCGAAGTCGCGGCGGAGTTCAGTAACCCGGTGATGATGTATTCCATCGGTAAAGACTCCTCGGTGATGCTGCATCTGGCGCGCAAGGCGTTCTACCCCGGCACGCTGCCATTCCCGCTGCTGCACGTCGATACCGGCTGGAAGTTTCGCGAAATGTACGAGTTTCGTGACCGCACGGCCAAGGCATACGGCTGCGAGCTGCTGGTACACCGCAACCCGGAAGGGGTCGCGATGGGGATCAACCCGTTCGTACATGGTAGCGCGAAGCATACCGACATCATGAAAACCGAAGGGTTGAAGCAGGCGCTGAACAAGTATGGCTTTGATGCGGCCTTCGGCGGCGCGCGGCGCGACGAAGAAAAATCGCGCGCCAAAGAGCGTATCTATTCGTTCCGCGACCGCTTCCATCGCTGGGATCCGAAAAACCAGCGCCCTGAGCTATGGCGTAACTACAACGGCCAGATCAATAAGGGCGAAAGCATCCGCGTGTTCCCCTTGTCCAACTGGACGGAGCTGGATATCTGGCAGTATATCTTCCTGGAAAACATCGACATCGTTCCGCTGTATCTGGCCGCAGAGCGCCCGGTGGTCGAGCGTGACGGTATGCTGATGATGGTCGATGACGACCGCTTCGAACCGCAGCCGGGTGAAACCATTACCCAGCGCATGGTGCGTTTCCGCACGCTGGGATGCTGGCCGCTGACGGGCGCGGTCGAGTCGCAGGCGCAGACTCTGCCGGAGATCATCGAGGAAATGTTGGTCTCCACCACGAGCGAGCGTCAGGGACGGATGATCGACCGCGATCAGGCCGGGTCGATGGAGCTGAAAAAGCGTCAGGGATATTTCTGAGGAGTTGCTGCATGAATCATGATATTGCCAAACAGATCGCCGATCAGGGCGGAGTCGAAGCCTATTTGCTCGCACAACAGGACAAAAGCCTGCTGCGCTTCCTGACCTGCGGCAGCGTCGACGACGGTAAAAGCACCCTGATTGGCCGCCTGTTGCACGATACCCGTCAGATCTACGAAGATCAGCTGTCTACGTTGCACAACGACAGCAAACGGTTGGGGACACAGGGTGAAAAGTTGGATTTAGCGCTGCTGGTCGACGGCCTGCAGGCTGAGCGCGAGCAGGGGATCACCATCGACGTCGCCTACCGCTATTTCTCTACCGAAAAGCGTAAATTCATCATTGCCGACACCCCTGGGCATGAGCAGTACACGCGTAACATGGCGACGGGCGCATCCACCTGTGAACTGGCGATTCTGCTGATCGATGCCCGCAAAGGCGTGTTGGATCAGACTCGTCGTCATAGCTTCATCGCGACACTGCTGGGCATCCGTCATCTGGTGGTGGCGGTCAACAAAATGGATCTGGTCGACTATCAGCAGTCGGTCTTCGAACAGTTCAAGCAGGACTATCTGGACTTTGCACAGCAGCTGCCGGCGGATCTCAACGTGACCTTCGTCCCGCTCTCCGCGCTGGAAGGGGATAACGTGGCGACGGCCAGCACGCAGATGAGCTGGTATAGCGGCCCTACGCTGCTGGAAGTGCTTGAGACGGTGGATGTCGCACCGCACAGCTTGTCGCAGCCTCTGCGTTTCCCGGTGCAGTATGTCAACCGGCCTAACCTGGATTTCCGTGGCTACGCGGGGACGGTGGCGTCCGGCGTGGTTCACGTCGGCCAGCGCGTGAAGGTGCTGCCCTCCGGCGTGGAATCCGCCATCGCTCGTATCGTGACGTTTGATGGCGATCTGCCGCAGGCGCAGGTCGGCGAAGCGGTGACGCTGGTGCTGGAAAAGGAAATTGATATCAGCCGTGGCGATCTGATCGTGGACCATGCAGAAACGCTGGAAGCGGTGCAGAGCGCGCAGGTGGATGTGGTGTGGATGGCGGAACAGCCATTGGTCGCCGGGCAGAGCTACGACATCAAGATCGCGGGCAAAAAAACGCGGGCGCGAGTCGAAAATATTCAGTATCAGGTTGAAATCAACACGCTGACCCAGCGAGTCACCGAGTCGTTACCGTTGAACGGTATTGGACTGGTGGAGCTGACTTTCGACGAGCCGTTGGTGCTGGATCGCTATCCGCACAACCACGTCACTGGCGGGATGATCTTTATTGACCGCCTGAGCAATGTGACGGTGGGCGCGGGTCTGGTACGCGAAGGTATTGAACAGACCTATGAAGAGCCCGGCGCTTACAGCGCATTTGAACTGGAGCTGAACGCCCTGGTGCGTCGCCACTTCCCGCATTGGGGTGCGCGCGATCTGCTGGGAGGGAAATAAGGTGTCCGAATCTCATTCCCTGCCGCCTGCGAATGAAAACGTGGTGTGGCATCCTCACGCGGTGACGCGAGCGGACCGTGAGCGTCGCCACGGTCATCGCGGCGCGGTCATCTGGTTTACCGGGCTGTCCGGCTCAGGGAAATCAACGTTGGCGGGGGCGCTGGAGCAGGCGCTCTACGCCGCGGGTGTCAGCACCTATTTGCTGGACGGCGACAACGTCCGGCATGCTTTGTGTCGCGATCTGGGATTTACGGATGACGACCGGCGCGAGAATATTCGCCGCGTTGGGGAAGTCGCCAAGTTGATGGTGGACGCCGGTCTGGTGGTGCTCACCGCGTTTATCTCGCCGCATCGCGCCGAACGGCAGATGGTGCGCGATCTGCTTGAGGATCGGCAGTTTATTGAGGTGTTTGTGGACACGCCGCTGGCGGTGTGCGAAGCGCGCGATCCGAAAGGGTTATACAAGAAAGCCCGCGCAGGCGAGCTGCGCAACTTCACCGGGATCGACTCGATCTACGAAGCGCCCGAGCATCCGGAAGCCCATCTGGATGGCGAACAATTAGTAACAGATTTGATCGTTCAACTGTTAGCCATGCTGCGCCGTCTGGCTATCATAGACGCTTAACATTCTTGTTGAGCGTTGCCAAAACGCGTTGTGCCGGGAACACGAGTCGTATGGGAAAAACAGTACAGCGTGTCACGCTATTGCCGCATCGTCAGATCCATCCACCTTCGCAGGAAACGCCGGTGTCTTACCCCAGCCTCGGGGCGATAGCCGGTTTCTGTTTTTATTGGCTGGCGTTTGCGCTTTCCTTCTGGCTGTACGGCCTTGATGCCACACGGCTGCTCATGCTGTATACCTGGCCGCTATTTCTGGCGTTATTGCTCCTCTGCGTACTGGTGGGCATGCTGTTTGGCCTGCTGTGGCAGCGTCGGGTTGTGCTGATGCTGCTGTGCTGCGGCGGTTCCGTTCTGTTTAGCTTCTGGCTGGTCTTTTCGGTAATTTCAGGCTGGTAGGCTATTATTCATAGCCGGACGGCCTCTGCGCCGGACTCATGGCACCGGAACCTTCCTCCCTTCTGACGCGTTGTGTCCGGTGTTCTGGAGTGCCTGTGCCGGATTGTATTCAGCATTTGCATCCGCACAGTGGAGTCCTGATAAAAGTTATGGGATGATTAGGCGGCTTTTCAGGGGGCGGGATGGGAAAACTGACGCTGTTATTATTGGTACTTCTGGGCTGGCTGCAATATTCGCTCTGGCTGGGAAAAAACGGTATTCACGATTTGGTGCGGGTGAAGGACGGCGTTGCCGTTCAGCAGGCCAGCAATGCCAAGTTGAAATCCCGTAATGAACTGCTGTTCGCCGAAATCGACGATCTTAATGGCGGGCAGGAAGCCATTGAAGAGCGCGCGCGTAACGAACTGAGTATGATTAAACCCGGCGAATCCTTCTATCGTCTGGTGCCAAACCAGTCGGGCCATCAGGCCAACTCGACCTCTACGTCCCCTCAATCTTCCCCTTATTCGACTCCACGCTAGGTATGTTGACTCCGAAGGACGACCTGTCTGAAGTGATCGCCGTATTGCCTGCCGCCGGAAACGGCAGCAGAATGCAGGTCGATCGCCCGAAACAATATTTGAACATCGGTAACAAAACGATTCTGGAACATACGCTGGACGCGCTGTTTCAGCATCCCCGTATTTGTAAGGCAATTATCGCGATCAGCCCTGATGACGACTATTTCCAAACGTTGCCGCTGGCGTCCGATCCTCGCATTCAGGTCGTGCAAGGCGGACGGCAAAGAGCCGACTCTGTGCTGGCCGGTTTGCAGCAGGTCCAGGGTGTAGAGTGGGTACTGGTGCACGATGCCGCTCGGCCGTGCCTGCATCCAGACGATTTGTCTCGTTTGCTTGAGCTGACTTCGCAAAGCGACGTCGGGGGCATTCTGGCCGCGCCGGTGCGTGATACCATGAAGCGCGGCAATGCGCAGGGCGATATTGAGCATACGGTAGAGCGGAACGCGCTCTGGCATGCTCTGACCCCACAGCTGTTCCCGCTGATGCTGCTGAAAGACAGTCTGGAACGCGCGCTGTCCGAAGGGGCGGAGATTACCGATGAAGCGTCGGCATTAGAGTTTTGCGGTTACCATCCTCAGATCGTCAGCGGACGGGCGGATAATATCAAAGTCACCCGACCGGAAGATCTGGCGCTGGCGGAGTTTTATCTGACTCGTAACCTTGAAAATCAAACTATTGTATAAATAAAGGAGCGTGTGCGATGCGTATCGGTCACGGTTTTGATGTCCATAAATTCGGTGGCGAAGGCCCGCTGGTGCTCGGTGGCGTAAGAGTTCCTTACACGCAAGGTTTGCTGGCGCACTCCGACGGCGATGTCGTGTTGCATGCCGTCACCGACGCGCTGTTGGGCGCCGCCGCGCTGGGCGATATTGGTAAACTGTTTCCGGATACCGATCCCGCCTTCAAGGGCGCGGACAGTCGCCAACTGTTGCGGGAAGCCTGGCGCCGTATCGCTGAGAAAGGTTATCGCCTGGGAAATGTGGATGTAACCATTATCGCTCAGGCGCCAAAAATGGCGCCGCACATTCCGCAAATGAGAGTCAATCTGGCGGAAGATCTTCAGTGCCATATGGATAACGTCAACGTGAAAGCGACGACCACCGAACAGCTAGGATTTACCGGACGCGGCGAAGGCATTGCCTGTGAGGCGGTGGCCCTGTTGGTGAAAAGCGATGCGTCGGGAGTGGTGGCATGGTGATGGAAACCTCTAACGAGCTCTACTGGATGCACGGTAAGCCTGTCGCAAGCGGCGTACTGAAAGCGTCGGCAGAAGACTTTGAGGTGATTGAAGATCTCGGATTCGAGCCAGATGGCGATGGCGAGCATGTGCTGGTCCGAGTACGTAAACGGGGCTGTAATACGTCCTTTGTCGCCGAAGCGTTGGCTAAGTTTGCCCGTCTGCCGGCTCGCGCAGTCAGCTATGCGGGTCTGAAAGACCGCCACGCCGTGACCGAACAATGGTTCGGTCTGCATATGCCGGGTAAAGCCGATCCAGACTGGCGGAGCTTCGAGCTGGAAGGCTGCGAAATTCTGGAAACGGCGCGTCACCGCCGTAAACTACGCATCGGCGCCCTGCAGGGGAACGCTTTCACACTGGTGCTTCGCCAAATCAGCGACAAAGCGGAAATCGAGACGCGGTTACAACGTATAGCCGAACAGGGCGTCCCTAACTATTTCGGCAGCCAGCGTTTTGGTCGTAACGGCAATAACCTGGAACAGGCTCGGCGCTGGGCGAACAATGAGATTCGCGTGAAAGAACGCGGTAAACGCAGTTTTTATCTTTCGGCCAGTCGTAGCGAGCTGTTTAACCGTGTCGCCAGCGCCCGTTTGACGCAAAAGCTGGAAAAAACCGTCTTGAACGGAGACGCGCTGCAGTTGACCGGTCGTGGTAGCTGGTTCGTTGCACAGCCAGACGAGCTGGAGACATTGCAACGGCGTGTTGATGAACACGAACTGCAGGTGACGGCGCCGCTGCCAGGCGACGGGGAGCCGGGCACACAGGCCGATGCGCTGGCATTTGAAGCGTCCACTCTGGAAGATAACGAATTATTGCTGTCGCTGCTGCGTCGGGAGCGTCTGGAGCCAGCGCGTAGGGCTATCTTATTGTATCCGCAGCACATGGCGTGGTCGTGGCAGAATGATGACGTCGTCACCGTACGTTTCTGGTTGCCGTCAGGCTGTTATGCCACCAGCGTGGTGCGCGAGCTGATGCAGGTTGAAGAGCAGGCGTTCGACAGCGGTATGTAGCGGTGTTTGATCGCGACGGAGATCACTACGCTGTGACAGGGGCGAAGTCCCTGTCCGAACAGCACAGACAACATTGATGAGGTTAGCCAAAGCTGGGGTTTGCGGGGAATGGTGAACAAACGCGTGCAGACATTACTGGAACAGTTGAGTCAGCAGGGAATTAAGGATGAACGCCTGTTACAGGCGATGGCCGCCGTACCGCGGGAACGCTTTGTCGATGAAGCTTTTGAACACAAAGCCTACGAAAATACGGCGTTGCCCATAGGTTCTGGCCAGACGATATCCCAACCTTACATGGTCGCCAGAATGACCGAATTGCTGCGTCTGACGCCCGTATCCCGGGTTTTGGAGATAGGTACGGGGTCGGGGTATCAAACTGCCGTGCTGGCGCATATGGTGCGTCACGTGTGCTCTGTGGAGCGTATCAAGGGACTCCAGTGGCAGGCTAAACGTCGTCTCAAGCAGCTCGATCTGCATAATGTGTCCACGCGGCATGGTGATGGCTGGTTGGGATGGGCGTCCAAAGGGCCTTTCGACGCGATTATCGTTACGGCTGCGCCGCCGGAAATTCCTGTTGCTCTGATGGAACAGCTGGATGAAGGCGGCATCATGGTATTGCCGGTTGGCGAAGAGCAGCAAACGCTTAAAGTAGTTCAGCGCATCAACGGCGAGTTGATGATTCAAACCGTTGAGGGGGTTCGCTTTGTGCCTCTGGTCAAAGGCGAATTGGCCTGATTCTTCGTGCTGAGCGCGTGCCCGCCTTAAAATTTCAATACAACTATCTTATGGTACTAATTTGTTGATATTGCTAGCATCAACGAATGGTGCTGTCTCGGGTGGCCCGTCGGTGTCCGTTTCGATAACGATCACGGCGGCGCGTTGCTGAGTTTGCGACGGAACAACGGGTTCCTGAGCTTAGCGATATCGCCAATTTTTGAGACAGCTAGCGACATTTAACGAGTCAATTTTGGGTCATAGGGGGATTCGGCGCATGGGGAGCCAAATGATGAACTGGCGTCAGCTCGCGGTATGTACGGCAATTGCTCTGGGGTTGGCGGGCTGCGCTGACGGTAACGATCAGCCTGCCTCGATCAGCAGCGTGGGCGATGGTGGCAATGCCTCTGGCCGTAGCGGCGCGATCGCGTCACCACCACGCCTCTCTTCATCGGCGAACTCACGACCTGTCGCTGCTGTCAGCACGCCGGTCACTTCCACTCCGGTTGCCTCGCAAGGCGGTAAAATCGTCTATAACCGTAGCTATGACGCGATTCCCAAGGGAAGCTATACCGGGAACACCTATACCGTAAAACGCGGCGATACGCTGTTCTACATCGCGTGGATCACGGGTAATGATTACCGTGAGCTGGCGCAGCGCAATAATATCCCAGAACCTTACAGTTTGAATGTCGGTCAGAGTTTGGCGTTGGGCAACAATATGAACACCAGCGCAGGGCAGGGTATGGCGGTTGCCAGCGTGCCGCCAGCCCCCGTTATGACCACTTCCAGTTCACGCAGTGGGCATATGCTTCCAGCGAATGCGGCGGCAGGAGGCGTTTCTCTGCCGTCGAACAGTACGCAAATACAAACTTCACAGGTTGATTCCACCTCAACTAATGCGTATTCTGCAAATTCGGGTAAACAGAATGTGGGTAAGATGTTACCTGCTACAGGGGCTGCAGTTTCCGCTCCTGCTACCGAACCAACGCCGGTACCTAGCAGCAGTAATGCCGCTATTACTGGTTGGCGTTGGCCTACAGATGGGAAAGTCATAGATAATTTCTCAGCCTCTGAGGGGGGAAATAAAGGGATTGATATCGCTGGCTCACGTGGGCAAACCGTGGTTGCTACCGCCGGAGGGCGTGTGGTGTACGCGGGCAACGCTTTGCGCGGTTACGGGAATCTGATAATCATCAAGCATAATGATGACTACCTGAGCGCCTATGCCCATAACGAAACCATGCTGGTCCGGGAACAACAAGAGGTTAAGGCGGGACAACAAATAGCTACCATGGGTAGCACCGGAACCAGTTCAGTACGCTTGCATTTTGAAATTCGTTACAAGGGGAAATCCGTAAACCCGCTGCGTTTTATTCCGCAGCGTTAAATCGGGCAGAGTGCTTCGGTATTCTGCCAAGGGATCACGGGTAGGAGCCGCTTATGAGCCAAAGTACGCTGAAAGTTAACGAGTTACATGAAGATACTGATTTCGACGAGAATGGGCTTGACGTATTTGACGATAAAGCGCTGGCTGAGGAAGAAACCAGTGACAATGACTCTTTAGATGATGAGTTATTGTCACAAGTTAGCACCCAGCGTGTTTTAGATGCTACTCAACTCTATCTGGGAGAAATTGGCTATTCGCCTCTTTTAACCGCCGAAGAAGAGGTTTATTTTGCCCGGCGAGCGTTGCGTGGTGACGTATCATCACGCAAACGTATGATCGAGAGTAACCTGCGGTTGGTGGTGAAAATCGCCCGTCGTTATAACAATCGGGGGCTAGCCTTGCTGGACCTGATTGAAGAAGGGAATCTTGGTCTGATCCGAGCCGTTGAAAAGTTTGACCCCGAAAGAGGGTTCCGTTTTTCAACGTATGCAACCTGGTGGATCAGGCAGACCATAGAGCGGGCGATCATGAATCAAACCCGCACCATCCGTTTACCGATTCACATTGTCAAAGAACTTAACGTTTACCTGCGCACAGCACGCGAGTTATCCCATAAGCTAGATCATGAGCCCAGTGCGGAAGAAATTGCCGAACAGCTCGATAAACCAGTTGATGACGTGAACCGTATGTTGCGTCTGAACGAACGTATTACTTCCGTTGACACGCCTCTGGGCGGGGATTCTGAAAAGGCGTTGCTGGATATTCTGGCCGATGAGAAAGACAACGGTCCTGAGGACACTACGCAGGATAACGATATGAAGCAAAATATCGTTAAATGGTTGTTCGAACTAAATGCAAAACAGCGAGAAGTTCTTGCTCGTCGCTTCGGCCTTCTGGGTTATGAAGCGGCCACGTTGGAAGATGTAGGTCGTGAAATTGGTCTGACTCGCGAACGCGTGCGTCAGATTCAGGTTGAAGGACTACGCCGTCTGCGTGAAATCCTGCAAACGCAGGGGCTCGATATTGAAGAGCTGTTCCGTGCATAATCACCACTTATCACGGTGACGAGAATAAAAAAATGGTGGGGCAACCCACCATTTTTTATGACTGAAACCGGCGTGTAATTGTGATTAACGCACGACCTGCGAGAGCAGGAAGTCCACCACCTCATCGGTCTTAATCATCTGTTTCTCACCCTGACGACGGTTTTTGTACTCGATATCATCGTTGTCCAGGTTACGATCGCCAATCACGATAGTGTGCGGAATACCGATCAGCTCCATGTCCGCGAACATCACGCCAGGCCTTTCTTTACGGTCGTCCATCAAGACTTCCACGCCGTTATCGCGCAATTGCTGGTAAATACGTTCTGCGACTTCTTTCACGCGGAAGGATTTATGCATGTTCATCGGCAGAATAGCGACCTGGAACGGTGCAAGCACGTCCGGCCAGATAATTCCGCGATCGTCATGGTTCTGTTCAATCGCAGCGGCGATCACGCGGGAGATACCGATACCATAGCAGCCCATCGTCAGCGTCTGGTTGCGGCCGTCTTCGCCCTGAACCGTCGCCTTCATCGCTTCTGAGTATTTGGTGCCAAGCTGGAAGATATGACCGACTTCGATACCGCGTTTGATCTGCAGCGTGCCTTTGCCGTCCGGGCTCTGGTCGCCTTCAACCACTTTGCGGAGATCGGCAACCTGCGGCAGCGCGACGTCACGCTCCCAGTTGATGCCGAAATAGTGTTTGCCGTCGATGTTGGCGCCCGCGCTGAAATCGCTCATTACGGCAACGGTTCTGTCGATAACGACCGGCAAGGACAGATTGACTGGACCCAGCGATCCCGGACCTGCATTCACTAACGCGCGAATTTCTTCTTCCGTGGCGAAAGTCAGTGGGCTGGCGACCAGCTCCAGTTTCTCGGCTTTTACTTCGTTCAGTTCGTGATCGCCGCGAACCAGCAGGGCAACCAGCGGATGAGCGCTTTCTTCTGTCGCTTTCACGAGCAGCGTTTTAACCGTTTTTTCTACCGGAACATTGAACTGTTCGACCAGCTCGGCGATGGTTTTGGCGTTGGGCGTTTCTACCAGCGTCATGTCCTGCGTCGGCGCGGCGCGTTCAACGTTCGGCGAGACCGCTTCGGCTAATTCGATATTCGCGGCGAAGTCCGATTCGGTGGAAAAGACGATATCGTCTTCACCACAGGCGGCCAGGACCTGGAATTCGTGAGAGGCGCTGCCGCCGATAGAACCGGTATCTGCTTGTACGGCCCGGAAGTTCAGATCCATCCGGTTGAAGATTTTGGTGTACGCCGAATAGAGAGCGTCATACGTCGCTTGCAGGGATTCCTGAGACGTATGGAAAGAGTAGGCGTCTTTCATCAGGAACTCGCGTGCGCGCATAATACCGAAACGCGGACGGACTTCGTCACGGAACTTAGTCTGGATTTGGTAGAACGTCAGCGGCAGCTGTTTGTAGGAGCTGATTTCATTACGCACCAGATCGGTGATGACTTCTTCATGCGTCGGGCCCAACACAAACGGACGCTCGCCGCGATCGGCGAAGCGCAGCAGCTCGGGACCATACTGCTCCCAACGACCGCTCTCCTGCCACAGGTCTGCAGGCTGAACAACGGGCATCGAAATTTCGATGGCGCCGGCGCTGTTCATTTCTTCACGCACGATATTTTCGACTTTTTTCAAAACGCGCAAACCCGTCGGTAACCAGGTATAGAGACCTGAGGCGAGTTTACGAATCATTCCTGCGCGCAGCATCAGCTGATGACTGATAACCTCGGCGTCGGCGGGCGTCTCCTTTTGAGTGGAGAGCAAATATTGACTTGTACGCATGGTGTTGTAGTTCCGTAAGAACGATAAATGGCGTGGGCCGATGGGGCCTGAGCATAAATAAAAAGTGGCTTAGTTTACCAGCGAGGAACGTTCCCCAAAAGAGATGCAGACGTTTTTTAACGGCTATCCAGGCATATTACTTCTGTTTGTCCGCCGGTCACCTTCCAGCGCACGTTGAATTCCAGTAATAGCGCGGCATATTCCTTCTCATCGTGGCTCATTTTGCGATAGGCCGGACGCGGATCTTGCGCTAATACCTGCGTGATAAAACGGCGTAAATGAGGATAGCGATTGTGCCATGCAATCAGCTGTTGTTCCGCCTGTGGGGAAAATGTTACCGGCATATCTGCGTCCGGCGCACAGGGCGCAAAACCGGCTTGTGCCTGTGGCTGGCTTTCAGCGAAGGGAAGGTAAGGCTTGATATCAATGACTGGCGTGCCATCCACCAGATCCAGGCTACCGAGTTCCAGCACCAGTTCGTGCTTGTCGGCGCGCACGCCTTTCAGTTCCACCAGAGACATCCCGACAGGATTGGGACGAAACGTCGAACGGGTAGCGAAGACGCCCATGCGCGCATTACCTCCCAGACGAGGAGGTCGTACCGTGGGACGCCAGCCAGCAGACGCCGTTTGATGAAACACAAATAGCACCCATAGATGGCTGAAGTCGGAAAGCCCGCGCACGGCTTCCGGCTGGTTATAAGGCGGCAGCAGGTGCAGTTCGCCTCCTCCATCTTCAATCAGGCCCGGCTGTCGGGGGACGGCAAACTTCTCTTTATACGGGGAACGGATAACACCGATCTGATCGAAGCTGAACTCGCTCATTGAGAGGAGACTTTCAGCGCTGTGCCTTCACAGATGGCCTGGCGATAGCAGCTGTCGACATCGCTCACAATCTGGCACTCATGCAGCAGGACCGCATTGGCTTTCAGGCTGGTCGCCCGGCTTTGTAATCTTTTTCTTGCGGTGGCGATGCTGGGCTGGGGATCCTGAGCCGTTACCTGGCATGAGGAACCGGAGACTTCGCCCATATCGTGGAAAGGTTTTCCAACCAGCTCTTCAGCGCTTTTATACAGAACGGCGGGCGTAGCAGGGGGAGCCGGTTTGGGTTTAGGTGTTGTTTCAACGGATGACGGTGTCTGGGGCTGTGATGTGGAGGGTGTAATCGATTTGTGTAGCAGAGAACATCCTGTCAGCGACAGCGATAACATGACAATGGGCAAGGCACGCATAGCTTTTCCTCTGGCTTTCATAAGTGCGCTTATTGAAGCAAGCTACGCGAAAAATAACAAGACGGGCCGAGGCCCGTCAGTAGGATATTTTATCGTTTCATGCAATGAGAAACTTACCAGCCTTTGACGGCACCGCCATTAAACGTTTTTAATGCGGCCTGATTCACTTCATCAGACTGATAAGCGCTGACAAACTTCTTCACGTTTTCCGCATCTTTATTGTCTTCGCGGGCCACCAGCAGGTTGACGTAAGGAGAGTCTTTATCTTCTACAAACAATCCGTCTTTAGTCGGTGTCAGATTGATCTGGCTGGCGTAGGTGGTATTGATAACGGCCAGAGCGATCTGGTCATCGTCCAGCGAGCGCGGTAATTGCGGCGCTTCCAGTTCTACCAGCTTCACATGTTTCGGGTTTTCGACGATATCCAGTGAGGTCGGCATCAGTCCAACATTGTCTTTCAGTTTGATCAGACCGACTTTCTGAAGCAGCAGCAGGGAACGGCCCAGGTTGGTCGGGTCGTTAGGAATAGCGACCTGTGCGCCGTCCTGCAGCTCGTTCAGCGATTTGATTTTCTTTGAGTAGCCCGCGATGGGGTAAACGAAGGTGTTACCGACGGAAACCAGTTTATAGCCGCGATCTTTGATCTGCTGATCCAGATACGGTTTGTGCTGGAAAGCGTTCAGATCGATATCGCCTTTGCTCAGCGCTTCGTTGGGAAGGACATAATCGTTAAAGGTCACCAGCTCGACATCCAGACCGTATTTTTCCTTGGCCACTTTTTGAGCCACTTCCGCGACCTGCTGTTCGGCACCGACAATGACGCCAACCTTGATATGGTTAGGGTCTTTTTCTTCTTGTCCGCATCCTGCCAGCGCCAGAGCACCGACCAATGCGCCTACTGCGGCGATAGATTTCAATTTAATAGCCATATTCCTTACCTCTGCTTAACAGTCTTGTTATCACGCACTTTCAAGGTGCATGGCAATGGAACAATTACTTGCGAGTGACAGCCTGTACTGCGCGATCGCCGCAGAATTGAATGATAAAAACCAACACAACCAACAGCACTAATACGGTATTCATCACCGTGGAGTTATAACCGACATAACCATACTGATAACCGATTTGTCCCAAGCCGCCTGCGCCCACGGCGCCTCCCATTGCAGAATAGCCCACCAGGGTAATCAATGTGATAGTCGCAGCGTTAATCAGGCCCGGTAAAGCTTCAGGCAGTAAGATCTTTTTAATGATTTGCATCGGTGTGGCACCCATTGCCCGCGCGGCTTCGATCAATCCTCCGGGGATTTCCAACAGCGCATTTTCCACCATACGGGCGATAAACGGCGCGGCGCCCACGGTGAGCGGCACGATTGCAGCCTGGAGACCAATCGAGGTGCCGACAATCATTCGGGTAAACGGAATCATCCATACCAGCAATATAATGAAGGGGATGGAACGGAAGATGTTCACGATGGCTGAAAGCGCCCGATAAAGTTTGGGATTGGCAATAATTTGTCCCGGACGCGTTATATAAAGAAGAACGCCAACAGGCAGCCCTAGTACGAAGCCGAAAAAGCCTGACACTAGGGTCATCACTATTGTTTCCCACACGCCGCGGGCCATTAACCACATCATGGCTTCAGACATAACCGAGTACCTCTATATTTGCATGGTTATCTTGCAGGAATTTGATTGCTGCGGTGGTCTCTGCTTCCGTGCCGGCCATTTCCGCCAGCATGACGCCGAACTTAACCCCGCCTGCGTAATCCATCTGCGCACTGATAATATTGTTGTTTACGTTGAAGCGCCGTGCGATTTCAGACAGTAAGGGAGCATCCACAGACTGGCCGGTAAACTCCATGCGCAGTAAAGGAATGCTGCCTTCACGGGGTGCCGGCGTCATGCGGGCGACATAGTCGTCTGGAATATCCAGATGTAACGTGGAGTGGATGAACTTCTGAGCCAGCGGTGTTTTGGGATGAGAGAACATCTGCCCAACGGTGTCCTGCTCAATCAGACGTCCTTCACTAATTACGGCGACCTGATCGCAGATACGCTTCACGACATCCATTTCATGGGTGATCAGCAGAATGGTCAATCCCAGACGGCGATTGATATCTTTCAGCAATTCCAAAATAGCGCGAGTGGTGGCCGGGTCCAGTGCACTGGTGGCTTCATCGCACAACAGAACCTTGGGGTTGCTGGCCAATGCGCGGGCGATAGCCACGCGCTGTTTCTGTCCGCCAGAGAGGTTGGCGGGATACACATCGTGTTTATCCGACAGTCCAACCAGCTCCAGCAGCTCATTGACGCGCTGTTTGATCTTGGCGGACGGCAGGTTATCCAACTCCAGCGGCAATGCGACATTACCAAATACGGTACGAGACGAGAGCAGATTGAAATGCTGGAAAATCATCCCGATTTGGCGGCGAGCTTGAGTCAGCTCGCTGCTTGATAATGTCATCAAATTCTGTTCAGCGACCAGAACTGTGCCTGATGTCGGGCGCTCCAGTAAGTTAATGCAGCGGATTAAGGTACTTTTACCCGCGCCAGAAGAGCCGATGACGCCATAGATTTGGCCCGCCGGTACATGTAGCGTAACGTCGTCGAGCGCCGTGATGGCTCGACCGTTTTGCTGGAACGTCTTTGTAATACGAGAAAGTTTTATCATGAGTTCTATCAATAGGGGCCGCGGGCCGATGAATAACACTTACTTATACTGACTATTTGTTGTCGGGATGCTAAGGCGTCTAGACGTCCAAGTCAATCGAGATTGTAACTCTGCTATCATTCTCTCCAGCAGTGAAAACTGCGATACTACGGCGCAATTTTCTGTATCGGGAGCAAAGTAAAGTGGCAACCAGCGTTCCAGCAATTTTTCTCGACCGTGACGGTACGATTAACGTCGATCACGGCTATGTACACGAAATCGATCAGTTTCAGTTTATCGATGGCGTGATTGATGCAATGCGTGAGCTCAAATCCATGGGGTTCGCCTTGGTGCTGATCACCAATCAGTCGGGTATCGCGCGCGGTAAATTCACCGAAGACCAGTTTATGCAGCTGACGGAATGGATGGATTGGTCGTTGGCCGATCGCGGGGTAGATCTGGATGGTATCTATTTCTGTCCGCATCATCCTGAAGGTTCGGAAGAGGAGTATCGTCAAACGTGTGACTGCCGTAAACCGCAGCCGGGCATGTTCAAGTCTGCGCAGGAACATCTGCACATCGACATGGCTTCTTCTTATATGGTGGGTGACAAAGTAGAAGATATGCAGGCAGCCGCAGCCGCAGGGGTAGGCACTAAAGTTCTCGTACGTACCGGTAAACCGGTCACGGAAGAGGGCGAAAACCTGGCTGATTGCGTAATAGAGAGCCTGGCAGACCTGCCAAAAGCCATAAAAAGCATAAAAAACAGGCATTGAGACGTAAAAGTAGGCGGATAGTAAAAAAGATTAAAAAAGGGGTTGTGCAACCCGGAGAGATCCCTATAATGCGCTCCCACTGACACGGCAAAGCGGACAACGCATCGCAGTGACAGTCGGAGAAAAACGAAAAAAGTCGTTGACTCTGAATGAGGTAAGCGTAATATACGCGGCCTCACGTTAGTCGCCTCGGCGGCAACGAAACGCTCTTTAACAATTTAATCAGACAATCTGTGTGGGCACTCACAAGACACTATCGCAACTAGATACGAAAAAGTCTTGAAGAGTGAACAACAGTTAATTCATTACGAATGAACAGTAAATTCTTTGAGCATCGCTATTAACTTAGCAAATCAAGCTTTTAATTGAAGAGTTTGATCATGGCTCAGATTGAACGCTGGCGGCAGGCCTAACACATGCAAGTCGAGCGGCAGCGGAAAGTAGCTTGCTACTTTGCCGGCGAGCGGCGGACGGGTGAGTAATGTCTGGGGATCTGCCCGATGGAGGGGGATAACTACTGGAAACGGTAGCTAATACCGCATAACGTCGCAAGACCAAAGTGGGGGACCTTCGGGCCTCACACCATCGGATGAACCCAGATGGGATTAGCTAGTAGGCGGGGTAAAGGCCCACCTAGGCGACGATCTCTAGCTGGTCTGAGAGGATGACCAGCCACACTGGAACTGAGACACGGTCCAGACTCCTACGGGAGGCAGCAGTGGGGAATATTGCACAATGGGGGAAACCCTGATGCAGCCATGCCGCGTGTATGAAGAAGGCCTTCGGGTTGTAAAGTACTTTCAGCGGGGAGGAAGGGAGTAAGGTTAATAGCCTTATTCATTGACGTTACCCGCAGAAGAAGCACCGGCTAACTCCGTGCCAGCAGCCGCGGTAATACGGAGGGTGCAAGCGTTAATCGGAATGACTGGGCGTAAAGCGCACGCAGGCGGTTTGTTAAGTCAGATGTGAAATCCCCGAGCTTAACTTGGGAACTGCATTTGAAACTGGCAAGCTAGAGTCTTGTAGAGGGGGGTAGAATTCCAGGTGTAGCGGTGAAATGCGTAGAGATCTGGAGGAATACCGGTGGCGAAGGCGGCCCCCTGGACAAAGACTGACGCTCAGGTGCGAAAGCGTGGGGAGCAAACAGGATTAGATACCCTGGTAGTCCACGCTGTAAACGATGTCGACTTGGAGGTTGCGGTCTTGAACTGTGGCTTCCGGAGCTAACGCGTTAAGTCGACCGCCTGGGGAGTACGGCCGCAAGGTTAAAACTCAAATGAATTGACGGGGGCCCGCACAAGCGGTGGAGCATGTGGTTTAATTCGATGCAACGCGAAGAACCTTACCTACTCTTGACATCCAGAGAATTTAGCAGAGATGCTTTAGTGCCTTCGGGAACTCTGAGACAGGTGCTGCATGGCTGTCGTCAGCTCGTGTTGTGAAATGTTGGGTTAAGTCCCGCAACGAGCGCAACCCTTATCCTTTGTTGCCAGCACATAATGGTGGGAACTCAAAGGAGACTGCCGGTGATAAACCGGAGGAAGGTGGGGATGACGTCAAGTCATCATGGCCCTTACGAGTAGGGCTACACACGTGCTACAATGGCGCATACAAAGAGAAGCGAACTTGCGAGAGTAAGCGGACCTCATAAAGTGCGTCGTAGTCCGGATTGGAGTCTGCAACTCGACTCCATGAAGTCGGAATCGCTAGTAATCGTAGATCAGAATGCTACGGTGAATACGTTCCCGGGCCTTGTACACACCGCCCGTCACACCATGGGAGTGGGTTGCAAAAGAAGTAGGTAGCTTAACCTTCGGGAGGGCGCTTACCACTTTGTGATTCATGACTGGGGTGAAGTCGTAACAAGGTAACCGTAGGGGAACCTGCGGTTGGATCACCTCCTTACCAAAGTGAAGTGCTAGTGAAGTGCTCACACAGATTGTCTGATGAAAGAAGAACGAGCAGAAATACCTTTATAGGCTTGTAGCTCAGGTGGTTAGAGCGCACCCCTGATAAGGGTGAGGTCGGTGGTTCAAGTCCACTCAGGCCTACCAATTCCTTCCCATGCTGCGTTGTCGCCCCACTCGTTTACTTGAGTAAACGTCGTGAGACTCCGCCTTGCCTGAAAAAGAATTGGTCGACTCATCATGAGATGGGTTGACAGAGGTATAACTGATTTGGGGCTATAGCTCAGCTGGGAGAGCGCCTGCTTTGCACGCAGGAGGTCTGCGGTTCGATCCCGCATAGCTCCACCATACAAAGACTTCAGAGCGTATTGGCAACAGTATGCTGTGAAGTATTTTGCTCTTTAACAATCTGGAACAAGCTGAAATTTGAAACGATGCAGCTGAACATATCTCTCCGTGCAGTACTGAGATGTGATTTGGTTGTATCAGAGTCTCTCAAATAATCGCAGCGCGAAGTGTTTTACGAAACACCTTCGGGTTGTGAGGTTAAGTGACTAAGCGTACACGGTGGATGCCTAGGCAGTCAGAGGCGATGAAGGGCGTGCTAATCTGCGATAAGCGTCGGTAAGGTGATATGAACCGTTATACCCGACGATACCCGAATGGGGAAACCCAGTGCAATCCGTTGCACTATCATGTCATGAATACATAGTGACATGAGGCGAACCGGGGGAACTGAAACATCTCAGTACCCCGAGGAAAAGAAATCAACCGAGATTCCCCTAGTAGCGGCGAGCGAACGGGGAGGAGCCCAGAACCTGAATCAGTTTGTGTCTTAGTGGAAGCGTCTGGAAAGTCGCACGACAGAGGGTGATAGTCCCGTACACGAAGAGGCATGAATTGTGAGTTCGATGAGTAGGGCGGGACACGTGTTATCCTGTCTGAATATGGGGGGACCATCCTCCAAGGCTAAATACTCCTGACTGACCGATAGTGAACCAGTACCGTGAGGGAAAGGCGAAAAGAACCCCGGCGAGGGGAGTGAAATAGAACCTGAAACCGTGTACGTACAAGCAGTGGGAGCCTTGATTTATCAGGGTGACTGCGTACCTTTTGTATAATGGGTCAGCGACTTATATTCTGTAGCAAGGTTAACCGAATAGGGGAGCCGCAGGGAAACCGAGTCTTAACTGGGCGTTAAGTTGCAGGGTATAGACCCGAAACCCGGTGATCTAGCCATGGGCAGGTTGAAGGTTGGGTAACACTAACTGGAGGACCGAACCGACTAATGTTGAAAAATTAGCGGATGACTTGTGGCTGGGGGTGAAAGGCCAATCAAACCGGGAGATAGCTGGTTCTCCCCGAAAGCTATTTAGGTAGCGCCTCGTGAACTCATCTTCGGGGGTAGAGCACTGTTTCGACTAGGGGGCCATCCCGGCTTACCAACTCGATGCAAACTACGAATACCGAAGAATGTTATCACGGGAGACACACGGCGGGTGCTAACGTCCGTCGTGAAGAGGGAAACAACCCAGACCGCCAGCTAAGGTCCCAAAGTCATGGTTAAGTGGGAAACGATGTGGGAAGGCCCAGACAGCCAGGATGTTGGCTTAGAAGCAGCCATCATTTAAAGAAAGCGTAATAGCTCACTGGTCGAGTCGGCCTGCGCGGAAGATGTAACGGGGCTAAACCATGCACCGAAGCTGCGGCAGCGACACTTAGGTGTTGTTGGGTAGGGGAGCGTTCTGTAAGCCTGCGAAGGTGGCCTGTGAGGGTTGCTGGAGGTATCAGAAGTGCGAATGCTGACATAAGTAACGATAATGCGGGTGAAAAACCCGCACGCCGGAAGACCAAGGGTTCCTGTCCAACGTTAATCGGGGCAGGGTGAGTCGACCCCTAAGGCGAGGCCGAAAGGCGTAGTCGATGGGAAACAGGTTAATATTCCTGTACTTGGTGTTACTGCGAAGGGGGGACGGAGAAGGCTAGGTTATCCGGGCGACGGTTGTCCCGGTTTAAGCGTGTAGGTGGATGTTTTTGGTAAATCCGGAACATCATTAACACTGAGGCGTGATGACGAGTCACTACGGTGATGAAGTAGCCGATGCCAAGCTTCCAGGAAAAGCCTCTAAGCTCCAGGTAACACGAAATCGTACCCCAAACCGACACAGGTGGTCAGGTAGAGAATACCAAGGCGCTTGAGAGAACTCGGGTGAAGGAACTAGGCAAAATGGTGCCGTAACTTCGGGAGAAGGCACGCTGGTGTTGGTGAAGGGACTTGCTCCCGGAGCTGATACCAGTCGCAGATACCAGCTGGCTGCAACTGTTTAATAAAAACACAGCACTGTGCAAACACGAAAGTGGACGTATACGGTGTGACGCCTGCCCGGTGCCGGAAGGTTAATTGATGGGGTCAGCCGCAAGGCGAAGCTCTTGATCGAAGCCCCGGTAAACGGCGGCCGTAACTATAACGGTCCTAAGGTAGCGAAATTCCTTGTCGGGTAAGTTCCGACCTGCACGAATGGCGTAATGATGGCCAGGCTGTCTCCACCCGAGACTCAGTGAAATTGAACTCGCTGTGAAGATGCAGTGTACCCGCGGCAAGACGGAAAGACCCCGTGAACCTTTACTATAGCTTGACACTGAACCTTGAGCCTTGATGTGTAGGATAGGTGGGAGGCTTTGAAGTGTGGACGCCAGTCTGCATGGAGCCAACCTTGAAATACCACCCTTTAATGTTTGATGTTCTAACGTGGGCCCCTAATCGGGGTTGCGGACAGTGTCTGGTGGGTAGTTTGACTGGGGCGGTCTCCTCCCAAAGAGTAACGGAGGAGCACGAAGGTTAGCTAATCCTGGTCGGACATCAGGAGGTTAGTGCAAAGGCATAAGCTAGCTTGACTGCGAGAGTGACGGCTCGAGCAGGTGCGAAAGCAGGTCTTAGTGATCCGGTGGTTCTGAATGGAAGGGCCATCGCTCAACGGATAAAAGGTACTCCGGGGATAACAGGCTGATACCGCCCAAGAGTTCATATCGACGGCGGTGTTTGGCACCTCGATGTCGGCTCATCACATCCTGGGGCTGAAGTAGGTCCCAAGGGTACGGCTGTTCGCCGTTTAAAGTGGTACGCGAGCTGGGTTTAGAACGTCGTGAGACAGTTCGGTCCCTATCTGCCGTGGGCGTTGGAAGATTGAGGGGGGTTGCTCCTAGTACGAGAGGACCGGAGTGAACGCACCACTGGTGTTCGGGTTGTCATGCCAATGGCATTGCCCGGTAGCTAAGTGCGGAAGAGATAACCGCTGAAAGCATCTAAGCGGGAAACTTGCCCCGAGATGAGTCTTCCCTGGGACCTTGAGTCCCCTGAAGGGCCGTTGAAGACGACGACGTAGATAGGCTGGATGTGTAAGCGTAGCGATACGTTGAGCTAACCAGTACTAATGACCCGAGAGGCTTAACCTTACAACACCGAAGGTGTTTTTAGAGAGACGTATTCAGCTTGTTCGAAGATTGGTTCTGATGGTTGCGTGGAAGTAGGACGTAACGGTTGGGATGAAACAGAATTTGCCTGGCGGCGATAGCGCGGTGGTCCCACCTGACCCCATGCCGAACTCAGCAGTGAAACGCCGTAGCGCCGATGGTAGTGTGGGGTCTCCCCATGTGAGAGTAGGGAACTGCCAGGCATTAAAATTTTGGTGCGCTGATATGGCTCAGTTGGTAGAGCGCACCCTTGGTAAGGGTGAGGTCCCCAGTTCGACTCTGGGTATCAGCACCACCTCTTAATTAAAGTAATAAAGTAGAGTTCGGCAAAGATTTTAAAGAATTTGCCTGGCGGCGATAGCGCGGTGGTCCCACCTGACCCCATGCCGAACTCAGCAGTGAAACGCCGTAGCGCCGATGGTAGTGTGGGGTCTCCCCATGTGAGAGTAGGGAACTGCCAGGCATCAAATCAACGGAAAGCCTCTGGTTAACGCCAGAGGCTTTTTCGTATCTGAATACCTCAAGCTACCCATAAATTTAACTTATTTGACCACCGTAATTAACGATAAATCATTAAGTGTATACATTATTCTTTGCCTGCAAACGTGATCCTGTTTTACTGTAGATATGTTGGATAGTTGTGTCCTACGAACAGGAGAGAAAAAACCGTATGACGGGAAATATAAATTCAAAAACATTAACGCCCGGTGAAAATGACTCTCGACAGAGGATCAAGGCAATTGTGGGAGCATCATCAGGGAACTTGGTAGAGTGGTTTGATTTCTACGTATATTCATTTTGTTCTTTATATTTTGCTCACATCTTTTTCCCCTCAGAAAATCCGACTACGCAGCTTCTGCATACCGCGGGTGTGTTCGCCGCTGGTTTCCTGATGCGTCCGATTGGGGGATGGTTGTTTGGATACATTGCTGACAAGTATGGACGCAAGGCGTCGATGCTTATCTCCGTATGTATGATGTGCCTGGGGTCGTTAGTCATCGCCTGCCTACCTGGTTACGAGACCATCGGCACCTGGGCACCGTTGTTGTTGTTGTGTGCTCGTCTCTTTCAGGGGCTGTCCGTTGGTGGGGAATATGGAACCAGCGCTACCTACATGAGCGAAGTTGCAATTGAGGGAAGGAAAGGGTTCTTTGCTTCTTTCCAATATGTCACGTTGATCGGTGGTCAGCTGCTGGCCCTGTTAGTTGTGGTGATATTGCAACACACTATGCCCTCCGAAAGTTTGTATGCCTGGGGATGGCGTATTCCATTTTTTATTGGCGCTATTCTGGCTGTCGTTGCCTTATTCTTGCGTCGTTCGCTGAATGAAACCTCTGATAAAGCTTCTCGCTCACACAAAGACGCGGGCTCTTTGCGTGGATTATGGAATAACCGCAAAGCATTCTTGATGGTCTTGGGCTTCACCGCCGGTGGGTCGCTCGGTTTCTATACCTATACCACTTACATGCAAAAATATCTCGTCAACACCTCGGGGATGGCGCCTGAAGTGGCGAGTGGCCTGATGACGTTGGCCCTGTTCGTTTTCATGCTTTTGCAGCCGCTGTTTGGACATTTATCCGACAAGATTGGACGCCGCAATTCGATGCTATGCTTCGGCGGATTAATGGCGTTGTTAACGGTGCCGATTCTGACGCTTCTTCAAAGCGTTACCAACCCGGTTATCGCTTTTCTACTAGTCCTGCTGTCTTTGATTATTGTGAGTTTTTACACGGCAATCAGCGGGATTTTGAAGGCGGAAATGTTTCCCCCCGAAGTTAGAGCGATGGGCGTTGGCTTGTCATATGCGGTAGCGAACGCATTGTTTGGCGGCTCGGCTGAATACGTTGCGCTCTCACTGAAGTCTCTGGGGTCGGAGAATGCCTTTTTCTGGTACGTATCGGCCATGGGCGCGATCTCATTCCTGGTCTCTTTGGGACTACACCGTAAAGGACAAGGTAAGACCCTTTAACTCAGCATGAGTCAAAGGCTCCACAAGGCCGATTTACGTCATCGGTAGGTCATCGTTTCCCGCGTCACCTCGGCGCGGGAATTAACAAACCTTCTATTCTCAAAGAGAATAAAACCTGTAAACATAACCCACTAATTTTATCTGGCAGATATACCTATGCCTTCCAGGTTAAATTTGAATACTTCATTGTTGAGTGGTTATCAGCCTTAAAATAATACTGTGCGTATTTTTACGGCGTCAGGATGAATTAACCGTTCGCGTTGGGAAGGACTGTCTGAATGACTCGAGACATTATATTACTCAGCGAATCAATTCTTACGAAGATCGGGGGGATGTCGTTAAGTTGATGGGAGAAAATAAAGGAGAACGACCGTTAACCGGCCGTCATCTGTGCTTTCATCGATATATTACAAAATACGACTAATGAGCTTATCGATTCTCACGCGTCGAACACGGCGAATAAGTTTGCGCACTTTAACCGGGTATTGCGCAATGCTTTCCAGCTGCTGATAGCTGCTCAATATATGCGTATTCTCACGGATGCAGGCTAGCTCTTTAATTCGCTGTTCCAGCAACTGTTTTTGAGGATCGTGGATCAAAATAGCATTCTCAAGATCCAGTCTCCAGGCGCGCGGATTGAGATTGTTGCCGGTTAGCATCTGCCATTTATTATCTACCCACAGTCCTTTTAAGTGGAAGCTGTTATCACCGTCTTTCCATAGACGCACCACCAACTGACCATTATCGATATATTTTTGTAATCGACTAAGAAAACGTCGGAGGTTGATTTCATAAAGATAAGGCAATGCGCCTATAATCTTGAAGGGCTCACTCTCAGGAATATAAAAATCATTAGCCGTTTTGTCACCAATGATAATTTCGATCTTTTTACCGCTGCGAAGCAGGTTAATGACGTTTCTGACTAACGGCGCAGGTAAATTAAAATAAGGAGTACACATCACCAAATGTTGTTCAGTACAGCACATCAAATGATGAATGGTTTTATTTAATGGACTCTGTTTACCCAACCCAACCAATGGCGTAATGGCCAGCTGGTTATTATTGTTTGGGAGATTCGGTAAGCGGTAATGAAGGGTGCGTAGCATCTGGCGGAATCGACGGATCGAATTTTTGATTTCAGCGGTCTTCGGTCTATCTTTCATATCCAGTCGCTGTATCGCAGATGACGCCAGTAGCCTCTGTACGTAACCTGCCATCGTATCCGCCAGCGGCTTATTATCGATCATCTGATATCGGTCGTAGCGGTATTTTTCATGCTGCTGCAAGTAGACATCATTCAGACTGGCACCACTGTACAGCACAGTATCATCAATAATGAAACCTTTCAGGTGGAGCACGCCCAAGGCTTCCCGCGTATTAACCGGGACTCCGTAAACAGGAAACTCGATTCCGCCGCTCTGTTCCTTCATCGCCTGATACCAGTCTGCATTGGTATTCGCCGCCGCTGCGCCAATACGGCCGCGCTGCGCGCGATGCCAGTCCACCAATACGCGAACATCCAGCTCAGGACGCTGGCGTTTCGCTTGGTAAAGGGCGGATAAAATTGTCTCGCCGCCGTCATCGTGCTCCAGATATAAAGATACGATGTAGATGCGTTGTTCTGCCTGAAGAATCCGCTCCACAAGCGTGCGACGGAATTCCTCCGGGCGATGGAGGGTTTGCACGGCGTCGGCTGACTGAGGAATTTTGGGCAGTTGTGCAAGGTGTTGTTGGTATTTAGTTCGCTTTAGTTTTGACAACATCACAGTGCGATTCTTCTCTTATCATGGTCTGACCGGGCTGGTCATTGAACGTTAAATATGGCCGAATCGGGCAATAATAACATCACTTTCC
This sequence comes from Lonsdalea britannica, assembly GCF_003515985.1. Taxonomy (GTDB): domain Bacteria; phylum Pseudomonadota; class Gammaproteobacteria; order Enterobacterales; family Enterobacteriaceae; genus Lonsdalea; species Lonsdalea britannica. Next base: position 331,687 of record NZ_CP023009.1, on the reverse strand, counting down.
CGCTGTTGTGAGCAGGTTTTGTCTTTTAGTACGGACTCTTTACGTTGGCGATGGCTCGATTCGGTATGGTACTCAAAAGGTTATCAAGCACATCCGCCATGTCCGTTCAGCCGAGTCATTTAAGGTATATTGGTTTGTGAGTCACTGTTTTTAAGTCACCCCAGGAGTGAATGTAGGGTGGTGTCCTTATTCCTTGAATACGTTGAAAATCGGTCTATTCTGATCGATAGAACTCATGATGTGTATATTCATAGTGGCTCGGCCATGAGAGTCTGAACGCGTACGTTATCTTCAGTCTTCAGTCTTCAGTCTTCAGTATGGTGAGGTTTTCCCGCCAGATAGCTTTTCCTGAAGTGGTCAAAGTGGTTATTCAGGGTTTGTGCCGCTGAGTGATCCCCGGCTTGTTCTAAAAGCGCCACGGCAATTTCGGCGGTACACTGCTGGCCCGCCAGACTTGCTTCACGCAATTTATAACGAGACAGGGCTTCTATACTGAGCGACAGAATAGGCAAATTATCCAGATATGGGCTTTTACGGAACATTTTGCGGGCTTCTGGCCAAGTGCCATCCAACATAATAAAGAGTGGGGCTTTGCCGGTTTCGGGCAACTGATGAAATACGTCACGTGCCTTATTTTCTTCTTCGGCCAGAAAGACCAGATAAGGTTGATAGTGCGGTGACTGAATTGCCGCGAGTAGCGCCGGGTTGGGAATTGTGCGCGACCATTGAAAGGCCAACGTATTCGGCAGAATATCCGCTATGAGCCGCCCCGTATTACTGGGTTTCATGGGTTCAGTATCAAACATGATTAAGCAGAAGCGGCTTCGTGCTTGCTGTGGCACGATGGTGTGACACAGACAACGGATTGCGGGAAGCAGGCATCGCTGACACCGAACAACGCGGCTGCCGCGGGCGTTAAAAGGACGAGTGGCGAGCGCTAAACGCTTTTCGCGTAGTTGAAGGACTGCGTTTTCAGTCATGGGGCCCCGCAAAAAGACGCCATTCTAATCGAGCTATCGCGGGACCAGAAGCCCCGCAGAATGAAATCGCCTAGCAGCCACGTTAGAGTGATTCTTCCAACCAGCTTTCGAATGGCGCTTTTGGCATCGCGCCGTTCAACATATCTACCATCTGCCCATTCTTGAAAATCATAATCGTAGGAATGGTGCGAATACGGAAACGTTCGCTTAACTCGGGTTCAGCTTCGGTGTTCACTTTCAAAAAGCGGATTTTGCCGCCGTTTTCTTCTGCTACGCTGCTATACACGGGGGCGAAATTAACACACGGCCCGCACCATGGCGCCCAGAAATCAATGACGACGGGAAGATCGTCTTTAAGTAACTTATCAAGCGTTTTGGCCGTGGCATTGATCACTTCTCCTTTGAATAGCGTCTCCCCGCAACGTCCGCAGGTGGCGTTATCTTCAATGCGCGTTTCCGCCAGGCGGTTAGTAGTGTGGCACGATGCACAAACCGTATTCATAACAAGGCCTCAATAATCAAAGGACTAACATGAGTCAGCGAGCTGTTAAACGTTACCGCCGCGTGCGTATAAAAAGGCTAGCTGGCGGCGATGTTGAGTGTGGCTTCAGTATCGTGACCGGAACCTGATGGAACAACGTGGTTTACTCAATGGCTACAATAGTTCCTGACTTTTATGTGTCGTTCGGTAGCTAAGCGATGGGACATAAGGTACTCTTCGCGGCGAGCGCGTAGGTGGAGAAAAAGATGAGCGATTCATTTAGTGGGAAAGGCGGCAAGGTCCGCGTGATGTACGTCCGCAGCAGCGATGAGGACGATAAAAAGGATAAGAATTCACGTTCGTCGGATACGCGACGTCCGAGCGGCGACAGTCGGGATAAAAAACCGCGCGACAAACGTGCGCCCGGATCGCGCGATGGCGGCGGTCGTGACGAAGGTTCGAAATGGCGCGGAGAGAAGCGTCAGGAAGAACGCCCAGCTCGTCGAGAATCGACAGGGGAGTACGATTCTCCCTGGAAAACTGTTTCACGTAGTCCCGATGCTGCGCCTGACCACGGTGGTATTGTAGGTAAAAGTCAGTTAGATCCTGCGCAGTTGCGCCGCCAGCGGGCAGAAGAAACTCGCGTCTATGGTGAAAATGCCTGTCAGGCGCTGTTTAAAAGCCGGCCTGAGTCAATCGTTCGAGCCTGGTTTTTGCAAGAAGTTACTCCGCGTTTTCGCGATGCGCTGCGTTGGATGGCGGCAAACCGTAAGGCGTATCATGTTGTTGATGACGAAGAGCTGACCAAAGCCTCCGGCACCGATCATCATGGCGGCGTTTGTTTCCTGATCAAGAAGCGTCGTGGCACTGAGGTGAAAGATTACCTGAGTAAAGCTGGCGAGAAAGACTGTGTTTTGGCGCTGGAAGAAGTGGGTAATCCGCATAACCTGGGGGGGATTATTCGTAGCTGTGCGCATTTCGGCGTGCGTGGCGTTTTAGTCCGTGATGCAGCGATACTGGAATCCGGTGCGGCAGTGCGTACGGCAGAAGGTGGTGCTGAACATGTGAAAGCCATCAGTACCGAAGGGTTGATAGATGCGTTGGAGGAATTCCGACGTGCCGGGTACACCATCGTCACCACGTCCAGTCACAAAGGCACACCTTTATCGGGGGCCACATTACCTGCCAAAACGGTGATCGTTTTGGGTGAAGAGGGTGATGGTTTGACAGACGGAGCTTGGGAACAAGGCGGCGTGAAGGTGTCTATCGACGGAACCGGTAAGGTCGAGAGCCTGAATATTTCTGTTGCGACCGGTATCCTGCTGGCGGAATGGTGGCGTCAGAATCAAGGCTGAACGGTGACATCCTGTTTTTAAGCGTGATATAGTGAAGGCCAGTCAGTGTCACCTGACTGGCCTTCTTTTTTGGCACCCTCGCCGGGCATGGCTAGGTGCCGGTCAACATTGAAGTGCTGAGTATGGCCCACATGAGTGGGTCATTCTTTACAGCGTTTTCACATCCAGTTCCGGCGGAATGTAGCCGTAATCCAGTTCTTCAACCACGAAGCTACGAGAGCCGATGAATTTGATCTTCACGGTCGGTGCTTCAGTCCCACCAATACGATATTCCATACCGGTCGTTTCCACATCGGTAGGCACGCTGTCGATGAAGGACGTTACCAGGCCGTTAGGCATGACATAGTGTGAATAAGTCTGGTAAGGCTGGCTGGAAGGGTTACCCAGAACCAGACCAGAACCGTTCATCGGCTCATACTGGCCAAACAGCTCGTCGCTCAGGAAGCCGTAAACACCATCCGGACCGGTCAGGCCGTCAGCATAGGTATACGTGTGGCTGATGGTCATCAGGTAGTACTGGTCGTCCTGGAATACGAAGTGAGGACGTTCGGTCTGATCGTTGACGCCAACAGCGGTAACCAGCGGCGGTAACAGTTCCCATTGGTCGCCATCTTCATCCAGCGCAACAGCAATACCGATACAACCCGTCTGGTAGCGTGAGCCACCCACTTCTTCGTAACCCGGCGGTACATCACCCAGTTCGTCATCACCGACGACATGAGAACCACGAACACCAGCAACGTTACCTTCGAACAGCATGTACAGCTTGCCGCTTTTCGGGTCACGGAACGGCCATGGATCGCGGAAGGCCCAGTACTGGTTTTGTTCTTCAGTCTGGTAAATCGCGCCATCGGCGTCGAACAGGCTGAATACTTTGTTGAAGCCGACCATTTCCACGCCGGTGGACGTCGTTACAACACGACCACGTACTTTGGATACGGTTGAACCAGGAGTCACCGCGGTGTAGTAGAATGCGATGTCGCCTTTTTCATTCAGCAGAATGGGAGAACCAGCCCATTCGCGAGTGGTAGGAGAAACGCCTTCAGCCATCATGCGGCCACCGAAGGTCCAATCTTTACTGTTACGTGAGAACCAGTAGCAGATCTTTGCGCGACCGTGGCGGTCGTTCCAGTCAAGAGAGATGTTGTAGTTGCCGTTTTCATCCAGGTAAGCAGGGTTGTCTTCTTGACGATCCGCGGTCAGGGTGAAAATGACTGACCAGCCATCGACTGACACAGTGTGACCGTTAATATCACGCAGCGGCATGGTATCCCAGATGAATACGTCGTCGCTCATGGTTTTAAAGTCGGCACTGACCAAAGGCTGAGTGGTCGTCGGATCGTCGAAGGTGACTTTCAACGCATCGGCACGAGTCCAGATTGTCGGTTTGTAAGCGGGGGTGGCTTTCAGTTCTTTACGAATGGCCATGGTGTATCTCCTGTAAAAGTGAGTGATTTGTTTTACTGTATGTCTGTACAGTGCTGATACTATATACAGTATGTTTCTGGCGTTCAATGCTAATTTGATAATTTTAACTGATTTGGGCTTATTGTTTTAAAATGACGTTTTTGTGGTTTTTTGTTTTTCTTTTTGGCGATTTAATGAGTTCTTTTTGGGGTTTTATTCTGAGGTGGTTTCGTTTTTGCTCATTTTGAGATTGGAGATAACGAAATGCGTCGAGCTGCTATAGATGGGAAGGATGTAGTTGGCCAAGGCGGTTTAGAGGATGAAGTGACGGTAAAATAGAAGGTTAAACGGTGTGGCTAACGCCGGATTGCGAATCGAGTAACGTCTCTCTTAGTCAAAGACAAAAATGCCGTCCCCAAAGAGGACGGCACGGTAATCAGACGCTGCAATTGGCTTAGTGCGCGCCGCCACCCCCTCCGGCACTGCCAAAGGGGGGACGAGCGAACCATACCAACACAATCAGCACGATAAATATTGCCGCTGCGGCCCAAAAGATCTCGTTTGCAGCAATGATTAGGCCTTGCCCGGTAATCTGTTGAGCAAGATAAGAAGAGACCTGCTGCTGTGTAAGCCCTAAAGCCTCCATTTGCTGATAGACCTGCTGTGCAATCGGATTATAAGGCGACACGGATTCCGTCAACTGAGCGTGATGTAGCGCTTCTCGCCGCTCCCAAAGCGTGGTTGTCAGCGATGTTCCGATGGAGCCCGCGAGGGTACGCGAGAAGTTGAACAAACTGGATGCTGCCGCCAATCGCTCTGGCCCGAGCCCTGACAAGGTAATCGTCGTCAAAGGCATAAAGAAGCACGCCACCGCAAATCCCTGTACGAACTGAGGCCAGGCCGAAGCCGCGAAGTCCATGCCCGGTTCAAAGGTATAGGTACGCCAATAGAAGCAGACGGCGTACATCACAAAGCTGAAGCTGACCAGATAGCGCATATCCAGACGCGGCGCGAAGCGACCGATGAGCGGCGACAATAGCACTGGCATCAGCCCGACGGGGGCCGATGCCAATCCTGCCCAGGTAGCGGTATAGCCATAAACTTCCTGCAATAGCTGCGGCATAAGAACGATGGCACCGAAATAGAACATAAATGCCAGGCTGGTGCACAGGCAGCCAATGGTGAAGTTACGGGATTTAAAGAGGGAGAGGTCGACGACCGGATTATCATCCGTTAGCTCCCATACTACGAGGAACACCAGAGCTATAACCGCGACGACGCATAGCGTGATGATCTCAGTAGAGTTAAACCAGTCCAGCTCCTTTCCACGATCAAGCATCATTTGCAGGCAGCCCACGCCCAACACCAGCAGCACCAGACCGATAGAGTCTATCGGCCTGATCGTGACCGCTGTCTCACGTCCGCGCAGCAGCTGCAACGTCAGCACCACCACCAGCACGCCCAGCGGAATATTGATAAAGAAAATCCATCCCCAATGGTAGTTGTCGCTGATCCAACCGCCGAGGATCGGACCGAAAATCGGCGCGACGACGACGGTCATCGACCACAGCGCCAGTGCGATACTGCGTTTCGCCGGAGGATAGTTGTTCAATAGCAGGCTTTGCGACAATGGGATGATCGGGCCTGCAACCAGTCCTTGCAGGACACGGAAGAAGATCAACATTTCCAGGCTGTTGGAGATACCGCACAGCCAGGACATCAGCGCAAACAGTCCCGTGGCCCAGACGAAAAGGCGAACTTCGCCAAAGCGTTTCGCCAGCCAACCGGTAATCGGAATAGAAATGGCGTTCGCCACCCCGAAGGAGGTGATCACCCAGGTGCCCTGAGAGTTGGATGACCCCAGATTGCCGGCAATCGTCGGGATCGCTACGTTGGCGATGGTCGAATCCAGTACCTGCATGAAGGTGGCCAACGCGAGCGCGATGGTCAACAAGGCCAGCTGTATTCCCTCTAGCGGTTTCTTCTGCACGTGTTTATCCCTCATGCTCAGCCTGCGTTAGCACGGATAATCTCGTCGATAGTCTGATTGACCGGCGCCATATTCAGCTCCAGCGCATCGCTCTGGTAGGCGGGTTCGCTACGCGGTACGTCAGATAAGACTTTACCGTCCGCATTGGCGGTATCGACATTGACCAGCATCGACAGACCGATGCGCAGAGGGTGATCCGCCAGCTCTTGCGGATCGAGCTCAACCCGGACGGGAAGACGCTGGACGACTTTAATCCAGTTGCCGGTGGCATTCTGCGCTGGCAGAAGAGAAAAGGCGCTGCCGGTGCCCATATCCAGGCCAACAACCTTGCCTTTATAAACCACATCGTCGCCATAAAGATCGCTGACGAGGGTGGCGGGCTGGCCGATACGCATATTGGCTAACTGGGTTTCCTTGAAGTTGGCGTCCACCCACAGGCCTTTGGCGGGAACCACCACCATCAGAGCCGATGTTGAAGCAATCCGGGCGCCGACCTGTACACTGCGGCGTGAAACATAGCCATCTACCGGGCTCACAATGTGCGTCCGCTGCAACGCCAGCCAGGCGTCACGCAAGTCGGCGGCGCTCTGCTGTATCGCCGGCTGCTTTTCCAACGGCGTATTAAGAATCAGCGCCTGATTGGCGGCGAATTGCTGTTTGGCGACATCCAGCGACGCCTGTGCGCTGGCGACGGCATCGCGCGCATGCTGCACATCTTCGCGTCCGATGGCGTTGACTTTACCCAGCGTTTCTCGGCGATTCAAATCGCTGACCGCTTGGTTGAGCGCGGTCTGCCGGAGCGCGATATTCGCCTGATACTGACGATTATTGATAATTAACTGATGAACCTGACGCACGCTATTGGCCAGCGCGGTTTGCGCACGCTCGTATGCCTGTTGGGCGTCGGTTGGGTCGAGTTCGACCAACACATCGCCTTTTCTGACGAAGTCCGTGCTGTCGACGTTGACGCTGGTCACGCTACCGGCGACCTGCGACATAATCTGGATCTGGTTACCCGCGACATACGCATCATCGGTTTCCTGATGATGACGTAAAACCAGGAACCAATAAGCGAGCCACAGGCAGCCCAGGAATAAAAATATAAGTGTTAATAACGTTAAGATGCGTTTCCGACGGGGTTTGTTCTTTTTGACAGGTTGCGGTGCAGATGTTTCCACAGTGGAGCTCATGGTTTCCCCTAATGTACTTCTCATTCTTTAATGGGTAATTGCCATACGGCGATGTGAGGGTGATGTCGCTAACGCTCAGGCTGCGATAAATAGACAGCCCGTGCCGGGACCACACTGAGAACGTCTCGTGATTCCTTGCGCTCAAGGATGTGCACGTCACGAGAATGTCCGCCTGGTGTCGGTAAATGTCAGTGTGGGGCGGCATGGCGCTGACTTATGATGATGGTGAAATACTAAATCGGCATACCTTTTTCGATTTCGTCAAGGCGTCCCAGTAGTTTACGCATCAAGGTTTCCAACTCGAGCTGCTCTTCGTCATCCAAGACAGAGCATAGCTGATGCAGACTAAAGTGTTGCGGCGGGAGTAACTCATTCAAGAAAGCCTTCCCTTTTTCCGTCATGAACAAGTGCAGGCAACGTCGGTCGCTTTCACTCTCCCGGCGCTCAATCCAACCGCGTTTTTCCAGTTCATCCGCAATACGTGTGGCGTTGGTGCGTGATGAACCGAGCGCGGCGCTGAGCTCGGAAGGCTGAATGCTATAAGACTCTTGAGATTCAAGCGTAAGCAATGCCATGAACAGCGTCTCATTGATGTTCTGTTCCTTCAGCATTCGATTACGGTGTTCAAGTATTTTTGTCTGCAAATGTAGAAACAGACGAAGCATCGTAACTTCCTTGTACGGGAAGTCGGGATGGCGAGTGGCGCGCATGCGCAGCATACTTTCTATTGGTGCAAACGAACTTTCCATTTATGTCAACCTCATTAATCACTTTCTGTATAGTAACGCAGGTTATTACTTGGGTAAATGACGGAAAGTACCAAAAGTGGTAAAAAAAGCGGGGGGATGAAAGCACTTAAATAAATATTGTGTTGATTTTTATGTGTTTTATTCCAATTTGTCGCAATTTATTTTTTGATAAAAAAAAGAAAAAATTTCCTAAAGACGGGCATTCGTGGAAATCCCCTACCGGATTAAAAGATCCGATAGGGCTGTCACATTTAAGAAACGTCGTTTCTATTATACCACCAGACCAAGAGGGCGATAAGGCTGGTTAGGAAACCCGCAATGGAAACGCCCAGCCAGCCGAAGTACTGAAACATCGTAGCGGATAACATCGAGCCTAATGCCCCGCCGATGAAATAGGCGGTCATATAACCTGAGGTAATTCGATTACGGGCTTCAGGCATGTCGCGGTAGATGATGCTCTGATTGGTGACATGCACGCCCTGAACCGTCAGATCCAACGCCAAAATCCCGATCAGCAACAGCAGGATGGAGTGAACGCCTGCGGCGATGGGCAGCCACGACAGCGCCAGCACGACAAGGCCGACGGTCGTGACCGTTTTGGCATGGCCGCGGTCTGCCAGACGTCCGGCTCGCGTGGCAGCCAGCGCTCCTGCCGCGCCGACCAATCCAAACAGGCCAATTACGGCCTCGGAGTAACGATACGGCGGCGCGGACAGCAGAAACGCCATCGAGGTCCATAGAATGCTGAAGTTCGCGAACGTCAGGCCGCCTAAAATGGAACGAATGCGCAGCGGCTTGTACGTGATCATGAGATGAAAAATCGAAGACAGCAGCTGCGGATAATTCAGCTGATTGTCTTGTTTATAACGAGGCAAAGCCCGCCACAACAGCAAAGACAGGGCGATCATCAGAACGCTCGCGACCCAGTAAACCAGTCGCCATCCGCCCAGAGACGCCAGCGCGCCCGCCAACGTTCGGGCTAGCAATATCCCGAGCAGCAGGCCGCTCATCACGGTACCGACCACTTTACCTCGGGTTTCCGGCGAGGCCAGCGTCGCGGCTAGCGGCACCAGAAGCTGCGCGGCGACGGAGAACATCCCGGTCAGTGCCGTGCCGAGTATCATGACCCACAGTGATGACGACGATGCGGTAACCAGCATACCGGCGGCGGACAGCAGGCTCATACCGACAATCAGTCCCCGGCGCTCCAGCATATCGCCCAGCGGCACCAACAGCAGCAGGCCCACGGCATAGCCCAATTGGGCTGCGGTGACGATAAAACCCGCCTGATTGGGAGAAAGCATGAACGCGTTGGCGATAGCATCCAATAGCGGTTGTGCGTAGTAATTGCTCGCTACCATCAGGCCGGTTGCGGCGGACATCAAGAGGGTTAGCGCAGGGCTTAACGTTTGGGTTCGTGGTATGGCGGTGTTCATGAAATGGTTAACTATTTGTTAAGGCTAAAGGTTGGTAGTATCGGACAGATCCCCCATTGATACCACCCTTTGAGTCAATTTCATGCGTAATCATTCCAGCGTGAGTCATCGCTATCACGATGGCGTATGTGGAAATGATGAGGTCGGCAAGAGGCTGGAAACGGATTGAAAGGGGGGGGGCTAAAAAGCCAGTAGGAACCGTGGGAAAGAAGAGCGCCTGACGGGGCAGGCGCTCCTAAAAACGATTTACTTCGCAGCGGCGCGTGCGGAGTCGACCCATGCGTCAAACTGTTTCTGGTGGGCTTTGATCCAGCCGTTAACGTGACGCTCGATCGCCTCTTCAGACGACTCACCGGCGTGCATACGCTGGTTCTGCGCATTCACATCGGCAACCGGCAACCACATGCTGGAGAACAATTTGGCCGCAGCAGGGTTTTTCTCGGCCCATACCTTGTTGGCGGCGATACGAACGTTGTTAACCGGGAAACCGTAGTCGGCGCCGTTAGGCAGCTTGGTGCTGACGCCTTTCATATCTCCCGGCTGGGAGGAGAAAGGCACCTGCAGCCAGACGACGTCGCGTCCCGGCACCAGCACATTGCTGACCCAGTATGGCGTCCAGGTGTAGTACAGGATCGGTTTACCTTCGTGGAAACGGGTAATGGTGTCGGCGATCATCGCCGCATAGTTACCCTGGTTGTGTTCCACCGTCGGCGTCAGGCCGTAGGCCTTCACGTGATTGTTAATGGCCGCTTCACAGCCCCAGCCCGGATTACAACCGGTCAAATCAGCTTTGCCGTCATCGTTGGTATCGAACAACTTGGCGATTTTAGGATCTTTTAGCTGAGCGATGTTGGTGATCTTGTACTGCTCCGCCGTTTTCTTATCGATCAGATAACCCTGCGCAGCACCGGAAATATAGATGCCCTGACGGAAGAATTTGGCGTCGCCGCCTGCGGATTTATACTGGTCGTTCTGCAGCGGATCCCAGTTGACCGCCATGAAAGTCGCGTCGCCGTTTGCGATAGAGGTGTAAGCGACGTTGTAGTCCACTTCACGCGTCGGCTGGACGTCGTAGCCCAGTTTTTCCAACGCTTTGTTCACCAGCTCAGTCTGGAAGGTTTCTTCCGTCAGCGTGCTCTGAATCGGCTGTACGGTAACGCCTTTTCCCGGAAGTTCGGCGGCCGCGAGAGAGGTACTAAGTACGGCGGTCAGGGCAAACGACATTATGCCTGTTTTACGCATAAGAATTCCTCTTGTTGGTGTCGGGGACACGTGGCGTCCCCTGTCATTATGATTATTTATCTTGATGTGACCGACCGGAGCCGGTCACGAGAGTCAGAGCATCAGGACTTGATGAAAGGACGGGCCAGCAGACCGATAGGACCGCTGTTGAACCAGCGCTGATTGTTGCGGCTGCGTTTGTCACGGCCCAGAGACTGGGTCAGACGGTCAAGGATGATGGCCAGAATGACGATCCCAACGCCGCCGATGGCAGCCTGACCCATATCGAGTCGGCCGATACCGCGCAGTACCATCTGTCCCAGACCGCCGACGGCGATCATGGAGGCGATAACCACCATCGACAGCGCCAGCATTAGCGTTTGGTTGACACCGGCCATAATGGTCGGCATCGCCAGCGGCAGCTGAACTTTAAACAGCATCTGACGCGGGCTGGCGCCGAACGACTCAGCGGCTTCCAGCAGGTCAGCGGGAACCTGTCGAATTCCGAGAATGGTCAGACGGACTATTGGCGGCAGCGCAAAGATAATGGTCACGACCACGCCCGGTACGTTTCCGATCCCGAACAACATGACGATCGGCACCAGATAGACGAACGCAGGCGTTGTCTGCATCGCATCCAGCAGAGGTCGGATAATCTTCGCGGCCCGTTCGCTGCGCGCCAGCCAAATCCCCATGGGAAGGCCGATCAGGACGCAGAAGAACAGGGCGGTCAACACCAGAGACAGCGTCACCATCGCCTGAGACCAAGCGCCGATAGCGCCGATCAAGATTAGGGAAATAAACGCCGCCATCCCCATGCCGAAGCTAGAGACCTGCCAGGCCAGCAGAGAGAACACGATGATGGCGACCGGAGCAGGCATCCCCATCAGCAGCTGCTGGAAAGCGTTGAGGATAATATCGACCGGCACGCGCACGCCCTGAAACACCGGGCGGAAGTGCACCACCAGCCAGTCGATGCCGCGCGTCACCCAGCTATCCAGCGGGATCAGGGTATGCTTGAACGGATCGAGCAGGCTAAAGTGCTCAGGTTCCGGCGCCGGCGCGCTGCTTAGCCAGTCGGTGCTCCCGGCGGGAACGTCGGTGCCACCAGCGGGTGGAGCGGCGTTGCCCCAGGCGTCAGCGCCGCCGCCATCAGTCGGGGCGGGGGCTGCGCCCCAAGGATCGGCCTGCGGCGCAGCGGCCGGTTGCTGCGCGGCTTGTTCAGCGGTTGTGGTGGTTTCCCACGGATTAGTCGCATCAGTCATTCAGAGAGCCCTCTTTATCCAGTGCCTGCAGCAGCATCCCTTTGGAGATGATGCCCATGTACTCATTGTTTTCACCGACGACCGGTATGGCGCAGGGAGCCTGCGCCACGAGGGAAATCAGCTCGTTGAGCGGCATGTCGGCGGGAACCGGAGACGGTTCGGACAGTAACGCCTGGTCAAGCGGCAGTTGCTTCTTGTGGGCCTCTTTCAGCGATTCGATAGAGACGATACCGATGAATTTTTGGCCTCGTTCCAGCACATAGCCGAACTCCCGATCCTCTTCCTGCAAAATGGCCAGCGCAGAACGCGGCCCCACGCCGGGAGATTTACGGATGATGGCGACCGGACGGCGGCGCGCGATATCTTTGGCGCTGAACACCTGACTGATGTCGACGCCGCGGAAGAAGGTGCGCACGTAGTCGTTGGCCGGATTGTTCAGAATTTCATCCGGCGTGCCGACCTGAATCACTTCACCATTGCGCATGATGGCGATACGGTCGCCGATACGCATGGCCTCGTCGAGGTCATGGGAAATGAACACGATGGTGCGCTGTTGGCGAGACTGCAGCTTGACCAGTTCATCCTGCATTTCGGTACGAATCAGGGGGTCGAGTGCCGAGAACGCTTCATCCATTAGCAGGATGTCCGGGTCGTTAGCCAGTGCGCGAGCCAAGCCCACACGTTGACGCATCCCGCCGGACAGCTCGTCAGGGTAGGAGGCCGCATAGGCTTCCAGTCCGACCTGTTGCAGGGCGTCTTGCGCTTTCTGCTCCCGTTCTGCTTTGGGGATACCCGCCAGATCCATACCGAACGCGGTATTGTCGAGGATGTTCAGATGGGGCATCAGCGCGAACGACTGAAACACCATACTGATCTTTTTGCGGCGAACTTCACGCAGGGCGCTGTCCGAGATTCGGGCGATATCTTCGCCGTCGATCAGCACCTGACCGCGCGTGGGTTCTATCAGACGATTGAGAAGGCGTACTAGCGTGGATTTTCCTGACCCGGATAATCCCATGATGACAAATATCTCGCCTTCTTCAATGGCCAGATTGGCGTTTTCGACACCGACCGTGAGTCCGGTCTTTTCAAACACCTGATCTTTATTCAAGCCCTTGTCCATCAGCTTGAATGCACGGTCAGGATGTTCGCCAAATATTTTGTAGAGATTTTTTACTTCAAGTTTAATTGCCATGAAATTGGTTAGTTCCTATAGTGACGATATTGCTTTGATGTTATGCGCTATAGATCTGCCCTGGTAACGATAAAACAGCCGTATACCCTACCATAATAATAATTTGAGACAACCCCTGAGGTCGGATTGAGTAATTTCTCCTCCTTGTTATTTTCGGTTTTTTAGCTGTTTTTATACCGGAAAATATCGTCATTAAATATCTGAAATTAAAAATCATTAACAATATTAAACAAATAAAAATACTATTAAAATCATGGTGTTGAATGGATTCAGTAAAAATTATTGATGATGATTTTAAATATATTTTCTCTTCCTGAATTTTGGTGGTTTCCAATATTTATCCCTGTGCAAATAAATAGGGCGTTGGCGCATGATTTTCGATGAAAAAAAGGGCTGTAAGCTGAAGGCGTTAGTCCTGGTTTTGCTAAAATAACCAGGGGGTATAGGGAGGGGGTCCGCACGGAATGTTGCCTTGCTCCGGCGGACGGTAAATGAGGGGATCTTTCTGGGGTGGATAATATTCCTCAAAAGAAACGGATATATTTCGCATTTTTTCCCGAGATACAAGGCATTATTTTGCCCACGATCCCCTTCCACCGCGATGTATTTTGAGTCCCTGACTGTTGCGCGAAAACCCCGTCTTACGTCAGGGTTTTCATCCCATCACGGCCCCCATGAAAGGCGCATTCAGCGTCAGGAAAAAGACGCCATATTGCCCCCGTTAGCGCGATGCGTGATGACGTTTCGAGACTCCCGGCATGTTCATGACGACAGTTTCAGCGACGATGGTCCTTTGGACATCGCTCTTAACAGCCGTGATTCTCCGCATGCTGTAGGTGGGCTTCTCTTTACTCCGCCTGTGGCGCTTGCATTGTGTCTCTCATCTCTCATCTCTCATCTCTCATATCTCATCTCTCATCTTCCGTTCTCCTCCGTGCCGATCATGGGACCGAATCCTCCCGTTGCGCCACCCCTATGCGGTCTTTGTACGACGTCTTCGATAACCGGGTTTTAACGGGGAGAAACGTTAACGTTCCGGCCGATATATCCAGACGCACGAGAATAATGAGCGGAGTAAAAATGTATAAACAGGTAATAGCAAAATGAATGATGCTAAATAATATTCTTTTTCGATGAATGAAATAGCTCATGAAAAATACTAAATAAGTCATTTTAAATTGAATGCAAATTGAAACAGTAAAATAGAAATTAATATATGAGTATCTATTGAAAAATAAAGTGATGTATACATATTTTCATGATGCTAATCTCTGCACCGCTTTTAATTTAAGAGCGCAAGTATAAGCAATATTTATTGCAGTAACACGTCGGAGAATCAAGGAGAAGGATATGTCCAAACAGAAACTAACGTCGCTTGCGGCTATGAGCCTGAGTATTATTCTATCGAGCAGTTTCAACTTAGCCAAGGCCGAAAATGGTCCAGCACTAGCGACAGTACAGCAATCTGCTGATTATCCTTTATGGTGGAAGGAAGCCGTTTTTTATCAGATATATCCGCGTTCTTTCAAGGACACCAATGGAGATGGTATCGGGGATATTCAAGGTATTATTGACAAGTTGGATTATTTGAAAGGATTGGGTATCAATGCTATTTGGGTTACACCCCATTATGATTCACCCAATACTGATAGCGGTTATGACATTCGTGATTATAAAAACATCATGAGTGAATATGGAACGATGGACGATTTCAACCGCTTAATGGCTGAAATGAAAAAACGCGATATGCGTTTGATGATTGATGTGGTGATTAATCATACCAGCGATCAAAATGAGTGGTTTAAGGAAAGTCGCTCGTCGAAAAATAATCCCTATCGAGATTTTTATATCTGGCAGGACGGTAAAAACGGCGGAGCGCCAAACAATTATCACTCTTTCTTTGGCGGCTCGGCATGGGAAAAAGATGCTAAGACCGATCAATATTATCTCCATTACTTCAGCAAGCATCAGCCTGATCTGAATTGGGACAACCCGAAAGTCCGCCATGAATTGTATGACATCGTCCGGTTTTGGCTGGATAAAGGGGTCGCTGGCCTGCGTTTCGACACGGTCGGCACCTACTCCAAGTTCCCCGGATTCCCCGATCTGACGCCTCAAGAACTCGCCGCCTATGCGGTGACCTACACGCAGGGGCCGAACCTGCATGCCTATATCCATGAGATTTACACTGAGGTCTTGTCTCACTACCCCGATATCGTGACGGCGGGTGAAGTGTTCGGCGTACCACTCAAACAGGTGCCTCTGTATGTCGATCAACGTCGGGAAGAGCTGGACATGGTCTTCACTTTCGACCTGATCCTGCTGTATCGCCACATGGCTGAGAAGTGGCGCTATCGCGATTGGACGCTGAGCGAATTTAAACAGGTGGTGCAAAACATGAATAATGTCGCGGGTGATTATGGATGGAACGCGTTCTTCCTGGGAAATCATGATAACCCTCGCGCGGTGTCTGCCTTTGGCGATGACCGTCCGGAGTGGCGTAGCAAGTCCGCACGGGCTCTGGCGACGCTGCAGATGACGCAGCGCGCGACGCCCTTTATCTATCAGGGGGAAGAGCTGGGCATGACCAACTATCCCTTCAAGTCGATTTCAGAGTATGACGATCTTGAAATCAAGGGTTTCTGGCAAGACTATGTCGAGACTGGCAAGGTCAAGGCCGACTGGTTTTTGGAAAATGCGAAAAAGACGACCCGGGATAATGCCCGGACGCCGTTCCAATGGGATGCGCAGCAAAATGCCGGTTTCACTACGGGTACGCCGTGGCTGAAGGTCAATCCCAACTATAAGGTCATCAATGCGGCAAATGAGGTCGCGCATGATGATTCCATCTATCACTATTACCAACAGTTGATCGCGCTGCGCCATCGAACGCCTGCGCTGACCTACGGCCAATACACGGACCTGGCGCCGAAAAATGAGGATATTTATGCCTACACCCGAATCACCAAAGACGCGAAGTATCTGGTGGTGATCAACTTCAAAGAAAAGGTGATCAATTACCCCTTGCCGCAGTCGCTCACCATTGATAAAGCGCTGATTGAAAGCGGTGCGAAAGCCGCGCCTGCGCACAATGCGTCCTCTCTCACTCTCCAACCGTGGCAGTCTGGGATCTACCAGCTGAACTGATTGAACGATACCTGAGTTCGGAAAATACTTTCCGATGCTGTGCAGATTTTCCCGTGATGTCCTCTGTCGGGTCGCGCAGCGAGCGAAAATGACGTGATGACCCGCTTCTACGCGGTCATCACGTCAGCGGTCGTTCGAGCCTGCCAATCGGCATAGGCGGTACCCCCCGTTATTTTCATCCCTTTTTAACGTCAATCGGGCTATTAAAGCACCGAGAAGAGGAATGATTTTTTGGGGTAAAAAAAGCAGGTATGAATTAACGGTAAATAAGTGTAACGAAATGAACGGAAACGCACGGGTTATTTTAAATGTGGATGTAATGGTGGGTAAATAATATTAACGAAATGTGCTTTTTATCGTATCGATGGTTTTTTTATAGTCGTCGTAAATTCCGTGATTAGTGACATCATTATGTAAATAAAAACGGTAAAAATATTTTTTCACCGTGATCTATTGGTGACGATAAAGTTGCCGTTATGCGTTTTAAACTTCTCATGGTGCGGATTTAAATATGAGCGGCATGACTTTACTGGTTGATTTTGATTGTTTTTGTTTTAACTCTGCAGACCATTTATTTCCAATAATCACCAAAAAGAACATTTTTATATTTAATGATAATACGGCGAGTGATTTTCAAGGGGGAATATGAATATGAGGCTATTACACGTTAAGGAATGTTTTTTGAGGTATTTTTCATGAATTGATTAATTCATGGGTATAGGCTTTTACGGTATTAATTCAATATTAAAGTGATGTGTGCTTATTTTCATGGTGCTATTCTCGACCTCGCTGTTTTTACATGCCCTCTCCCTAAAATCAGAAATAAAAACTGTGTTTTTCTTATTGTTTAAAGCAAGGAAAAAAAGGATATGAATAAACTGAGATTGGCATCGCTGATTGCGATAAGTCTAGGTATTGCCCTGTGCGGGAATGTCCCTCAGGTTCAGGCGGAGCCTGCGGAAGCGACGTCTCCTCATGGCCCCGTTATTCAACGTTCTGACGACTACCCGGTCTGGTGGAAGCAGGCGGTCTTTTACGAGGTCTATCTCCGCTCGTTCAACGATGGCAACGGAGATGGTATCGGTGATTTCAACGGCTTGATTGAGAAGCTGGATTATTTGCACAACCTTGGCATCGACGCCATCTGGATCACGCCGCATTACGACTCCCCGAATCAAGACAGCGGCTACGACGTCCGCGACTATAAAAAAGTCATGGCAGACTTCGGTACGATGGAAGATTTCGACCGGCTTGTCGCTGAAATGAAAAAACGCAATATGCGCCTGATGATCGATATTGTGTTTAACCACACCAGTGATGAACACCCGTGGTTCCTGAAAAGCAAAGAATCGACCAATAACCCTTATCGCAGCTACTACTTCTGGCGTGAAGGCAAAAACGGCGGCGCCCCCAATAACTACCCATCGATATTCAGCGGTCCGGCGTGGGAAAAAGAGGCCAAGACCGACGAGTACTATCTTCACTACTTTAGCGTACATCAGCCGGATCTCGACTGGAGCAACCCACAGGTGAGAAAAGAGCTGTATGACGTCATGGAGTTCTGGCTGTCGAAAGGGGTCTCCGGCCTGCGATTCGACTCCATCAACACTATCTCCAAACATCCGGGATTTCCGGATCTGAATCAGCAGCAGCTGGGGCACGCCGCTGCGACTTATGGCGACGGACCGAATGTTCACCGTTATCTCAAAGACATGAACGACCACGTTCTGTCACATCATAAAGATATGGCGTTCGCCGCCGAAGCCTTCGCGGTGCCGCAAGAGTCGCTGAAGGATTACGTCGACCAGCGACGCCACGAAATGGATCTGGCATTCACGTTCGAGTCGGTGTTGTTCTATCGCTATCCGGGCGAAAAATGGCATTACAAAGGTTGGACGTTGCCGCAGTTGAAAGAAGTGGTGAAACATGCAAACGAATCCGGCGGCGAGTACGGCTGGCTGGCGTTCTTCCTTGGGAGTCATGATAACCCGCGCGTCGTTTCCACTATCGGCGACGACCGTCCGGAATGGCGTGAACGCTCCGCGAAAGCGCTGGGTACGCTGCTGCTGACGCAGCATGCCACGCCGTTTATCTACCAGGGCGACGAGCTTGGGATGATCAATGCGCCGTTCAAGTCCATCGACGACTATAACGACATTCAAACCAAAGCGTTCTACAAGAACCTGGTTCTGGGTGGAAAAGTGAAGGAAGACGACTTCCTGAATAACGTCCGCATCACCTCGCGTGAACAAGGCAGAACGCCGATGCAGTGGAGCGCCGAGAAAAACGCGGGCTTCACGACCGGTACGCCTTGGTACACGGTGAACCCGACGTATAAAGAGATCAATGCGGCGAGCGAAGTGGGCAATCCGAACTCGGTCTACAACTACTACCGTGAAATGATCGCGTTGCGTCACCGCATCCCGGCGCTGGTCTACGGTCAATACGCGGATCTGGACTCGCAGAATCCCGACGTCTTCGCGTATACACGCACGATGAAGGGCGATCGTTATCTGGTGGTGATCAACTTCAAAGAACATCCGATCGATTACACGTTGCCGGATCATCTGGCGATAGGCGAAACGTTGCTCGAAAGCGGTGAAAAGGCCAAACCTGCAGACAATGCCACCGTGCTTAATCTGCAACCGTGGCAGACGGGGATCTACAAACTGAAATAACCCACGCTGCTGGCGCACTCGCGCCATTTCACACCTCACATCCCGGCTTTGGCCGGGATGTTTTTGTTTGGGGAACAGAAGGCGGGCCCATGTGATGCGACATGTTTATTCCAGTCCGGGCATCGAGAGAGGGCGGAGCGGATAAGCTGGGTTGCGTTCATGACGCGCCAGAAAACGATAACAACCCGCGCCCAGCGCCGCGCCGATAAACCAGTTGAAATTAGCCAGCGCATGCCACGACGGCACAAAACCAATAAAAAGACCGATGGCGACCGCGGGGATCAGCGCCAGAATCGCGTTGGGATTGAAACCGCGGCGATACCAGTAGCGCCCCTGCGGGGTTGCGTTGAACAGATCGTCGACGTGTACCTTCCCGCCTTTGATCAGATAGAAATCCGCCAGCAAGATCCCAAACAGCGGGCCGATGAAGGCCGCCAGGACGTCCAGCGTGTAGTGGATCAGTTCGGGGGATTGAAAGAGGTTCCAGGGCGTCAGCAGGATCGATCCTACGGCGGCGATCATCCCCCCCGCGCGGAAGCTGATCCGCTGTGGCGAACAGTTGGAGAAGTCGAAGGCTGGCGACACGAAGTTCGCCACAATGTTGATACCAATCGTCGCGATAATCATGGTCAGCAGGCCCAGCGCGACGGCAACGCCGCTGCCGATGTGGCTCACGGTTTCGATCGGATCGGTGATCATCTTGCCGAAGAGCGACTGCGTGCCGGAAACGATCACCACCGTCACGATGGAGAACAGCAGGAAGTTGACCGGCAGCCCCCAGAAGTTGCCGCGGCGCACCTCGCGGATGCTTTTGCCGTACCGGGAAAAGTCGCCGAAGTTCAGCAGCGGTCCGGAGAAATAGGACACCACCAGCGCGATGGCGGTGATCATCTGCCACAGCTGCTCGCTCGCGCTCAACGATTGGCTGGACAGCGTGAAGGAAATGCCGTCCCAACCGGTTTGGTAAACAATCCACCCGGCCAGCCCCAGCATCACCGCATAGACCGCGGGACCGGCGAAATCGATAAACCGCTTAATAGCGGACATGCCGTGCCAGAACACCATCGCCTGCAGCAGCCACAGTATGCCGAAGCAGATCCAGCCGAGCGCCGACAGGCCCAGCCAATGACGTTCGGTCAGCGGGATCAGCGAGGGGTAGAACTTCAGCAGCGCCAACATCAGCGCGTTGGCGGCGAGGTAAGTCTGAATGCCATACCACGCGAAGGCGATTAGTCCACGGATCACCGCCGGGATGTTCGCACCGAAAACCCCGAAAGCCTGACGGCAAATCACGGCATAGGGAACACCGCTCATCTGGCTGGGTTTGGCGATCAAATTGGCGCACAGCTGGACGATGCCGATACCGGCCAGCAGACAGATGAGCACCTGCCAGCTGGCCAGCCCCAGCGTAAAGAAACTGGCCGCGACAACGTAGCCGCCCATACTGTGGACGTCGGACATCCAGAAAGAAAAAATGTTATACCAGGACCAGTTCTGCGACCGCACCGGCGCGAGATCCTCGTTGCATAACCTGGGGCTGTAGTCTGTCCGCATAGCGCGGTTTGACGAGGCATTTTGTGGCATGGAATCTGCTCCTTTTGATAACCGAACGTCAACGTCACTCGATGGTGTATACGAAAGGGGTTTTGCAGGATTCAGGCCATGATCTATTTTTTGTATACAATAAATGATGATTGCGGTGTACGATTTAGCGATGACATGTTGATGGGATAACGTGATGAACTATACCTATGGTCTTGAAGAGGCAGCGCTTTCTAAGCAAAAGGACGAAGTGATTTATCACGCGCTGCTGAATGCGATTGTGGAACACCAGCTGCTGCCGGGCACCAAATTACCTGAAGAAGCATTGGCTGAGGTCTTCGGCGTTAGCCGAACGGGGATCCGCAAAGTGCTACAGCGTCTTGCCGCGGTGCAAATGATCACTCTCGCGCCCAAGCGTGGTGCACAGGTCGCCACGCCCTCGGTAGAAGAGGCGCAGCAGATCTTCCGTACCCGCAGTCTGTTGGAGTGCGCCAACCTGCCGCAGGTGGTGGCGCACTGCCAGCCGAGCCACTGCGCAGCGTTGGAAAAGGGCGTGCAGGCGGAAGACAAAGCTCATCAGGATCAGAACGGCGCGGAGGCGATCCGCCTGTCTGCCGCGTTTCATATTCAGCTACAGGCTATCTCCGGCAATGCGGTATTAACCGGCATGGTGTCTCAGCTCACGCTGCGATCGTCGCTGGTGATCGCCGCCTACGGCGCGCCGTGGCAGCAGGGGTGTCGCTGTCACGATCATCAGCGCTTGATTGCTCTGTTGCGCGAGAAAAACACGGCGGCGCTGACGTCCGCCATGCAGCAGCATTTCGACGATATCACCGCCAATCTGCGATTTGATCGCGACGATAGCGTAACGCCGGACTTTTCCCGCCTGTTCGCCCACCTTCATGGACAGGAGCCAGCATGAGCCGCTGTGTGATTCAGGTCATCAACCCGAACACCAGCCGGGAAATGACGGCGACCATCGGTGCCGCGGCCCGGCGAGTGGCGCACGCAGATACCGACATCCGGGCCGTGTGCGCGTCTCACGGCGCGCCGTCGATAGAAGGGCATGTCGATGAAGCCATCGCGGCCCTTGGCGTGCTGGAGCAAATCCAACAAGGAAAATCGCAGGGCGTGCAGGGGCATGTCATCGCCTGTTTTGGCGATCCGGGACTGCTGGCGGCACGCGAGCTGGCCGACGCGCCGGTGGTTGGCATTGCCGAAGCCGCGATGCATATGGCGACGCTGGTGGCGACGCGTTTCTCCATTGTGACGACGCTCCCGCGGACGTTAATCATCGCGCGACACCTACTGCACCAGTATGGCTTTGAACGCCACTGCGCCGCGCTGCATGCGATCGATCTTCCGGTGCTGGCGCTAGAGGACGTACAGGGCGTGGCGCAACAGAAGGTGCGGGAACAGTGTATACAATCGAAGCAACAGGATGGATCCGGCGCGATTGTGCTGGGCTGCGGGGGGATGGCGGATCTGGCCGTTGAATTGACGCGTGAGTTGGGGATCCCGGTGATCGACGGCGTCAGCGCTGCGGTCAAACTGATTGAATCGCTGGTGGGAATGGGACTGACTACCAGCAAACACGGCGATCTCGACTATCCGCTGCCCAAACCGTTGACCGGCCCGTTCAGCCCGCTGCGCTGACATCGGTTGTATCTTCTCAGCAATAAAAAAGAGACACATCATGAAGACGTTAACGCAGACGTTGGGGGAAGGGCGGGACTACCCGCGCGATCTTATCGGTTACGCGGGCCAGCCGCCGCACGCCCAATGGCCGGGACGTGCGCGTATCGCGGTGCAGTTTGTCCTCAACTATGAGGAAGGCGCGGAGAATAACGTGCTGCACGGCGACGCGGGTTCCGAGCAATTTCTGTCTGACATCATCGGCGCGGCCAGTTACCCGGACCGCCATATGTCGATGGACTCGTTATATGAGTACGGCTCACGCGCGGGTTTTTGGCGGATCCATGCAGAGTTCCAGCGTCGCGGCCTGCCGCTGACGGTGTTCGGCGTGGCGATGGCGCTGGCGCGTAACCCGGCCGTCGTGGCGGCGATCACGGCGGCGGACTACGACGTGGTGTGCCACGGTTGGCGCTGGATCCACTATCAGGACACGCCAGTGGCGGTTGAACGCCAGCATATGGCGCAGG